>CAZWHE010000310.1:0-1521 GCA_964633825.1 uncultured Phycisphaerales bacterium | reverse complement strand
CTTTGTGGGTGAGCCATGGGAAAGAACAGAGAAGAAAAGAGGAAGAAGAAGAAAGAGAAGCTCAAGCGGAAGCGTAGAGCCCGATCGGAGCGCATGGCGTCGAAGGGCCCCGATCGGATCGATATGGACATGAGCGAACTGGAGGCGATTCTCGACCGGGCGAGAGCGGCGTTGAGCGAAGAAGAATACGAGAAGATCCATGCGGCGCTGGAGACGCTGCTCTTCCTGACGCAGGAACTGGAAAAGAAGAGAGTGTCGGTCCAGCGGCTGAAAGAGATGCTCTTCGGCGCGGCCACGGAAAAAACGAAAAAGGTGCTCCAAAGGGTCTTGGAAACATCCGGGTCGGATCAGAATGATTCCACGGATGAACAGACCGGCAACGGCGGTAAAGGGAAAAAGAAAAAAGGGCACGGCCGTAACGGGGCCGACGCCTACACGGGAGGCGAAAAGGTCCATGTGCCTCATGAGTCGCTCAAAGAAGGCAAGCCCTGCCCGGAGTGCCACAAGGGCAAGTTGTACAAATGGACTCCCGGGTCGATCGTCAGGATTAAGGGCCAGGCCCCTCTCTCCGCCACGGTATATAAACTGGAGAAATTGCGCTGCAAGCTGTGCGGCGAGGTGTTCACGGCCAAGACGCCGAAGGGCGTGGGAGAAGAAAAGTACGATGCCGAGTCGGCGGCCATGATCGCTCTGATGAAATACGGGTCGGGGCTTCCTTTCAACCGATTGCAAAGGCTGGAGGGGAGCCTCGGTATTCCCCTGCCGGCCTCGACGCAATGGGAGATCGTGGAAAAGGCCTCCCACGGCTTCCGCCCGGCCTTTGAAGAGTTGATTCGACAGGCAGCCCAGGGGGAGGTGCTCCACATCGACGACACGACGATGAAAATCCTGGGGCTCTCGCGGGAGGATTTCCAGGACGGCCGCAAGGGGGTGTTCACCTCGGGCGTCGTGTCAAAATTCGAGACACACAGGATCGCGTTGTTCTTCACGGGACCCAACCATGCGGGGGAGAACCTCGTCGAACTCCTCAAGCGGCGTGCCTCGGAACTCGGCAAACCGATCCAGATGTGCGACGCCCTATCGAGGAACATGCCCGACGAACTCCAAACCATCTTGGCCAACTGTCTGGCCCACGGGCGCCGCAAGTTTGCCGACGTGGCGGTGAACTTCCCCGACGAATGCCTTCACGTGCTCAATATCCTCAAGGACGTCTACAGAAACGACGCCGTAGCCCGGAACGAGGGGAGGTCTGCCGAAGAGCGCCTGCGCTTCCACAAAGAACAGAGCGGCCCGCGCATGGCCGAACTCGAGACGTGGATGGCAGCGCAAATCGACGAGAGGAAGGTGGAGCCCAACAGCGGCTTGGGCGAGGCGATCGGCTACATGCAAAATCACTGGGATGGGCTCACTCTGTTCCTTCGCGAACCCGGCGCGCCGATTGACAATAACATTTGCGAAAGGGCATTGAAGAAGGCGATTCTGCACCGAAAGAATGCCTACTTTTACAAGACCGAAAACGGC
>CAZWHE010000309.1:0-1529 GCA_964633825.1 uncultured Phycisphaerales bacterium | reverse complement strand
AGTGGCTGCCGGCGCCGTGGTGCTGGTCATGATCTCTCTCTTCCTGACGAACGGAGCGCTCCTCAGCTACAATCTTTTAGGACACAATCTCAACACCGACGAGAGGGATGTCCGCGTATATAACAACTTCCAGGATGCCACAGCCAACAACAACACGACGCCCGACCCCGATTTCCCGGGCACCCTGGGGGCGATCATGGCGCTCTGGAAGGGCTGCATCGAATGGGGCTCGGAGCAGATGGGCTCCAGTTCCTGGGGAACGGGCGGCGCCAACTTCGACCCCGTCTATGTGGGTGAAGCGAGTGTCGCGGGGAGCGCCGAGGACAACATTATCTCGGCAAAAGACGAAAACGGCGGCAGCACTCTCGCCTATTGCCTGTCCGGCGCCAACGGCTGGAAGATCAAGTTCTACGACCAGCCCTGGATCTGGCACGACGGGCCGGGCAATACTTCGTCCGGCGGAAACAGGATGGACCTGCAGGGTATCTGCGCCCACGAGTACGGCCACGCCCTCGGCCTCGACCATTCCGGGAGCTCGACGGCCACCATGTGGTGGGCGGCCTCCGGTGCCGGCAACGGACAGAGAACGATCGAGAACGACGACAGGAACGGGCTTGATGCCATTTACGGTTCCATGTCGGGCTCGAAACCCCACATCTCGTCCTTGTCGGGAAGCTTCAACGTGGGAACCACCCTCACCATCAGCGGAAACAATTTCTCGACGAGCGGCAATGAAGTCTGGTTCACGGGAGACGGTTCCGTTGGTGCGCCTGTCAAGGTCACGGGTGTCGCTTCGACGGGAGGCGGAACCCAGATCGATGTGACAATCCCTTCGGGCGCGAACTCCGGTACAGTGGTGGTGAAGAAAAACGCCACGGGCCACTCCTCTCTGTCCAACAATTATCCGCTGGAGATCGGCGGAGGCGGTGGAGCCGATCCCGTGCCCGACATCAAGGTCAATGGTTCCGACGGACCCACAACCGTTTCTCATACACAGACGGTGCCGATCACGATCGCTCTCGACCCGGGCGGCCAGACCGGTGTCGCCCATGACTGGTGGATCTTCGTCCAGAAAGACTGGAGCACCACGTACTACTGGATCCCGCCGAACACGTGGACGCCTTCGGGAACCCCGATCCGCAGCTACGACGGCGGGCTGGTGAACATAAACAGCTACACCGTTGCCCAGGGAAAACTTCCCACGGGCTGGTATACGTTCACTTTCGCCTTGGACGTTCTGGACAACACATACCAGGGAACGTTCGAGGACACGTGTGACGTCCAGTCCTTGTAATGAAGAACCCGGCTTTGTCGGGTTTGTCCGACTTTCTCGGGTTTGCAACAGGTCTATTTGAGAACAGCAGCTATCAAGAGTCAAAAAATAGTCAGAGGTTTAATGAGTCCCCCGAATCGGAGTAGACGTATGTATCGAAACAAATCTTTCCTACTGTTCCTTTCAATTCTCTTTATCTGCGGGATTTTCACATTTCCTCTTGTAGCCGCCATCAAGGCGATGAACCTCGAGGAGA
>CAZWHE010000308.1:0-1531 GCA_964633825.1 uncultured Phycisphaerales bacterium | reverse complement strand
CGACCAACGTGGTGGCCACGTCGGTTCAATAAGTGTACATCAACGGGATCGCCCGACCGGTTGAGCCGGGTGTTCCGACAATAATAAAACAGGGACGGGAGATGAGCTCCCGTCCCTTTTTGTATCAATGGACCGAATTATTCGGCCCCGGCCGACCGCCCCGGCCACCTCGCCTCTGTCGGGAGGAGCTTGAAGACCTTCAGCCCCCAGACAAAGAGGAAGCCGATGACGCCGAGCACGCCGAGGGCCTGGACTATTTCGGCAAGGCTCACCGAATAGGCCGCGATTCCTTCTTCGAGCCCGGACCCGACGATTTCCATGCCGGGCAGGAGATCGGGGGGGTGGGTCAGCCCGGGAAGGACGATCACATATCTTTCGCAGAGAACGCCGAACACGACCAGCAGGGATGCAATAACGACCCACCGGATCGATCGTCCCGTCTTTTTGCGAAAGAGGAGATACATGGGAATGAAACTGCCGACGAGGAGAAGGCCGCCCCAGAAGAGCATGCTGTGGAAACCTCCGAAAAGGTAGTAGACGGCGGCGTCGCGCAGCTCGACCACGTAGGCCCGGTACGCGTTCTCGACAAAGAGGAAATAGACGACCACGAGGAGGCAGACGGCCAGGAACCGCCCGAGCCAGAGAACGAGCTCATCGTCCACGCGGCGCTTCGTCGCCTTGAACAGCGCCACGATCATCACGATCATGAGCGCCGTGCCGGATGCCATGGCCGCCGCCACGAAGCTCGCCGGCAGGAGGGGGGATTCGTAAAGCACCCTCGCGCCGAAACCGAAAATCGCCCCCGTGCCGCTGTGGACGCAGAAAGCCCACCCGAAAGCGAGGGTCGCCACCACCTTGGTCAGCGTCTTCTTCTCTTTGAACAGCGCCCAGAGGTAGATGATGCAGATCAGGATATGGCCGTTGTAGAGCAAGGGATTGATGGAGAACATCGATTGAAGGTTGAAATGCACGAAGGGCTCGACAAAGACCCTGTCCAGCCTTCCCTGGTCGGTGAGGATCGACATGAGGCCGGCAATGAGAAAGAGCATGGCGAGGTAGACGGCGATCCTGGCAAAGGGCTTGTACTCCGTCTTTCCGAAGACGCCGTACAGGCCCGAGATCACAAGAGACCCGGCCGACAGCCCGATGTAATAGACGGCCATGACGATCTGGAGACCCCAGGGAACGCGGTTTGTCATCCCCGTGACCCAGATTCCGTTCTCCATGACATGGAGCGTGGCGAAAAATCCCGCCACCCCCAGAGCCGCCAGAACAGCCAGTGACAGATAATACTTCGGCGACCTTCCCTCAATGCTCTCGAACTGGATCTCCATGTCACCCTCTCAGGTACGCCTTTAGAGACCGATGTAGTACACCTTGGGCTCCGTGCCCAGGTCCTCTCTGATCCGTTTGACTGAATTATGGGCGATCAGCTTCGAAACCTCGCTCTCCGAATCGTGCAGGTCGCCCACGCAGAGAGCGCTTGCGCCTTTCTTCTCGCACCTTTCGACACAGGCCGGCTTGCGGCCCT
>CAZWHE010000307.1:0-1552 GCA_964633825.1 uncultured Phycisphaerales bacterium | reverse complement strand
CGGGAGAGAGCATCGAGAATCGCCGTGTCCTCGTAGGTCCTGAGACCGACGACGGCTTGCTTGACCGGCACCTTATTTTGGGTGGGTTTGATTTCTACACGAATGATCTCATCAAAAGCGACAAGCGCGACGTGGTCCTCCGGGGTTAATCGGTGAATCAGCTCGATGGCCGCTCCTTTTGCCTGTGCCAGGGCTTCGCCCTTCATGCTTCCACTGACATCGAGAGCGAGGCTTAGAGCGAGAAAATGTCCGGCGCTATCGGCCGGCGTGATTCTAACCGTAGAAACCGGGGTTCCGTCGTCACGAAGAATGATGTCTTCATTCGTGAGTCCCCGCACCGGTTCGTGCTCCGCCGTATCCCTCACGGTGGCGACAAGGGATCCGTGCGGAAAGTCCCACTTCGAGTTGCTGAGCTGAACCTCCAGCGGTGTTTCTCCCGCGGCACCGTGCACGTTGACCATGAGGGCCAGTAAGAGAAGCACGCATAGAGCTGCTCCGAGGAATTCCGCTTCCTCCTTATGACGATGACGGATCATGGGTCAACCCCTATCGAATCAAGATTCGGCAGGACTTGCTCGGAGGGGACCAGAGACCGCGATCATCCCCCGCTCGAACGGATATATAGACGTCCTGCGCCTCGATCCCTTTACTCAGAAGTGCTTCCTTGATGGCGTCCTTCGCGTAGCGTGTTGTGCCGATTTCGGTCGCAAGAACGGGAGTCTTCTCCTCGGGATTCAGGTAGATCTCGACAAGATATCGATTCACCGGATCCCCGTCCGGATCCCGGGGCCGATCCCATCGTACGGCTGTCATGGTTCTCGTGAGATCGGGGGCGAGAGGCGGCTCGCCGGCAGGCTCATCGACAGATTCCGGTTCCGGTTCGGGCTCTGCCTCGTCTTCCAGATCCGAGGATTCCTGGGCGGGATCGACATGAGAGGGCTCCGGTTCGTCGGCGGCCTCTGAGGGTGTGTCAGAAGACTCGGAGGTCACGACCGCCGGCTCTTCGTCCGGGGTAACGGGAGCATCCACGTTCTCGACGGACGGCGATTCTTGTTGGTCCTCAGGACTCGACTCCCCCAAGGGAGGACTCCGGTCTTCAAATAAGCGCTGCACCGATTCCGGCGGCGGGGTGTTATAAGCACCCGTCCCCCCGCGACTACTCTGCGGCCATTTCAGCCAGACGATGCCAACGACGAGCGCGATCAGAAGACCGGCTTCAATTATTACGAGCCATTTCACAGGAGAAGCACGCTTGCCCATGGAAGGTCCGTCCTCCTTTCAGTACCAAGACCGATACTGCAAACGAATATCGGGGAAACGTCGCGGCTGCTTATCGAAGCCTATTCCCGGACGATTTTGGTTTTTTGGTATTGGCTCCAGTCAGATTTCGCTTCTCGGGAATCGATCGCGCGAATCCAAACATATAGGTTTTGATTGTCTCCCACTAATCTGTTTTGTTCCGCCATCCTTCTCACAAGGGCCCTTTCGATCCGTGGCTGCGGACTCGAATGAAAAAGGGTGTCCGTGGTGGGAGGGATGGTTCTGTTGAATA
>CAZWHE010000306.1:0-1567 GCA_964633825.1 uncultured Phycisphaerales bacterium | reverse complement strand
CCCCGGGGCCCTGGTCGGCTCGATCCCGCCCATGATCGGATGGGCCGCAGGCGGAGGGTTAATCAGCGACCCCACCATCATCTGGCTGGCTTTCTTCTTTTTCATCTGGCAGATCCCCCATTTCTGGCTTCTTTTGCTGATGTTCAGCAGCGACTATGAAGAAGCCGATCTACCCTCTTTGACGCGTCTCTTTTCAAAAGCCCAGATCGCGCGCATCACCTGCATCTGGATCCTGGCCGTGGCGGCCGCCGGACTTCTCATGGGAGTAACGGGAGGGATCCACCTCCCCTGGAACCTCGGCATTTTGGCCGCCTCTCTCTGGCTCGCCTCGAAAGCCTTCGGATTTCTCATGGGAGAGAAAAAGACCGCCTACTTTCCCGCCTTTATGCGGATCAACGTGTACGCCCTCTCTCTGATGATCCTCTTGATCGGCAGCTCGCTTTTATAGAAAAGCGGCCCCCTCTCCCGCCGGAAACCGGGCGGGAGTTCTTCAGCCGGATTTTCGCAGCCGGATTTTCACAGCCGGAAGGCGGTTTTATCAGGAGACTTCTATTTTCTTTCCCCTGGCCCTTTCCTGTTTCGGCAGGGTGATTTCCAAAATCCCGTCACGGTATTTTGCATGAACATTATCCGGATCCACGCTGCACGAGAGGTGCACGATTCGATGGAATCCGCCGGATGGACGTTCCGAATAGTAACGGCCGTCGCTCCCATTCTCGCGGGAATTTGCGCGGCTGCCTTCGACAAAGAGATGATCCTCCTCTATGGAGACTTCGATCTTATCCGGATCAATTCCCGGTATTTCGAGCTCGACGACGATCTCTTTATCGCCGTCGTAAACATCCATCAAGGGATGCCACAAACCTTCCTGTCTCATCTGATTGGACGGCTGTCCGCACCAGGTATCCAACATCCGACCCATATCACCCAGCACGCTGGAAACACCCGAAGGTGTTCTTCTAACAGGTAAATAAACCATATCTATTACTCCCGTTTATTGGCGTACAAAAGACGCCGTTGGATTTATTGAATGCTTCCGGAAAAGCGTCCGTTCATCGACTCTTTTCAGAGAAGCCGTTGAATCGATAACTACATAGATTGATTAGCCTCTTTTTCCTTTGGCTCAACCAAAACGCACAGACAACCGGCGAACCTGTTTTTGAGGCTAGAAAGCCGAGAATCCGGCCGTGTTCCAGTAATCTTCCCTGAGCAGATCGGCCTGCATTTGAAGGGCGCTCAAGTGCTCCTTTTCCCATTCCGCGAGATCATTGAAGAGAGCCGAAACAACGGGATCGTCCGATGCGGCCTCGGCCTCGGCCCGGTAGAACTGAACAGCCGAAAGCTCGAGCTGTATGCCGATGGAGAGAGCCGTCATCTCATAATGGGCGCTTCCGATACGATCCTTGATCTCTTCGGAAAAGATGGGGTGGTCTCCCGTAAAGATCGTCTTCCCTTCGAGCTTGATGGATTCATCGGGCTTGCCCGTCTTTAAATAAGAGCTGTAATGGCTCTTGAGAAAGTGGAAGTGGTTTTTTTCTTCTTCGGCCAGAAACTGAAACACCTCCCG
>CAZWHE010000305.1:0-1574 GCA_964633825.1 uncultured Phycisphaerales bacterium | reverse complement strand
GAGCGGAATCCTGTCCCCAGTCGACGCTTCGGAGCAGGCCCAGGAGCCCTCAGCCATCGAGCGCCCGAATATCATCCTGATTAACGCCGATGACCTCGGTTACGCGGATCTGGGTGTCACGGGGTCCGATCTCATCGAGACTCCCAACATCGACACGATGGCCTCGGAGGGCGTCATCCTCACAAATTTTTTCGCGAGCGCCCCGGTGTGCACGCCCTCTCGCGCCGGCCTGCTGACGGGACGGTATCCGGTTCGCTCAGGACTGGGGCTGGCGGTCGTTCATCCCGGCAACCGAAACGGCCTGCCCGCCGAGGAGATCACCATAGCCGAAGCCCTCAAGCCCTGCGGCTACCGGACGGCGGCGATCGGGAAGTGGCATCTGGGACATTACGCCGAGTTCTGGCCCACGAGCCAGGGCTTCGATTATTATTTCGGCCTTCCTTACAGCAACGATATGGAGCCTCTGCCGCTCTATCGAGGAACCGAGAAGATCGAAGAGCCCGCCGATCAAACCACCCTGACAAGGCGCTATACGGAAGAGGTCGTCAAATTTATGGAGGCGAGCGGAGACGAGCCCTTCTTCATCTATATGCCCCACACGTTTCCGCATATCCCGCTCTATGCTTCCGAAAAATTCAGGGGAAAATCCAAAGCCGGAATTTACGGCGATACGGTCGAGGAACTCGACTGGAGCGTGGGCGAGATTCTCTCCGCGCTCAAGCGCCTGGGGATCGATGACAAAACGTTGGTCCTGTTCACCAGTGATAATGGCCCGTGGTACGAAGGCGCCACGGCACGAAGGGGCAGAAAGCAGACCAGTTGGGAGGGCGGTTTCCACGTGCCGCTGATAGCGCGCTGGCCGCGCAGGATTCCCGCAGGCATCGAATCCGATGCAATGACGATGAACATCGATATTTTTCCGACGCTCGTCGAGCTGGCAAGCGGGGACGTGCCGACCGATCGCAAGATCGACGGGCGCAATATCTGGCCGCAGCTTCAAGGCGAAGATGTCTCGCCTCATGATGTTCTCTATTTCCTCAACAGCGGAGAAATCGGCGCTGTGAGAACGGCCGAATGGAAACTGCTTCTTTGGCCCCTTAGCAATATGGTTCCCTATATTCAGGGTAGTCTCGAACCGTTAGTGGGCCCCGAATTGGCCGCAAAGGCGGCTGCCAATGCGAAGAAGATGCCCCATGTGGGCCCCTTCGACAACATGGACTACTGGCTTCTGTTCGATTTGGAGGTTGACCCACAAGAGCGCTATAGCATGGTCGAGAACAATCCCGAGGCCCTGAGGTATATGCAGGAGTTGCTTTACAAGGGACGAACCGAATTCGAGCCACTGCTGGAGGATAATCCACCGCCTTCATCCGGGCCGGGCGAGCCCAAGCCGCTCGAAGATCCACCACCACCGGGCATGTCGCTCATCGGAAAGATAGCTATCATTTTCCTCGCGCTGGTCGGAGCGGGCATAATCGCCATTGTAATGCTGATGAAAACCAGGAGAAACAAGGGATGAGGGATCTCAAGCTTCTTGGTTGCTTGATTATTTTGGTTTTGCTCTTTTGTCCCGC
>CAZWHE010000304.1:0-1664 GCA_964633825.1 uncultured Phycisphaerales bacterium | reverse complement strand
ACCCATGTGATTGTTCACGCCATCAATGGCGAAGAATCCATCGAGATCTTCACGGACCCGCTTTCGGATCTCCTCATCCGTCTGGGCAACAAAAATCGCCCCTGGGCCCGGATCCTGCACGGGGAACTCGATCGGTTCCATCGGCAGGTGGCCGAGAAGTCCTTTCCCCGCGACCAGCGCTTCCCGGGCGATTTGGTCCGAGTACCGGAGCCCGGGAAGGACCGATACGGTGATAGGCTCCTCTAACTCGAGAAAACCCCGAACCGTAGGGCCGTAGCCGTAGCCGAGATCGTCGACGACCAGGGCGAGTCGGGGCTTGCCGGCCGGCGCCGGCGGCCCGGAAACGGCGGCAGCACCGAGGAGAAGCGTCATCCCCAGAGCGACGGCGGCGGATCTCATCGGCGGTTGGCGTCTCCCTTCCCCGCCACCACGGGAACGATCACGACCTCGACGCGTGTCCGATACAAAGATGTCAGCATACGGGCCGAAGGGGTTTCTGTCAATGCAATTGGGGGGAGCGGGGTGCTATCCGCGACGGCGTTCGTGAAAGGGGTGAGCGGGAGCGCCGGTCTGCGTCAAGGGGCGCGGTATCCCGCTGGACCTGGACAACATGGGTTTTAGGTACCAGATACCGTATTTGTCGAACAGGCTTATGAGATGTGCAAATACGGTATCTGGTACCTAAAACCTGGTACCTAAAACCTGGTACCTAAAACCCGACCACCCGCCCACCCCGTTCACTGACGTCATCGCAGGCGATTCCGAACCGGGGCGTCGGTGTTCCCCGAGGAGTCGGTGCGAATGGCCTCGCCCGTCGTTGAGAACCGAGGGGAAGCGCCGGCGGGCCGGGCCGGGTCGACCGGCCCCTCCAGGATTGACCACGGGGAAAGAAGGGTGGTAGCGTTGGTCATTCACGACGGGCCGCGACCGGTGGAGGAGTGTCATGCTGGGGAAGGGGAGGCGCGTGCCGAGGCTGCCGCTGGCGATCGTCTGGTCGATCCTGATGATCATCGCCTCTTCGATCCCGACACTTCCGAGAGCGGCGCCGCCCCTCTGGCACTATGACAAGGTCCTTCACCTGATCGAGTACGGAGTCTTCGCATGGCTCTGGGGTGACGTGCTCCGTCGATCGAGCCGGGCTGGACTCGCGCACCACGCGGGGATCGTCGTCGTCATCGGCGGCCTGATTTGGGCGGCCCTCGACGAAACCTATCAGGGCTGGATCGGCCGGAGCTGCGACGTGTACGACTTCCTGGCCGACGCCGTGGCGATTCTCGCGGTCCAGTGGATCCAGCAGAGGCGTGCTTCCCGCGCGGAAGCGAAGGAGTGACGGTGGGTCGAATCCAAGCGATCCGGGGAACGAAAGATCTGCTCGGCGACGAGCTCGCACGGTGGCGTGTGATGGAAAGCCGGGTTCGCCGCGTCGCCCTGCGGGCGGGGTACGAGGAGATCCGCACGCCCCTCTTCGAGGCGACCGATCTGTTCTCCCGTTCCATCGGGACCGAGACGGACATCGTTCAGAAAGAGATGTACACCTTCGACGACCGGAAGGGCCGGAGCCTCACCCTCCGCCCCGAGGGGACGGCGTCGGTGGTCCGCGCCTATCTCGAAAACAATGTGGCCCGTGAGAAGGCGGTCGCCAAGTTCTGGTACATGGGCCCCAT
>CAZWHE010000303.1:0-1680 GCA_964633825.1 uncultured Phycisphaerales bacterium | reverse complement strand
GGCGGACCGCAGGGACGCGGCATCGCCGCCGTAGCTGCCGCCACGGATGACGCGGGACGAGCCGGAGCTGCAGAACGGATCGGACTCCGGGCTCTTTCCATAGAAACTGGAGTCGTACGCGTCCAGGCACCACTCCCACACGTTCCCGTGCATGTCGTGAAGGCCCCAGGCGTTCGGCTTCTTCTTGCCGACCGGGTGCGTCTTGCCCCCACTGCTCAGCGAGTACCAGGCGTAGTCCGGCAGATCCGTGTCGAACCCCGCGAAGCAGTACGGTGTGCTGGTTCCAGCTCGACAGGCGTATTCCCACTGAGCCTCGGTCGGCAACGTGTACTTCCAGTTCGCGGGGAGTTTCCCGGTGGCCCGTTCGATCTCGGTCAGCTTGCTGCAGAACCTCACGCAGTCTTCCCAGGAGACGTTCTCGACGGGGAGATCATCTCCCTTGTTCTCGGCTGGGCTGTTCCCCATCACCTTCTTCCACTGTGACTGCGTGACCTCCATCGTCCCGATGTAGAAAGGCTGGGTGATCTTGACCTGGTGGACCGGTTTCTCGTCATCAGAGTCTTCCGATCCCATATTGAAGCTCCCGACTGGGATGAGCCGCAAGCTCATCCCCAGGGAGTTCGTGATCAACTCGCCACCGGCGGGCGAGCCCGTGACGCCATCGGACTCCCCAAGGAGCGGTTGCTGCACCCCGAATTGCGCCGGTGCCTGCTGGTGCGCCCGATCCACGAAGAACCGCGCGAACTTGTCCTTGTAGACGGCCGCGACCTCGATGCCGATCTCCAGGTCGAGCGACAGCTCCTCGGTTTCCAGCGTGCCGCGCATCGTGTCCCCGTTCGTCTTCTTGATCACCGCGGTCACGTTGTCCCCGCCCTGCATCTGGACCTCCGCCATCTCGGAGAACCCCACGGGCACGATGCCGTAGTCCGTGCGGATCTGGATCCTGCGCTCCAGGGCTTCGCCGGAGAGCAGGTCACCGTTCGCCATCAGGAACAGATCCGCCTTCTCGTTCTTCCTTGTGAACGCCGCCTCGTCGGCGGTGCGCTTCATCAGGACGAACCGAACCTTCTCCTTGCGGATCGGAATCTCGGTTCCCGACGAGCCGATGCGGAAGCGGATGACCCGGTCGGTGACGATTCCGCTGAGCCGGTTGAAGTTCGTCGTCACCACCGCCTCGGTGTTGGTCCGGGCTCCCTCGAAGGACAGGCCCGCGCAGCGGTCCAGGGGCACGGTGAGAACGCCGTACTGGGTGGTGATTCCGATCGAGTCGTTCAGGACCTGGCCGCGGAGCACGTCGTTGTTGCGGAAGTAGATCACGTCCTCGCGATCGGAACGCTCTTGATCGAAGAGAGTCCTCACCTGAGGGGGCTGGACGGTCTGCGGGAATGCCTGACCGACAGCGAGGAACATGGCGACGACAAGGACGGCGAATCGGGGTAGGGCGGGAGTCATGTTCGGGCTGAATGTGGATGGAGGGCCGTTCATCGACAGCCCGGGGTCCGAGTGATTGCTGGCCTTCTCCAGCGAGGATCGCGCCCGGCAGCAGCAACCACCGTGCCGCGGCCTCTCACGCATGGGCTGCGGCATCCTACATCCTCCGCGACGATTCGGGCAAGCTCGCGGATCCTAGTCTGAGAAGGACTATCAGCTCTTGTCTTGCACAACAAGCCGGGCCCTGCT
>CAZWHE010000302.1:0-1765 GCA_964633825.1 uncultured Phycisphaerales bacterium | reverse complement strand
AAAGGTCTCGGCGTTCCTGGAGGAGCGCCGTCAGAGCAACAGGCACGGTCTTGGGGACGATACACTGAAGTCGCTTGTGCAGAACTATGGGTCCGAATTCGACCGCGTGGTGGGATTGCTCGACCAGGATTCTTCGCTGGTCGAGCCGATAGGTCCGGGCCGGAGCGAGATCCTGGCCCAGGTGGCATGGGCGGCAAGGGAGGAGATGGCCGTGACCTTGAGCGACCTGATGCTTCGGAGGACCGGCATCGCCACGCTGGGAGACCCGGGCCGGGAATGCGTCGAGCGCTGCGCCTCCCTTCTCGGCCGGGAACTGGGGTGGGACGATGAGAGGCGGACAAGAGAGGTGGAGGCGTTCTACCGCGCGATGCCGGTCAGGAAAGGGGCCTGACGCGGCTGAGCCGCAATTATTTTTTCCTCACACAAAGCCACAAAAGCACGAAGGTTTTTTTATTTCTTTATGGCTTCGTGACTTTGTGTGAGACTCATTACTCCGGACTTTCCGAGGAAATCTACGCAAGTTGCATAGATGGATCGAATGAAAAACTCTACGATTTTTTAGAGCGCTCCGCCCTCTTTTTCTTCCCCCTTCGCTTCGGCTTTGTTCTCTTCTCCTCGAAAGGCACACGGCGCGCAAGAAATCCATCGATATCGGTCATGACCTCGTGGTGCTTCTCGATCATGGCCAGATGGGTGCACTCTGTGTATACCTTGCACTCGGAGCCGGGCACGGCCCGGTGCATCTCCTCGGACCTTTGAGGGGGAGTCATCCCGTCGCGCTCGCCGCCGATGATGAAAGTGGGGACGGTGACGGTGGCAAGTACCTCCTGAGCGGAGTGACGGACCATGGACTCGAAGCTTCGGAGAACCACCTTGAAGTCCATGCCGCTCACATGATCGAACAGATCTTGAATGTAGTGCCTGGGACAGAGCTGGCGGTTTGCCCCGACCCGGAATGCGACCTCCATGGCCAGGCGATTGCTCAACAGGAACCGGAACAGGGCCCCCACGATCGAGCTGTGGGGCACGAGCCTGTTCGAGGAGCGGGCCAGGAACTCCCTGATGAGCTCGGATCGGCTGAAGCTGGCAAAGGGATTTTCATAGCCGCCGCAAAGGGCGATGATGGACCTTACCCTCTTGGGATAATGTTTGTAGAACTCGAGGACCACCTGAACTCCACCTGAACCCCCATGGAATGGCCCAGGATGACGGCCTGGTCGGCGCCGAGGTGGTCGAGCAGGGCCATCATGTCGCGCGTGGCGCCCTCGATTCCCACTGTGCTCATGTCGCGCGGGGGCGGATTCCGGCCATAGCCGCGATAATCCCAGCTGATCACCGAGAAACGCGGCTGAAAATGTTCCACCGCCTCGGGCCAGTATTGGGTAGAGCAGACAAAGCCATTGACCAAGAGCATGACCGGGCCGGAGCCGGCTGCGTGGTAATAGAGCTCTTCACCGTCGAAAGAGCGGAAGGTGTGTCGTTCACCGAGCATGGCTGCCTTTCTGCACGTATCGCCATCGGGGCGGACTTTTGCTCCCAGATTGTTTTAACGCAGAGTCGCAGAGGCTTGTTACAATAACGATTCAACCCTATAAATGTAACGAATGTTGATTTCATTACAAGTTAGACCTGTCATTTCGACCGCAGGGAGAAATCTTATCTTTTTCCAGGCTGCCTCCGGAAAGATTTCTCGCTTCGCTCGAAATGACATCCATGAGTTTCCTTCTCTCTGCGTCTCTGCGTCTCTGCGTTAAAATCCTTAAAA
>CAZWHE010000301.1:0-1779 GCA_964633825.1 uncultured Phycisphaerales bacterium | reverse complement strand
ATTTAGGTTGTGGGAAATGATTTTAAACATCGGTGTGATACATCTTTTTTTTGCTCGTTTGGGCTGACTCGGTAAAATCGATCAGTAAAACAGATAAACCAGGTCTTCATATATCATACACAATTCGGTTCACGCAACTCAATGTTTGCCATCAGGTTTAAATTCTTCAACACGGCCTGCTGCTTCTCGATTGTCGTTCATAATTTTTAAAATGTGATCGAGCAGTCGTAATAAGTTGATTATTGAAAAGGCGGGATGTAAGTCTTCAACATATATCCGCGCAGTCGGCTCGGGTCACGGCTCGTCTTCGGACCGAGATGTTCCCGGCCCCGCACCTGTTTGCGCCACGTCCTCCATCAGCAGAAGGATCCCGGCGGCCTGGCCTCCTCCTTCAAAGAAGGATGGGACAGAGACCTCTCCTTCTTCAATACATCACGATACGCCCTTTCATAGGCGTCCCCGCCTTTTCTGGTGGAGTACTTGGTGGCGGTGCGTATCGCGTTGCTGGCGATGATCGACCTCAGCCTCGGGTCTTTGAGAACCCTGATTGCTTCTCGCACACCTTCGTACGGGCGGCCCGGTTCGTAGAGGATCCCGTCATGTCCGTTCGTGATCAGCTCTGGAAGTCCCCCCACCCGGGGGGCAAGAACGAGGACTCCACACGCCATGGCCTCGAGCGCAGCGAGGCAGAAACTCTCGCTGTGGCTGCTCACGATCAGCGTGTCCGACTGTGCGAGCACCGAGCAGACCTCCAGCGTGCTTCCGAGGTGCTTCGCGGAACTCGAAAGACCGAGAGAGCGGATTCTCTGCTGGGTCGGCTCCAGCAGCTCCCCCTCCCCCACAAGCCAGAGCTCGGAATCGAGCTCCTTGCGAATTCCGTCGAAGAGCTCCACGGCCAGCAAGGGGTTCTTGATCTCACGAAAGTTCGAGATGTGGGTTGCCACGTATCTCCCATTGCACGCCTGGACGTTCCGAGCGGCCGCTCTCTTCGGCTCATACCTGGATAGATCGATGAAGTTCCGGATGACCGTCGGCTTCTGACTCAGCTGGAAATATCTGTGCGACTGCACCGCATAGCTTTCGGAAACCGTCGTAAGAAGATCCGCCTCACGCAGCGATCGGGCGAGCCCGCTATCCTTCCCGCTATCCTTCCCGAAAATGCTCACGTCGGTTCCGTGCAGCGTGCCTATCGTTTTCACCATCGAATGGTTCGCAGATCGGCGGATCCTCGAAGTGATCTCGGCAAAGGGCACCGCATAGTGGTAGTTCAGGAGGGAAATGCCGTACCGATCGATCTTGTCCAAGACCATTTTCGTGTAGCCATCCAGGTGTGCATCCCCCCAGTTGCAATAGAGCTTCGATGGATCTCTGCCGGTCTCACTCCATTCGCAAAGATAGTGCCGGTGGAGGTGGCTCGATCCCCGCGTCTGGAACATGGCCGGACACAGGGTGAACAGGTGAACCTCGTGTCCCTTCCCTGCCAGGTACTCCGCCAGCTGAACGGCGATACGCGAGCTTCCCCCCCAAGAATCGTGACACAGGATTCCAACGACCAATCGGTTCTCCTCCTTCAGTAAAGATCCTGACCCAGAGGGCCAGGCTTTGGTTATCCCCAGAGGGAATTTGCTTTGTTGGAAATTCATTAAATAATTGAAATCACAAATACCAAATTACAAACAATGTCTCGTCCTGGAATGTTTTGGTCATTGAATATTGGAGTTTGTGATTTATTTGTATTTTGCCTGCCCGCTGTCTTTTTGGCGGGGTGCTTGGAATTTG
>CAZWHE010000300.1:0-1782 GCA_964633825.1 uncultured Phycisphaerales bacterium | reverse complement strand
CCCCCCGGCTTTCTCGGGGTTCCCCCGGCACTCCGTTGGGGCTGCCCGGGCTCCCCACGCGATTCTGACCGCCTTGCGACCACCTCGGCCGCCTGACCCCCCTCAACGGCCGATCCTGGCCCTTCGAGAGGCCGAGCCGGGCCCGATCCAGGCCCGGCCACCATTCCCACGCCCGCTCCCGTCGCAGCCGGTCCGGTCCCGCACCTGGCCCTCCTGGGTGGCGAGCGGCGGGAACGGCTGAAGCAGCTCACCCGCCCCTCGACAGGCACGCATTCGATCTGCATGAGAATCGCTGCTCTCCCCGTCGGATGGAATCGCGATGCTAATCGCGGCCCAGCCAACCGGCGTTTCGCGGACCGCCATAGGCGCCCATGTCGGCCCTCGCACCGTTGCTGTACCAGCCCGGCCACCTCGGATGCCCGTCGAATACCCCATCTTCCCTGGCCGGATCCCCCGCATCGATACAGGGCGAGCCGGACGCGAGGAGCAGGTCGAAGCCCAGGCGCGTTCGGAAAAGAGGATCCGCGTCGATGTTTCCTTTTCCGTTCCATCCGCCTTCGACGTCGCAATATGAGAGGGAAGCCGAGATCCACGGCGAAACCTGCGCCGGTTCGTTTCCCCACAAGATGCAGTGGGTGAGGGTTCCGCCTTGACAACCGTAGGCGCCTCCCCACCCTGCACTATTGTACGCGATCACACAGTTCCGGAAAACCTCGCCGCTGTTCCAGCCCTCTGCCGCCGCACTCTCGTGGGTAGATCGATTGTCCCTTATGATGCAGTTCTCGATGCGCGCTCCTCCCGCTCCCTGAAAGGCCATCCCCCCACCAACCGCGGCCTCATTGCCTGCCACGGTGCAGAATTCCAGCACTGGAGAAGAGGCGACACAATGGAGGCCTCCGCCAACTCCGAACCGAGGGTACTGTTCTGGAACCATGTTTTCGGAGATCTCACACGCCACGAAGACCGGATCGGAGTCGTTGCAGTACACTCCCCCGCCATATCCTTCGCCCTCTCCGCCAACTACGATCTCATTGCCCGTAATCGTGCAGTCGACGAAGGTCGGCGACGAGCTTTCGATGCAGTACACCCCGGCGCCTTCGGAGCGCGGGCCGACCGTGGAGTTGTCTCGCACGACACAACGATCCAAGCGCGGCGACGCTCCCGCTCCGCAGTAGATACCTCCACCGCAGGTACCTCCATCCAGACAACACGGCGTTCCGCTTCCTCCGGTCAGCGTCAATCCGCTGACCATCGTAGTCGAATCCGTTGCGGCAAAAGTAACCACACTTCCGAGCCCGCTGCCATCCACGACCGTCGTCGCGACGATGACGGAGTCACCGGGATCGATGCTCCGAATCGTAACCCCCTTGACACTTATGCTCAGCGTTTCCTGATAGACGCCTGGATGCACTACGACTACATCGCCGGTGCCCGCTGCGTCGATAGCGTCCTGAATCGTCGCGTGGTCGCCCGGAACGTGAACGATCGCCGCTTGCGACGTTCCGCCGATGACGATCGATGCGAGCCAATGTCGCCTTCTGCTGCTCATCGCCCTTCTCCAAAGGCCCGGTCGCCGAGTCCCCTGTGGTTCGCGGGACCTCCGTAGG
This sequence comes from uncultured Phycisphaerales bacterium, assembly GCA_964633825.1. Classification (GTDB taxonomy): domain Bacteria; phylum Planctomycetota; class B15-G4; order B15-G4; family CAYZWU01; genus CAZWHE01. The sequence goes on along the minus strand of CAZWHE010000300.1, from coordinate 175 downwards.
CGCCCATGTCGGAGCGCGGCCCGTCGTCATGCCATGCGGGCCACCGGGGATGCACGTCGAACAAGGCGTCGGCAATCGCGGGATCACCGGCGTCGATGCAGTCGGAACGCGGCCCGAGAAGAAACCTGAAGGCGAAGGCCTGGCGGAAGTCGGGATCGGCGTCGATGTTCCCTAG
>CAZWHE010000299.1:0-1805 GCA_964633825.1 uncultured Phycisphaerales bacterium | reverse complement strand
GTAGATGACGATGGCTTCTTCTTCCCGGTTCTGGGGCTCGAGAAGATTCACGCCTTTTTCCTTGAGGTAGAATGCTTTGGTGGAACTGATTCCGAGAACAGCCCCCTCATTCCGGTCGATCCAGTCCCCGGCGCGGGAAATGGAAAAAGAGATGGCCGGGATGGTCTTGTAACAAACGCAGACATTGATCAATCCCCCCCCGCAGGAAATGCCGATACCGGTGAAGTCCTGTTCCTCCAAATCGGACAGGACAACGGCATGGCCTTCGTTCATCACGTGGGGGGTGTATCCCATCTTGCGGAAGAGGCCCTCGAAGAACCCCTGGTGGTAGATGATGTTATTATCCCTGTCGATGGAAGGTGCGGGAACGGAAAAGTAGAGCGGTTCGCCGTCCTGCCGCGGCTTGTCAAGAACCTTGTCGATGATCAGGCGGACCATCGGCAGAGCGTCCGTTTCGGCGGGAGAGATCAATCCGTCCTTGATGGGCCTGCGGGTTTCCCGGTTAAAAACGTTCGATAGCTCAAACGCAGCGTCTCCCAGGATGATCAGGTTTTCGTTGTGAGACACGTACGGCACCTTGAGGCGCGTCAGCATCCGTTTGGAATTGACGTCGCTTCCGATATCGATGAAAGCATTACGTTCCATCTTGACCGAAATGCCGTCCTGGGCGTTCTGAACGGCGCTGACCACATTGGCCGTCCCGATATCGAGGCCTTTCCCGAGAGTCAGGCCGCCTGACGGCACATTTTTTTCAGCCGTCATTTTCTCGGTTTCCTCGTTCCCGATCGAGACCTTCTGTTCTACGGGAGTATCCGCAGAAATATTCTCGGCCGGGTTTTCCTGATCGCTCGAAGGCTTTGTCGTTTTTTCCTGAGTGCCGTTGATCTGGTCGAATGGGCTCATCTTTTTCTCCTTTTCTATTCCCCCTGAGCCTGCCGTTTCGGGTCATGCCAGGGGATGTCACTGATCTTTATTATCGTCTAGATCTTCGATCTTTTTTCTCAGCGATTTGAGCCGTTCGAGGTTCTGGGCGATGCTCGAACCCTCGGCTGATTTGACTCCGATTATGTCCAGGTTGCTCTCGATCTCGCCCGATTCCGTGAAAAGCCGATCGAGCAGGATCTTGGCCGCTTCCTCCGGCTGACCCTGCTTTTCAGACGGCAGGTGGTGAAGCTGTTTTGCCAGCAGCTCTGCGATCGCCTTCATCTGCGTCGAGAGGAGATCCCTCACATCACCATAGAAAGCTTCTTTTTTCGTCGATTCTCTGGCGCTCGCCTCTTCTTGATCCTGGGAAGCGATCCTCCTCTCCAGCCTCTGGATGAGCTGGCGCTGCTCCTCGATCCGTTTCATGTCTTCATGGCGGAGGCTTTCACTCAGCTTGAGCTGGTGCTTGGCCTCTATGAGCGCTTTGTCGCGGTTGTGAAAGCGTTTCAAAGCCTCTTTATCCTGCTTGTTCTTCTGTCCCATTTCCTTGATAAGATGCTGGAACTCATCCAAAGAAGCTTTGGTTATTTCGGCCTTTTCTTTTTCTTCCAGATCGAGAGATCGCTCTTCGATCGCTTTTTCGACGGCCTGAGCCACAAGCTCGGTAATCCGCCGTCCTTTTATCACTTTGACGGACTTGCGTCCCTCAACGGCCAATTCCTTGAGAGTTTTGACCTTCGTGCTCTTCTGAATGGCCTTTCGAACGTCGTTCTTGACTTTTTTATCCAAACTCATGCCTTTCCTTCCGGCCTGGATGAGTCAACGAGTGCTGTTCGATAACTATATTAATAGACATCGAAATTGAAGGGTGCCGGCTTTAG
>CAZWHE010000298.1:0-1806 GCA_964633825.1 uncultured Phycisphaerales bacterium | reverse complement strand
TCGACTTCGGGGAGATCAGCACACTGAACAACGGTCCGGCAAACTCAAAGAACTCTCTTTGCCCCTTTTCATCACCATTAAGCTCAGGGAAAGCTTCAGGTGCTTCACCTCCCCGGCTATTCTCGTCACGGCCGGCGCCCATAGCCGACTATTCAGGAAAAAGAGGTTCTCTCTTCTTTTGAGCTTTTCGACCATGAATATCGAACCAGTCATATTCTTCTTGCGGAAGACGCAGAAACGCCTCCTTGAGGGCGCGCTGAACCTTGCGCAGAATCTGGCGACTGGACCGTTCTTCTTCCGCCTTGCGCTGCTCTTGGATGATCTGCTGCAATCGGTCTTCAACCGGTTCCAACGCCCGGCAGAAAGCATCGAACCGATCATCACGAATGACGCCTTGACGCGTCCCTGGCGTAAGATTCAGGAACGGGGCGTCGATAATGCCCTGCAAGTACCCGGCGGTCCACGGTTCTTTCTGAAAATGATCGAGTTCGATGATCGACGGCAGGACCCGTGTTCCGCGTCGATACAATCCAACTTGGTTGTCGGAACCGGGATCGCTGAGATAAAGCTCCAGGTAGATATCACTCGTCCCATTCCCGGCAGGTCGAAGATCATGAAGCAGCCGCCCGGTGAACTGTCGCGGAACCACGACATACTCTGCCCGGCTTGTTCGATCCACGACCGTGACCGTTACCCCCGACTCCTTGATCCGGTCTCTGAGCTCGGATGCGAGATAGCGCTGGATCTTCTCACCCGTCAAGGATCGCAGACCCGGCAACAGGGGATAGATCGTCAGGTCTGTTCCCTTGAAGGGGATCAGGACACGTTTCTTTTAAACCGAAAAATCCGGTGAGTCCTTGGCCATTATCATTTCGTATTTGTTTCCATCGGCCCCGCAACAGGCAATACTCAGGTTCTGGCCAACCGTCCAAAAGCTGAGGAGACCGATACCGAATTCGCCCTGGATTCCCTCTGCGCCTTCGGCCTTTAACCGCTGCTTGATGGAATCACAAATGTGGGTTGCCACGTGCCGAAAGTCGGGCAATCCTTGTTCATTCCTCAGAATGCCTTCACCATCGTCGCTGACCTTGAGATAGAATTCGCCCTTTTTCTTTCCTCTTGTAATAGCGATTTGCCTGGCCCGAGCATCAATACTGTTTTCCACAAACTCAGCCACAGCTTTCAATGGATTGGCTTGAGAGCTGGCAATAATGCTGATAGCATTCCAGTGATCGGCGATGCGCAACTTTCCGGCAGTCGAGGTTTTTTTTCTTCTTTTACGAGTGGATCTGGCCATTGCTGACCTCCCGGCTCTGTTATTTCGTTATTTCGATCTTAACGATTCGCTTAAATTCTATACTATCAAAGGATTCTAAAATACAAGCTGATAGCGACTTGCAGCTCCCCTTCCAAGTAATTGCAAAAATTTTTTAACGGTCAATGTCTTTAATGCGTATTGAACGGTGCGACGAGGGAGCCCGGTCTCTTTGACAATATCGGCCACTTTCAGTCGTTTCTCCGGGCTAGATCTAAAACAATCAAGAACGGCAAGTGCGGATGTCGAAAGCTTGTGCAAGGCCTCGTAACGTTGTCTGTAAAAAGCGATATCAGATAGAGAAGACTCAAAGATTTTGGCGAAAAACCAAGCCAACGGCTCGAAAAGGTAGTTTTCGGGATGAGCGTCAAATTTACCGCCGGAGCATTGATGGAGAACCGTATAATAGAGAGAGATTTTTTTTTCTATATTGCGGTCTATTGCAAGATATGTCTTGTTACCTGACAGATACCGATAATCTTAATTCAGCA
>CAZWHE010000297.1:0-1808 GCA_964633825.1 uncultured Phycisphaerales bacterium | reverse complement strand
GGGCAATGCCTACGTAACGGGTTACACATGGTCCGACGAGACGACATTCCCCGTGATAGTCGGACCTGACCTCACTTTCAACGGTTACAGCGCCGACGACTGCTTCGTGGCCCGTGTGAACGCCCAGGGAACGGCGCTCGATTACTGCGGATATATCGGCGGAGACTATGATGACTTCGGCCATGGCATCGCTCTGGACACTCTGGGCAGCGCCTACGTGACGGGCTGGACATTATCCTCTGAGCTTAGCTTCCCGGTGACCGTGGGTCCGGATTTGACATACAACGGCGGCTACTCGGACTCCTTCGTGGCCAAGGTCGAATATACGCCCAGCCCCACACTCACTATTTTGCCCAATCCGCTCGTCGCGGGCCAGGCCGGCACGTTCACCGTGACAAACGGCACACCCAGCTCGAACACATGGCTCGTTTACAGCCTCAGCGGCCCGGGCTCGGTCTGGGTTCCGCAGTTGAACGTGACCATCGACCTCGCCAATCCGCAACTGGCTTTCGGCCCCACCCAGACCAACGGCAGCGGAACCGTCGCCTGGAACGCAAACATTCCGAACGGCGCCTCGGGGTTGAACGTCTGGTTCCAGGGCGTGCAGGTCGGGCAGACAACGAACGTCGTTGCAATGACGATACAGTGATCGAATTTTTCGCCGTATAAGCGATCAAAAACAACCGCGCGAAACGACTCATTTTCCACACTGACTCCGTCCGTATGGCGGGAGAGAAAAAATCCCCCTTCACATTTAATCGTTTTTATGTATCATACTTGATCAGAGGAATTCGATGGACCCCGACAGCAAAGCCACATCAAGGAACAGGATCATGATGCGCACGACTCTTTTTATCATCCAGCTCATTGCGATTGCGTCTATTTCAGTCCTTGCCGCTTCCGAGGAAGTGATGGTAAAACCCCGCGCCGAGCAGTCTTTCGGCCGGCTCCCGCTCTACTTCATCGAAAACCAGGGGCAGGTCGCCGGAAACGTCCCTTTCTACGTCAAGGGTGCGGACAAAACGCTCTATTTCACGCCGGAGGGCATCACCTTTGCCCTGAAGGACCGGGACAATCACAAGAGCGAGCGCTGGGTCGTCAAGCTCGACTTCGTCGGCGCGAACCCGGACGTCGAGCTTCGCGGTGAAGACAAGCAAAAAGCGATCTTCAGTTACTTCAAGGGCAAGCCCGAGGAGTGGAAAACCGGCCTCCCCACTTACAGCAAAATCGTGTACCACGATCTCTGGCCCGGGATCGACCTCGTTTATTCGGGAACAGTCAACGAGCTCAAGTACGAGTTCGTCGTCGCGCCGGGTGCTGATCCGGGTAAGATCCGGCTCGCTTACCGGGGGGTGTCCCATGTCTCGGTGAAAGAGACGGGCGAGCTCGAAGTGACCGCGCCGGCCGGCTCTTTCGAGGACGGCGCGCCTTTCGCCTACCAGGTCGTTGATGGAGAGCAAAAAGAAATCACCATGCATTATGCAATGGAAGAGAAGAACGATGACGGCGCCTTTGTATACGGCTTCGATGTGGGCGCTTTCGACCCGAGCAAGCCCCTCCACCTCGATCCGGTCATTATCGTCCACTGCGGCTACATCGGCGGAAACATGTCGGAGTGGGGGCGTGCCGTCGCCGTTGACAACAGCGGCTGCACCTACGTTGCGGGCGATACCTGGTCCAGCGAAACGACCTTCCCCGTGGCGGCCGGGCCCGACCTCACCTTCAACGGACTAAGTGATGTTTTCGTTGCCAAGGTGAATGCTTCCGGGACAGGGCTCGATTACTGCGGATATAGATGGGAAGAGAAC
>CAZWHE010000296.1:0-1821 GCA_964633825.1 uncultured Phycisphaerales bacterium | reverse complement strand
CGCACAGGATCATAAGTATCCAAATCTTCATAACCTCTCCTTCATTAAGCCCAACAATTTCTTCTAAACAAATTCTCTTTCATGCAATTCTTTGAGTTTCGTTTTTACTCTGTCCTTTATGGGACAAGGGTGATCGATACCCCTTTGTGAAGGTTCGAGACCGGACCTTCGGGATAGGGGTAAAGAAAGATCATTTTTTGCGTAACCTCTTGTCCCGGTTGCCTGTCTCTCCCTTGCCGCCGATACGTTGTCCGCTTTTGGGGAGGCTGTGCCATGAAGACTCCCTATTGCAGACCCTGAAGTCGCCGATAGATTTACCGAAATCGATCGATGGTCATAAGACAAATGATATCGTAGATATGGTGATTGTCAATAAGCTGGGGAAGTAGTTATGCGGTCAGTGAAAGCCGTTCTCGATGGCTTCGCCCACTTCCTGCGGAAGCGGGATCTGGCGCGGCCGAAACAGAGGCCGCACCTCGTGCGGTGGGTGCAGGAGTTCCTGCTCTTCGCGCAGTCACACGGCGGCTACACTTTCGAGCAGACGCGGGACCTCTTCCTGGCCGCCTTGGGAAAGCGGGGTGGAATCGAGCCGTGGCAGATCCGGCAGGCGTCTGATGCGTTGCGCATCGTGAGCGCCTCCACGCAGAACCAGGCGTTCATCGCGCTCCTTCTGGTCTTCCGGGAGGCCCTGCGGGCCCATCTGGAAATCGCCGCCTTCAATACATAATGCGCAACCTGCTCCTCTCCTGGCGCTCCCTGGGCGTTGACACCTTTCCCAGCGAGCCGGAAGAGCCTTGACAATAATCCCAATTTGGCGTACAAGTTGGGATTATGATTCCAAGACTACAGAATCCGTTGCGCAGCAGCAGCTTCTTCCTGTTCGGGGCAAGAGGCACGGGCAAGTCGACCCTTCTCAGTCAGTTTTTTGCTTCCAATAGGACATTGTGGATTGATCTCCTGGATCCCGAGCAGGAGAACCGCTTTGCCCTCCGGCCGGGTGAACTGGCGGAGCAAGTGCGAGCGGGTAATGATCGGTTCGACTGGGTCGTCATAGACGAAATCCAGAAGGTGCCCAAATTGTTGGATGTGGTCCACTCAGCCATCGAGACACATGGCCTCCGGTTCGCCCTGACGGGATCGAGCGCCCGAAAACTCAAGAAGAATTCGGTGAACCTGCTTGCCGGCCGGGCCTTCGTCTACCACCTGTATCCTTTGACGAGTCGCGAACTGGGCGATTCCTTTGATCTCACCAAAGCGCTGCAGTACGGGACGCTGCCGGGTCTGTTGCACTTCGATAGCGGCGAAGAGTGGAAAGCGTTCCTAAAGGCCTATGCTCTGACCTACCTGAAAGAGGAGGTCTGGTCCGAGCACCTGATTCGCAAGCTCGATCCGTTCCGCCGTTTTCTGGCGATTGCGGCGCAAAGCAATGGTGAAATCGTGAACTATTCGAATATCGCGAGGGACATCGGCACGGACCACAAAACGGTTGCCTCATACTTCGAGATCCTGGAAGACACGCTGCTGGGCCTTCTACTCGAGCCGTACCATGCGTCGGTTCGCAAACGGCAGCGTCAGTCCCCCAAGTTCTTCTTCTTCGATCTGGGCGTCACGCGCGCCCTCAGCGGCACCCTGAACGTGGAACTGGCGACCAGCACATACGGATTCGGAAGAGCATTCGAGCACTTTGTCCTGCTGGAAATGGTGCGGCTGAATGACTACCGGCAGAGGGACTACCGGTTCTCTTACCTGCGCACAAAAGACGGGGCTGAGATCGACCTGATCGTGGAGCGCCCGGGGAACAGGACGGCTCTCGTAGAAATC
>CAZWHE010000295.1:0-1872 GCA_964633825.1 uncultured Phycisphaerales bacterium | reverse complement strand
CCGATTGGCTCGGTACTGACGATTCAAAACACATATCTTTATCGATTTGGCAATTAATTAAAAAAAAATCAATTATTGTCATAAATTGGAATAAATAATGGACATCAATCCTCTCATCGCAGACCTGAACAAATATAAAGAAGAATTTATTAATCGGCTTAAATGTGATTGTGCAAGCTTTTTTCGAAAAAAAATCAATTTTTCAGGTAACACTTTCCTGTCCCGGGTTTACGTTTAAAAGATCTTCAATGAGTTTCCATATTTCCTGTCTCTGTTCGATACTCAAATCGCTCATTTCCCCCAGTCGCTCAGAGAACTTTGATTTCAAGGCCCCCATGTATCTGTATTGATCTTTCAGCTCATCGAGCATCGCCTGAGCCTGTTTGATGCATGTTTCCCTAAGGAATCTGAGTTTTGTATTTCCCGCCTGTTGCAGAAGGGCTGTAACGGATTTCACGGTATTGGAGACAGTGGTCGAACCTTCATCCCTCTCTCGTTCTCTTTCACACATTTGCCGGTAGTCGTAACGTTTCCCGCAATATTCCTGATACTGTGCGTCATCCATCTCCTGCTGAATGCGTTTCAGGATACCGAAGAAGTAGGCGATAGAGCATCGGCTCGGCACACGGTTGACCGCTTTGAGAAAGGCTTTTTCGGATCTGGTGATCACCTCGAGGTCATAGTGGAGGATGCATTTTCGGGCGCGATCCATTGCTCGTTCTTCCACTTCGAGTGGGTGATTCGAGATCAGGAAATCGAGCCGGTCCAGTTTCCGTTGCCCACTATCGTCGTCTCTCTTTCTCGCTCGTTCCTCGTACTTCTTCTTGTAACGGCTTCGGTCCTCCTGGGACACCGGCATTCCCATGGTTTCCTCGGGAGTGAGGCGGTCACCGATTCTGCAAAGGCGATTCCGCATTTTGACATACAGGGAGACCACGAAGTCCAGCAAGCTTTTCGCCAGCGTCTTCCTGGAAGAGATATCGAGTGTGATGGGATCGATCATCCGATGCATTTCGGAGAACGCGCTTTCATCGCTACCGTTGCCCTTGGGATTAGCGGGGCCTGCCGGGAGGGGGTCGATTCCGTTTTCATCGAGGTAGCCACGGGCATCATCGGAAAGATTGGCGCTTCCGTGATCGCTCACCACCCCGAGAGGTGTACCCCAGGAGTCTTTGTGCGCCTCCATGACCTTGATGAACTCCTCTGTCGTCTCCGTCTCTGAAATGCTGAAAGCGGTGTGGCAGAAACTTTCCACATCCACGCTCAACTCTACGTTGAACTTATAGGGCTTCTGCCCCAGCCACACCGTAAAATCACTCCCGTCAACACTGAGAAGACCATTGGGAATACTCCGACGCAGGTTCTGGTAAAACCCTGGCCGGCGTTTCCTGGTTTGGGGCTGATACAGGTTGTTCCCGATCAGGATCTCGCTCACCTTCTGTCTGCTCCGTGTGATATCATGCGATGTTTCCAACAGTTTCGTAAACGAATCCAGACGTATTCGTGCTCCACCCGCTTTCACCTCTTTTGCAGCCGCTACGATCCGCTTCACCTCATCCGCCGTGACCTCGTCCGGCCTGCCCCGTTTCTCCGGAAGTGCCGGGGCGCGCATCGCGTCATCAAATCGCCGATTCCACTGGCCGAGACTCTGTTCATTCACCTGCATCACCCAGGCTGCATGCCGCAAAGGACGTTCCTTTCCGCGATAAAAACTCACCGCGTCTTTTTTCTCTTCTTCCCCGTAGCTCTTTTTTTTTCGGCCAAAAATTCATCCACGTGATGAATCCTCCAGGCGACCTGCATCCCCTCATACTTGAACCGAATATCGTCATACTGCTTGAACAGCTTCTCCTTCTCTTCCGAAAGGGCTTC
>CAZWHE010000294.1:0-1886 GCA_964633825.1 uncultured Phycisphaerales bacterium | reverse complement strand
TCACGAGCGCCCGGATCAACAAAGATACTCTCAAGCCCGGCGACGATATCCGGATCAATGTGGCCATGAAGCCGTACCTCAAGAATTCGCTCGAAAAGGTATTCAGCTTTGAGATACCGGCTCACTTCCCCGAGGGCAAAGCATACTTGCAGATATCCTCGGCGCCCCAGACGCAAACGTTCGAGCAGATTCGAGCCCCGCTCAGATATCTTCCCGGAGATTTCCATAGTCTTCTGGCATTGATCGATGAAGATTATCCGGCAAACAGGCTGGATGTTCGACTGCTCGTTTCCGATCCCGGCATGGTTGTCGACGGCCGGGAAATGCCGGCGCTGCCATCGTCGGTTTTCTCCGTCATGTCCGATGGAGTAGGCAGAGGGCCGGTTGGAGTCACCAGAGCGAGCGTGATGGCCGAGAAACATTACTTTATGGATTTCGAGATCGAGGGAGCGGTCATTATTCCGATCGAGATTGACCGCAGGGCCCTCTAGACGGCGCAAAGGCAAGGAGGAGTTCAGCGTGACAGGCGGCAGAATAGTTCGAGGCGTGATTGCACTGGCTTTATTATTTGCGGCCGCCAATGCCCGGGCCGCGGGTAGCTCGCTCTGGGAATCGCAGACCAAGGCGGATTTCAACGCCGGCGAGCCCGAAGGAGTCTCTGTGACGCCGGATGGAGAGATAGTGCTTGCGCCAAGGGCCGCGCATGCCACCCTCGACGCCGTTTTTGCGTGGACACTGGCGGAGGATTCAAAGGGAGACATATACGTCGGGACCGGCAGCGACGGTAAAATATTCATCGTTTCCCCAAGGGGCGAGCCTGATCTCTTCGCCGAGACCGGCCTGCAGCAGGTATTCGCTCTGGTGGCCGGACCAGGGAACGTCCTCTACGCCGCCGGGTTTCCGGGGGGGAAAATATTGGCCGTCGACAAAGAGGGCCGCGTATCGGAGTACTTCGACACGGGCGCGGATTCGGTCTGGTCTCTCTGCACGATGAGCGATGGAACACTTGTCGCCGGAACCGGGGACGAAGGGAAGATCTATGAAGTGGAAGCGCGCGGCGAGGGCAGCCTGCTCTATGATTCGCCCGACCGGCGGATTCTGTCCCTCCTGTGCGACGGAGCGAGAACGATATATGCAGGCACCGAGCAGAGCGGCATAATCTACAGGATCGATTCGACCGGACGCCCCTTCGTATTTTACGATACCGAACTCGAAGAGGTTACGGCAATGGCTATGGACAATGAAGGAAATATCTACGCCGTTTCCTCGCCTGGAGAGTTGTTTGCGAAGGTCCCGCTGAAATCGCCTCCCCTGGCCGCTCAGGCGAAAGGCGATGCGGGTAGTGTCGGCCTTCCCAAGGGGGCCCCGGCCGGAGGCGGGATGCCCGCCGTCCCGAGCGGGAAGAAGCGGGCATGTATTGTCTACAAGATATCGAGAGAGGGCGTTGCCACAAAACTCTGGAGATCTCCCGACAAGCTTATTTTTTCTCTGGCCTTCGACGGGACAAGCCTGCTCGCGGGCTCCGGCGATGAAGGTGTCATTTATTTGATTACTCCGGCGGGCGAGGATTCGAAGTATTATAAGGTCGATCAGAAACAGGTACTCGACATGCTCGTTTCGGCGGATGGACGAATTATCGCCTCCTGCGGAAACGAGGCGGCTGCCGTAATCCTGGAGGACGGATACACCTCCGAAGGATCTTTCATCTCCCAGACGCATGACGCAACGGCCGTGTCGAAGTGGGGGAGGGTGTTTTGGGAAGTCGATGTGCCGGCCCACACCACCATTGCAATCTCCACGCGGAGCGGCAACAGCGCCAAGCCCGATGATACCTGGAGCGAGTGGTCCCGCGAAAGAGACGGTGCCGAGGGATTCGTCTCCGAATC
>CAZWHE010000293.1:0-1886 GCA_964633825.1 uncultured Phycisphaerales bacterium | reverse complement strand
GCTTCAAGAAGTTTGCCTGCGATACCCTCATTGCTCTCGAATTGAAAACGGGCATCCAGGACAAGATCGCGTTGGCGATCGGCGACCTGGAAGAATCTCTCACCGTCGAGCCGTCTCCCATGTCCAATGCGATCGAGGTCACCCTGGAAGGGAAATATCCCAAGTTCGTATACCTGGCATTGAAAGACCTCATCGATGTGTTCAGGAAACATTATATCGAGGTTTACCAGGTTCCGGAGGGTGAAGAGTTTTTCAGGAGCGAGACCGAAACGTACAGGAAAAGGCTGGAGGATTCCGAGGATGAACTGAGCCGGTTTCACGAGGAGGCTCAGATCGTCGATTTTGAAGTCGAGAAAAACAACAATCTGGCAAAACTGACAACGCTCCGGGAACGGCTGAACGGTGTGACAATCTTGATCGCCGAGAGAAAAATACACCGGGAAGAAGTCAAAGGCTCACTCGATGGAACGGATGGTGTTCCCCAAGTCCTGACGCAGACAATGCGCGAAAACCAGTCGGTCAAGTATCTCAAGGATCAGCTTTTGGTTCTGATGGCGGAACGGGACGATCTGAAGACGATATACAGTCCGGAGTCGCCGACGATCAAGAAGATAACTCAACGCATCAAGGATCTGGAAAATCGTTTCCGCTCCGAAGTGGAAAACCTTTTGAAAGCGTCCGAGCTCGAGCTGGAAGGGCTGGAAAGACGCAAGAATGAGCTCGTGTCCGACAAGGAGAAGGTCGATGATAAGCTCCGTTTTTTGAAAAGCCTTGAAACAAGGTATCAGAGGCTGAAAAGAAAGATCGAAGACGCGGAAAACTGGTTCAACCACTACAACGAAAAATACAACGAAGCCCGCATCAGCAAGCAGCGCAACCAGCAGATGATTTCCAATATCTCCATTGCCAGGCATCCTTCGATGCCTGGAATACCTTCTTCGCCGAACAGGCTCATACTGATCATCCTTGGCCTCTTCATGGGATTGTTCGCCAGCGTGGGGTGTGCTTTCCTGGCGGATTTCCTCGATGACACACTCATGACGACCAACGATGTTCTGCGTATTCTCAATATAGATGTTCTCACGACTTTTCCAAAGGTGAAGCGATCCTAAAGAAAGACATTTCAGGGGCTGAGAATGAAAGATAAAGAAACGAACGGTAATCCTTCCGAGGAAAACGAGCTTTTCCTCATCGATGGGGAGAAGGAAGACGGAACAGGATCTCATGACGATTCGAAAAAGGCGCGTTTCCTTGGCGGAGGTTCCGGTTTCAAAAGCGAAAAAGGCCGGAAAGCCGAGCATCCGCTGGCCGTTGCCTTCAGCGGCACAGGTAAGGTGAAGAAGCTCCCCTGGGGCAATGTCCGGGATGTGATCAGCAGAATCAGGCTCAGCAAAGACGATAAGGATTCGCTGGCGGTCCTGTTTACTTCATGCCTTCCCGGAGAAGGCGTTTCCACGGTCACGATAAATGTGGCCGCGGCTTTGGCCGTGGAAGAGCCGTCTGCAAAAATCCTGGCTATCGACAACTCGATAAACGGTTTTACGAGAGGCGGAATTCCATCGAGCTCACAAAAAGGGTCCAGGGGAAAAATACTTTATGGAGACACTGAATTCGGAGAAAAAGTCCAGCAGAGCCGTTTGGAGAACCTGGACTATTTAAAAGTGACCGGCAATATGAGGGGGAGCTCGAGCCTGGGGACGAATGACGCGAGCAGACTGATCGACATGCTCAAGGAGAAATACGCTTACATACTCATGGATGCGACCGCCATGTCGGGCGATTCGGATGCGCTCGTGTGGTGTTCGGCCATGAACGACACGGTGCTCGTTGTTCGCGCCCATAAGACACGCTGGCAGGTTGTTCGTCGTTCCCGGGACCTTATCGAC
>CAZWHE010000292.1:0-1906 GCA_964633825.1 uncultured Phycisphaerales bacterium | reverse complement strand
CCAACGACACGGAGTCGTCCAACGACACGGAGCCGTCCGGGTCCATCGATATTGGCGAAATCGTTGAAAAAGAAACATCTGTTCCTGAGACTGAGACGGTTGAGACAGCCGATAATGAAGAAACCTCTGTCAAAACCACAAAAACCGGTGATTCCGACAGAGACGAGGATCTCGAAGTCCAAAAATCCAGCGCCCCGGAAACCGGAGAGGGAGATGCCGAGTCCGAGGAAAGGGAAGAGAACCGATCTTGAACCGAAGGCCGGCAAGGCCGTTGATATGTTTTGCTTTGTTTTGCTGTTCCTTGCGTTAACGGCAATACCGGCGTTTCAATCTTGTTCGGCTCCGCCGCCTGCCCCGGATCTGGTGGTCGATCAGTCTCGGATTCTTGTCGATATTCCTTCAGACCCGGCTCTGACTCCGGATATTGCGAGAAATCTCATTACTCAAGGGGAGTTGGCGACGGCTGATGCGCTGCTTTTCAAGGTTCTCAGGCAGCCCATATCGGCATCACTCAGAAGGGAACTTCTCGATCTTCGGCAGAAAGTCAGAAATGCCCTGACTTTTCGCGCCTGCCCTTTGCGGTTCGAAATCAGCCATCCCGGAAATCTTGTCGAGTTCGGCGCAGAGATTCCTCTTGAATTCAGGATTCACAATCTTGGAGAGGAACCGATCAGGATTCCGTCCCGCCATCTCTTCTCGTGGCTGCCCTGGACTGAGAGGAGAAGGAGCTGTGTCAATGCTCATGTTAAAGTGACCGATGTCCGTGAAGAAGGCGGAAGCCTGTCGGGAGGCTCTTTTTTCAAATTCATTCCAATCCACGGTTCTCGTTCTGTTGAGCCCGGATGCGTTGAATCTATTCCATTGAAGCTCATGCTCAATCATCCCCCGAGGCTTATGTACAGACGGATCGAGATCACTGCAGAGCTCATCGCAGGCGGTCTGGAAAAAGGCGGGTTCGATTACGGGATGCTCCGTCTCCCTTTCGAGAAGCGTGTCCTCCATGTTTTTCATGAGACAAGGGGTGATCAATTCGGCGTAGCCGCCCTGGCTGACCTCGAAAAAGCGATCGAAAAACGGGATAGCCGGGAAGTATTCAAGAAATCGATTCTTCTCAAAGAACAGGATCAATGGAGCGGCGTGGACCGAATCATCAATGCCCTTCCTTCATTCTCAAAGCCGGACCGGCGCCTGGTCATGACTTTGCTCTCCCTGTTGACCGGACAAAGGCAGTGTCAGGAAATGAATCTCTGGATTTCGTGGTGGCGTAAAGAGAAAAAACTCCATACATCGCTATCGCCGGAAGGAATGGGGGGCCCATGTCCTCTCATTTTCAATCTTGTTGGACTCTGCCCTGAAAATCGGTCGTCTCAATTCCAGTTAACGGTCTGTGATGAAGGAAGTTGGATTAACCGGGATGATAAAAGCGATTTCGCTTTGGGCATAAACAAAACCATGCTGAGGGATGAGTACTATGGCAGACGCTCTGCCGCCGCTAGGAGATTGATGGAATCGAAAGGAGGAGATCTCCAAGAAACAGGCCGGTTGTTATACAGTTTAAACCCATTGGTTCGAAGGGCTTATGTTACAGCATGCGCCGAAATAAATGAAAAGGACGCCGGCGAGATCATCAGGGCGGCTTTCACCCAGGAGAAGGATTGGAACGTTCTGACTGAAATGGCAAAAATCTTGGGCCGCCTGGGCGCGGCACTGCCTGAATTTCCGGAGCATCTCTCCGAAAATAAACAAATCCGGCTCAGAGATGTCTACCTTGACAACAGATTGATGGTCTCCCTGGAAAAGATCATGCATGAAGGAATGATTCCGGGATTTTACGACGGTCAGTTCAGCTCACTTTGGGAGATACCCTTACCCGTACACCAACGGCTTGTAAAAATGGCTTCCGAAG
>CAZWHE010000291.1:0-1939 GCA_964633825.1 uncultured Phycisphaerales bacterium | reverse complement strand
TAGGAATCCCGGCTTGACCCGCGCAGCTTCAGATAGGGATTGCCCGGCCCGAACCCGCGCACAACGAGCTCGCCGTCAATGCTCCGGTCTTCTTTTATCGTCAGAGCGCCTCGCAGAGCGACCCTGGGGGAGAGAACATGGGGCGGAAGCCCGGCCCGGCCCGGCGAGCAAACAGAGCCCGGCGGGATCTCCATCGCCATATCCCTGTCGAGGGAACGAGCGGGATCGACGAGGAAGGGGCCGTGATCGAGAACGACATCGAGAAGGATCCTGCTGACCCGCCCTTCCGCGCCGATGCCGCTCCCGAATCCTCCGTTGGAGACGAAAACGGGACGCGCCTTGATACCGGCGGACCGGCAGAGGGCGAGAAGGAAGACGGCATGATCCTTCGGCGAAGCGTAGGCGGTCTCGTAGATTCTCGATGCGGGCCGCGGCGGCTCGTCCATGAGCAGGGGACGGTGGTTCACGCGCCGGACCGCTTTCCGGGCGAAGTCGTGGATTTTTTCGAACCTGTCATCCCTGTTTTCGATTCCCTCGCAGAGCTCGGCGGCCTTTTCGGCAAGGACGCCGGCTTCTTCGGCGGCGGCCATGATCTTTTCCACTTCCCCGTTGTGCCATTCATTCCGGCCTCTTTTATCCTGATCGATAGAGACCGAATACGCCACGGCCGGCAGAAAGTGAGAGGCGCGGCCGGCGTTGTTCTCCAAGCGGATTCCGGGTAGATCCGACATTGTCCAGACAAAAACCTGGCAGCCCGCCTCTTCGAATCGGGTGCAGTCGGGGGCATTGTTCAGCGATTCCCACTGGACGGCGGCGCCGGCCGGGACACGGAGCGTGACCTTCCTCGTCAGCGCCGTGGCATCCCCCTGCAGCACCTCCACATCCGAGAGCCATCGCTTTCTGGGAACGAGGTCCACAACGGAATAATCGAAGTCAACGACACACCCGAGCTCGATGCCGAGAAAGGTCACCACTTTCTCTTGATGGTGAATGTAATCCGGGCATTTATCCAAACCGTCGGGCGTTACCTGGGACAGGTTGTGCGCTCTGTCCATTCCCGTCGTCTTTTCCACAACCGCGCCGTCGACCATGTGGGTCCGGAGCGTGTGCACGATCAGATCCTGCGTCTTGGAATCCCATTGGACCCGCGGGTCGCACAGAGAGCGCTGGGCATACTCGGTGAGGATCTTGATGACCTTGTGGTGTCTCCGCTCCGTCCGGCCGTCGGAATGGAGCGTGATCGAAGTGTGATCGAAGAGAAGGACGAAGTCGTCTTCGGGCGCATCGGCCTCGTCGGGAGCATTTCGGATCAGAGCGGTGATATCGGGATCACCGGCGGGACGGCCGAACCCGCCCGCCGGCTGCTGCGTGCTTTCCGTCGACGCACAGGCGCACACGGACGGCAGGGGTGGATTCCCTCCTTCATCCGGCTGAAGAGTTGCACAGGCAATTGTTGTCAAGACACAAAAAACGGCTAAAGCCGCGACAATGCTCTCTTTCATTCCTCTACATCCTCCCTTTTCTGCGGGACAGGGTGATCGTCTCGTCTGCAAATGATCTCATGTTTTTCATGACCTCGAAGACCTGCGGGTAGAGGTCCGGAGGGGTGCTCCTGTTCTTGATCGCCATGGAACAAAAAACACGGATGCCGCCGTCTGCGGCCGTGATGCTCGACGTGAGATCAGCCGCCTTGCGGTCGATGGAGCGCGCTTCATTGACATGGGCGATCGAATATCCCTCGGGCAGCGCGATCCTCTCCTCCACCTCGTGCCGCGCCGCCAAATAAAGGAAAAGGGGCAGGGTTCTTTTCTCGGAGCGGGTGGCGCTCTCGGCCCGGACGAGCTGGTTCAGCAAGACCTTGACCGCCGGGGATTTGAAGTCGATCTTGCCGCCTTCGTCGTACACGAGGGCATAGCGCGGAATCGAGTATTGAATCCTG
>CAZWHE010000290.1:0-1942 GCA_964633825.1 uncultured Phycisphaerales bacterium | reverse complement strand
GGTTCTCCCCGGCAAGGCCGGGATTCCTCCCGGTAAGGCCGGGATTCCTCCCGGAGAGGCCGGGGAGCAGGGAATAGTAATCAAAATACTGGCCGCCCGTGAGGATTTCGTCTTTCACATAGATGGAATGAAAAGAATCGAGCCCTTCGTTGATGCATAGATGAAGGGTCAGCGGTTTTTCGCATTTCCGCACGAGCCTGATGTATTGGTAGGGGCTCTCCTTTTCCCACAGAGTCGAATCGTCTTTGGAGAATCCCCGATCCGTGGCAAGGATAAAAATACCGCAGGCGGCGATGATGAGTGCCGCCCATCCCCCACCGGGCGGCCCCTGTCTCATACAGAAAAACCCGGCTGCCGCCAGCGCCAGGAGAAACAGCCCGGAGCAGTAAAAGGTCGACCGCGATCCGAGTGCTTCGATCAAAAAATAAGTCGTTAAAAATGTCCCTGTTATGGATCCGAGAGTGGACGCCGCATAGATGGAACCGCTTGCCCGGCCGACTTTTCCGTATAAATCTGCGGCGGATCTGACAATGAAGGGCAGGCTCATCCCCAGCAGGAAGACGGGAGGGGCGAAAACGAGGAGAGTCGTGGCAAACGATCCACGGACAAGAAGGGAAAAAGCTTCTTCCAGATGGAGCGATTCTCCGAGAAAGAGACGGGCCACCCAGTGGATCATCTTGGGCGCGGCAAGACAAAGCCCCCCGGCGATGAGAAGGATGGCAAAGAGCGGGCTGAGGGTTTTGAAGGAATCGGCCAGCCGGCCGCCGATGTAATTGCCTGCAGCGATCGAGGCGAGAATGACGCCGATAACGTTCGTCCAGACAAAAACCGATTGGCCGAAATAGGGAATGAGCATGCGCGCGGCCGCCAGTTCGACGATCATGACGGCCGCACCCGTTGAAAATGAAATGATCACAAGCAGGATAATCTGAATTCTGTAATCCCGTCTTTTATCCGGGATGGAATCCTGCTTTTTCATGATCTAGGTGTTTTTCTCTTCGATCTCGATGTAGTTGGTATAAATCTCATAATCTCCCGCAGCGTTTTCGAACATCAAATCGAGCGCCAAAAGGAGATTGCGTTCCTTGGTTCCTTCCCAACGTTTCTCACCGTTGAGAATAACCGTGATCTTGCGGTCCATGTCCACAAGCTTGTCATTGAGATAGAGTCTGATTTTTCCAACCCTGTTCGACTTGAGCTCAAAGGTATTGTCTTCTCTGTTTATTGCGGCGTTGACATAGGGAATGTCTTTATCGCCGACCTTCATATTTCTCGTGTAGTTAATGTCAAAGAGACTGATCCAGGCGCTCGAACAAAAGCTGGGATCAATGAGCTGGAGAGTGAGCTTTTCGGGAGCCGTGTTTCTCGAAGGCTGATTGATCGTTTCAAGGATGGCGCCCCGCGCCGCTTCCGAGAGAGATTGGGGTTTGCCCGAATCTTCGACAAGCTTGATCGAGAGACTGTCGAGAGACTTGTTTTTATCGATCCATTGAGAAGCCGCTGCGGCCTGATTTTTGGGATTCTTGGAGGTGCTGATATATAAGACGCGGCCGTTCCAGGCGTTCCCGATGAACAGGGGCTCGATGGGCGCATCGATCGCGATCGCACCGGCAAACGAGCTCGGATGGCAGGTGACAAAGCGCAGAGCGCTCAGACCGCTCTTGCCGATTCCGCATACAAAAATATTTCCCTTATCGAAAACCATTTTTTCCATCATCACGCGAATGCCGACAAAAGCCGTTATACGCCCCGGTCTGAGCTCTTCCCAGTTTTCAGCGCCGTTGAGTAGCTTTTTCTTGCCTTCTTCCGGACCAACGGGAGCAACGATAATTGCTCGAGCCAGTATCTCTTTGTCTGCGAAGACCGCTTTGATTTCTTTCTTGACCTCTTTGAGGATCCCCTTTTTGTCTTTCTTCTTCGTCGGTGAATGAAGATAAAGAAT
>CAZWHE010000289.1:0-1968 GCA_964633825.1 uncultured Phycisphaerales bacterium | reverse complement strand
TGGTCCTTCAAGGAAACGGCGATCAGCGATCCCTTCTCCTTTTTTGACAACACCCCGCAGGATGACGAATTCGTCTCCTACGCGACGAACCACTTCAGGGAGCTGATCGATATCTACAAGCCGGACGTTCTGTGGAACGATATCCGCTATCCCAAGAACTGCGACCTGGTCGAGCTGTTCTCCCATTATTACGAGGCCATTCCGGACGGCGTGATCAACGATCGGTGGAACCAGACGCGATACCCGTCGAATTGGCTGATGAAATTCATTATCAACACGATCGGCATATTCCATGCCAAACTGGCAGGCGACCAGGCAGACCCGCCGGGCATACACCATGACTATGTTACGCCGGAGTACGTCGTCTTCGACGATATCCGCGAAGGTAAGTGGGAGGCATGCCGTGGCCTGGGGACTTCTTTTGGGTACAACCGCAATGAGCCGGACGACAACCTGCTCACGACCGAAGAACTCATTCACAGCTTTGTGGATATCGTCAGCAAGAACGGGAACCTCCTCATCAATGTCGGGCCGATGGCAGATGGGACTATTCCCGATGCGCAGGGGGACAGGTTGTTGAAACTCGGCGAATGGCTCAGCGTAAACGGCGAAGCGATTTACGACACCAAACCATGGAAGCAGGCCGCCGACGGCGAGCATGTGCGCTACACATCGAAAGGCGACACCGTCTATGCCATCTGCCTCAAATGGCCGGAGAGTCGACTCGCGCTGAACGCTCCCGAGCCGACCAGCGGCGCCGAGGTGACCATGCTGGGCCACGGGCAACCGCTGGAGTGGCGGGTCGCGGACGGAAAGATGATTATCGAGGCCCCGGCGCTTTCAATAGATGAGGCGCCGTGTCGCCATGCATACGCTTTCAAGATGACGGGAATCGAATAGGAACTGCGAGAGGAGTTGAGCATGGATTTTGAAACACTGCTGGTCGAGAGGGATGAAGAGATAATGACGGTTACTCTCAACAGGCCAGAGAAATTAAACGCGATCAACGATACGATGGTGGCGGAGCTATTGGAGTTGTGTGCAAGGCTCAGGGATGACACTTCCACCCGATTTGTGATCATAACGGGAGCGGGAGACTGCTTCAGCGCGGGCGTCGACCTGAGCGGCGCGCTTAAAAGCGCCGAAGAAGGCTTCGCTCCGCCCTACGAGGTCGCTCGGCTGCAGCAGCTTCGCGGCCACGAGTTGATGCAAAGGTTCGAGAAGCTGGAGCAGATAACCATTGCGGCCGTCAGCGGCGTGTGCCTGGGGGGAGGCTTCGCGATCGTGCTGGCGTGTGATTTCAGGATTGCCGCCGAGAGCGCGGTCTTCGGCCTGCCCGAGACACACATCGGGGTCTTCTTCACGTGGGGTTGCACGCCCAGGCTGGTTGCCCTCGTAGGCCCGTCGAGGGCCAAAGAGATGATAATGACCTGCGAAGAGGTGCGCCCGAGAGAAGCGCTTCTGTGGGGATTGGTAAACAGGCTGGGACCCGCGCAGGATCTGCTTTCCGGGGCGCGAGGATTTGTCGAGCAGATCGCGAAGCAGGGCCCGCTCGCAGTCAGGATGACGAAGAAGATCGTAAACGCCGCCACGCTGCAAAACGTCGGCGATATCTGGATGTGCGAGCCGGAGCTGGCCGAGAGGGTGTTCCTTTCCCCCGAGCCGATGGAAGGGTTCAACGCTTTTCTCGAAAAGCGCGAGCCCAAGTTCAAGTAATTCCGGCACAAGTAGTTCCGGCACAAGCGTCGCGCCGGTCATCCGTCTCTGTTTCCAAAAAGCAAAGCGCCCGGACCGAGACTAATCCAGTTTCGATCCGGGCGCAGTCATTCTATCGGACCAGCGGCAGGTTGCGCTACTTTTTCTCCGTGTAGTCGTACCAGCCCTTGCCGGTCTTTTCGCCGAAGTGTCCCTGGCCGTGTCTGGCAGAGAGGCTGGGGGCGGGCATGTCGGCGGGATCGCCCGTCCTTC
>CAZWHE010000288.1:0-1991 GCA_964633825.1 uncultured Phycisphaerales bacterium | reverse complement strand
TCACCACCGCCTTCGGGATACGCCCGATCTGGATCATCTGCTCAATGCGATGAGTGACGATATCTTGAATCTCACTGATCTTGGCGTCCGGGTGTTTGTATTCGGCGGTCACAGGTGCTTCAGGGTCATGCTGTGTGGCGTCGACCTGTGCCCCTGGTCCAATATCAATCTCCCCGTCGATGTTGGTCGTAACGAGCAGGGAAAATGCTTGTGTTGACACAATCCGCGCAAGGTCGGAGAGGAGGATATTCAGGTTCTCGTTGGCGTAAACGATGTCACTGGCCGTGACAGTACCGAATTGGCTCAACAGATCGTGCGTGGGCTCTCGAAAGAGACACACAGGCACTTTGTCGCAATAATGCTCTTTCGGGTCTTCATCGTCGACCGGTGCACCGTTTTGATCGAGTTCGTAAACCGCCTTGGCCGTCCACACTTGATAGAAGGCTTCATCCTGCCTGTTCACGGGGTTGCGCTTCTTGCCGAAGAAAACGAAGGCGCGCAGCTCGCCCGTGATGTTGTGGAAGACGCAGGTGAAGTTCTTGCGTGGAAAGCCCTTGTAGATTACTTCCTGATACTCGGAATCCCACCACGGGATAATGGCCGTCGTGCCGCCGAGAAGGGTGTTGATGTGGAACGTGACGAACTTTGAGCGCGTGTCGTTCTTCGGATTCTCCCAGATCGATTCGAAGTCGCCCGAAAGGTTGCCTTTGACCTCGCGCGACGGCGCATTCCGATAAAGGATCGAGCCGCGCTCTGTGATGATGAGATCGGTGAAGTTCGTTTGATCAAGCTGCCGCCGGGTGAACTTAACCCATGGCTCTTTTTCCTTTTGAGCGGGCGCGCGCCAGAGGGAATCCGCCGTTGCAGATCCCTCGATGCCTCGAGGAGAGCATTGGGTGGATTTCACATCGGTGATAATCCCCATGTCGCCAAAGTCATAGCCGCCGCGCAGGGATCGCTCGATCAGATAGCCACCCTTGAAGTAGTCAAAGTTCCGGCAGATCCGATCGTACTCGATCGTCTTCTGGAACTGATTCGCCTCCCAGACGGCGGCCTCAAGTAGTGCTTTTTCTTCCTGTGGTACGTCCGCCATTTTTCCCCTTGCCATTCCCTAAGAGGCCATATTTACGAGCCAGCAGCAGCAATACTCCGAGAACACCGCCTCCCCAGCGATGTCCCCGAATAATGATCCGGTGATGCCGATGCCTTGTGCGTCCGGCATAATTCTGCGCTGAATCTTTGTTGTTTTGTCCGATTCCGTGTTCAGTGTGGCCGTGGCTGAGAATTCCCCTGTGGACGGCTTGAAGAAGCCGACAAGGTCAAGTAGAGTCACCGACTTACCTTTCGTCTCGCCAGCGGAAAGCGACTGACAGCCCGGCAGAAACGCGAGTAGCCCCAGGATGATCACAACGGCCAGCATCCCGGCGATCGTCCACTCAAGGATGCCCCAATCTTCCGATCTATGCCTGGCTACCACAGAATCACGCCAATCTCTGTGAGGGACTGCACCTTGTCACTCTGAGACGACGTCTCGCCTTCGAGGATGATGCGACCATACTTCCCAGCAATCGGAATTGGCTCATCCTTGGCGAGCGCAGGGCTGTCGCTGCCTGGTGCGAGGCCGTAGTCACCGTACATCGTCTCGTCTACGTCACCAGAGGCGTAGTAGATGATTTCCCCGTTGTACATCCTGCGCGGCTGATAGTCCGTCACGCTCCACGCAGAGTTATTGAATGAGACAGCAAACCCCACCTTGATCACATGCCCTGATTCTGGTTGCACAGCCACAAGGCGGATTTTCATGTTTCGATAGCCCTGCATATCGAAGTGCGGCGTGTAGGTGATTGTGTTTGGAACGTAGGGCGCTGTGTTTGACGTGTTAAGCTCTGTCTCCGCCTTACAGACCGGGATGTACTTCCACGGAGGCGGGTAAACAAGCCCCGCGCTCGACTTTGCCTGTGTTTCTTCGACGTATTCGACCATATCTCCCA
>CAZWHE010000287.1:0-2011 GCA_964633825.1 uncultured Phycisphaerales bacterium | reverse complement strand
CAATGACGCACAGAAACAGACCGCATCTTCCTACAACGAAGACATCATCGTATACACGGCCCACCAGGGCTGGCTCTCGCGCATTTATCTGCTTCGCATGGACGGCTCCGTCATCAAGTACTTCGAGTATTCTTTCTATTATTTCGCCGACCTCAAAGTGGTAAATAACGAGCTCTATGCCGCCGAGGCTTTTGCCCCCCGAGTCTACAAGGTCGACCTCGACACGGGCGGTCTCGATGTCGTCATCGATGACTGGTCGCTCTTCGTCTTTTACGACCTCGCCTGGGACGGGACCCATTTCTACCTCACCGAGTGGTCGCTCAACCGGTACGACATCAACGGCGCCTGGAAGGGATCCACGTCCTTCAGCGAAAACACGAACGGCGGCGCCTGGGACGGCTCGCATTACTGGACTTTGACAGACAGCGGAAGAATCAAGTGCTGGGACATTTCCGGCTGGCCCGCCATTGTGGAAGTGCCGTCGAACTCTTTCAATCCGCCCACTCAGGCCTGCCGCGGTCTCTGGTTCGACGGGAACACCTTCTGGACTGCCGAGAGCATCGACGGCGTGCTCGGCCACATATACCAGTTCGATTACACGGGCGCCGTCATCAATCAATGGCTCGAGCCCGCGTTCAACGGTTGGGCGGCCTGTGTCATAACAGCCGATGACCCGGTCTTCGAGCTGGCCCTTTCTCCCGACCCTCTTCTCGCCGGCCAGAGCGCCGATTTCACCGCGACGGGCGGCCAGCCGAACACGGACACCTACCTTGTATACAGCCGCACCGGGCCGGGAAGCGTCTGGGTGCCTTCAATGAACGTCACCGTCGATCTCTCCGCTCCGAAGCTCGCCTTCGGTCCCACCCAAACGAACGGCAGCGGAACGGTCGGCTGGACTTCGCTCATTCCGAGCGGCGCCGCGGGGCTGAGCGTCTGGTTCCAGGGAGTGCAGTACGGCCAGACAACGAATGTTGTCGCCACGACGATCCAGTAACTCGATCCGGTCTATTTCTTGCCGCCCGACAGCTCGCGGTGCAGCCACGTCCTGGTGAATTCCCAGTCCCGCTTCACCGTGGCAAGGGATACGCCGAGAACTTCAGCCGTCTGCTCGAGTGTGAGTCCCACGAAAAAGCGCAGCTCCACGATCGTGCTCTTTCTCTTGTTCTCTTCCAGGGATTCCAGCTTTTCGAGGGCCTTGTCGAGCGCCTCGACGTCCTCTATATGAATCCCCACCGTCGCCGACCTCTGGTCCAGCCTGCTCGGCCTGTCGATAGGCGTCGGGCTCCGGCCGCGGCCGCGTTTGGCCGCCATTTTCTTTCTCGCCTCGCTGACCAGGATGCGGCGCATGGCCATGGCGGCCAGGCTGAAGAAGTGGGAACGGTTGCGGCACCGTATGTCCTTGTTCCGGATCAGACGCAGGTAGGTTTCGTGGACGAGCTCCGTGGTCTGCAGCGGATGTCCGGCATATTCCTTCTGCATAGCTGCGTGGGAAAGAGCATGAAGCTCCTTGTAGAGGATTTCAAAGAGCCTCTCTCTCGCCTCGAGGTCGCCCGAAGAAATCGCTTCGAGCAATTCGGTCGGGTTTTCGGGAGCGTTCGGCATTGTTCGAACTCCATTGCCCGTTCTCGGCTTAATGCCTCGGTTATTATTACAAATCATTCCATCCCGGTGTATGAATAAGTATTCTTTCAATGGCCTTTCCGGTGCCGGGAGGACTGAATGACCAAGCAGTGGATTCTTATTGCGGCGGCGTGTTGGATATGGAGCGCCGCCTGCCGGGCGCAGATCGAGGGGACGGACGACGCCCGATAACGAAGCGGCGGCCGATTACTTTTCATGCTCGTTGAGCGGCGTCCCCTACGCGGGGCTGGGACAAAACCTCGACGTGAAGCTCGATCAACATTTTTTCTCCCCCTGTTTCGGGTGGGGGGAGAAAAAATGATTAAGCTATCCGGCCGATCGCTCGTTTGAAATATCCCACGGGGGATCGAGGGGACTGTTCCTGGAGACC
>CAZWHE010000286.1:0-2012 GCA_964633825.1 uncultured Phycisphaerales bacterium | reverse complement strand
TCGGCAAGAAGGAAGCGGAGAGGGCGACGTGTTAGCATTTCGCCGTAAACAGCAGTGATTTGATGCGGCAATGGCTCCACGATCGATGTATGCACAGCAAGATGCGGATCAAAAATATGGGCAAGGCGAATTCTGCGAGCCTCGGACACTAAACGAAAAAGGTCCCCATCACCATCGAAACTCCAAATCCTGCCAGGAGCCACGATCTTCAGGTCAACCTCGTTATCTCGGAAAAGGAGTTTGTTCCCAGGACGGCCTGAAGCTTCTTTGTAGGTCAGCTCCACCACATCAGAGCCATGCCATTTCAAATCGACAACTGTCACGGAACAGCCCGGCAAAACGCCTTTTACTGAAGCGTTCTTTTTCAGATCTTCCAGTTTGGCCATTCTTCACCTCTTTGAAACAAGCCGATTCCCTGTCCTATGCCGAACGCTGCTCCGTGTCTCCAAATCTGCCTGTTGACGCAGGAGAGTAAAACATCCTCCCAGAAGAGAATTTACCTGGAAAGCGCAGCTATTTCAATGGAGCTCCATGATGATGAGTGGTATCAGTGCCCGATCTATCCGTCTGAAATCTGGACATATAGGCAGAGGCATAAGACGCAGGATCTCCGAGTGGTATGATGCCAACACCAAAGACCTCCGTGGTCTTATCTCTCCCTGTGATTAGCGAAGATTAAAATGCGAGGGGAAATATAATCTTCGTTGATCAGAGTTCGATGGAGAGGACACGTTTTTCGGCCTGATGAACGGCCACGTAAAGGAGCGGGCTATTTCAGCCTCGCGGAGCTTAAGACAGTGCGCGGACCGATAGGCCTTCAGATCGAACGAGATCTATACTGGACACCGATCAAACCGATAAAGTCAGCCATATAGTCTCGCTGGTTCACGGCGGACACAACGTATTCCAATTTGACTTCCCATGAAAAGAAAGGAGAAAGCCAATGCGAAGCAAGGGGATCTCTGCGCGACCCGTCGAATGCGGAAGCTGCGCCAGAAAGCGACATCACGGACCATGATGAGCAATTCGTAAAGTAGTACAGAGATACAAGAACAAGGAGTGATCGATCCTGTGCAACCGGAAACATGGGTAACACAGTAGACCGGGCACATAGGTAACACTTTCCAAGGAGGCCACCCCCCCAAAAAAACGGTCGCCGCGAGCCCGCGGGGTTGGGGGGAAAGACATCC
This sequence comes from uncultured Phycisphaerales bacterium, assembly GCA_964633825.1. Taxonomy (GTDB): domain Bacteria; phylum Planctomycetota; class B15-G4; order B15-G4; family CAYZWU01; genus CAZWHE01. The sequence goes on along the minus strand of CAZWHE010000286.1, from coordinate 822 downwards.
TGCCCGGGCCGCGGGCCGGTTACCCTTTTCGCACCCCCCTTATAGCGAGGCTTTGGGAGCGTGGGGGGTAAGAAAAGGGTGACCGCAGCCCCTGACCGGCCCAGGTGAGCCCTTCCTCCCCCAACCCCGCGGACCCGCTGCCCGTTGAGAATGCGGTCTTGTTTCGGCGAAAGATGCTTGGTAGCATGGCCCGATTCTCAAAACACTGGAACGGAGGAGTTCTTATGGATTTCAGTCTGAACGAAGACCTTCAGGCGATGAAGGATCTCGCGCGGGAGTTCACGGAAGAAAACATCGTCCCCCATGCAGACAAGTGGGACGAGGAACATTATTTCCCCGTCGAGGTGGTGCGGCAGATGGGCGACCTCGGTTTTTTTGGTTGTCCCGTCCCCGAAGAGTGCGGCGGCACCGACACGGGGTACCTCGCCCAGACGCTCATCTGTGAAGAGGTGGCCCGCGGCTCGTCATCGCTTCGTGTCGCTTTCAATACGCAGTGCCTGGGTACGGCTCTTTCGATCATGCGCCACGGCACGGAAGATCAGAAGAAGAAGTGGATCCCCGACCTGATCACGGCCAAGAAGCTTGGCTGCTTCGCCATCTCGGAACCGAACGCGGGTTCCGACGTGATGTCCATGACATCGACGGCCGTTCCCGACGGAGACGGCTTCGTCCTCAACGGCGCCAAGACTTGGATCTCGCTCGCCTCGCGTGCCGACATGGGGCTCGTCTACGCCTACCACGACAGGTCGGCCGGCTCGAAGGGGCTTTCGGCCTTTCTCGTGGACATGCACGCCGACGGCATCAGCACGCGCGAGCTCGACA
>CAZWHE010000285.1:0-2016 GCA_964633825.1 uncultured Phycisphaerales bacterium | reverse complement strand
GTCTAGGGGGCGCAGGCGATACCGCCGCCCGCGTTGCCGTACGAAGAACCAAAGATCTCGTTGCCGGTCACAATGTTGTTGGTGATCGTCGGGCCCGTTCCGTTGTTGCAGAAAACACCTCCTCCGGCCCCTTCACCTCCCCAAGGTTGTCCTGTACCGTTTGTGATCGTGAATCCGTCGAGGACGGTATCCGGTCCTTCAGCGTTCTGAAAGGTTACGACACTCCAAAGTTGGTCCCCGTCGATGGTGGTTGCTTCAGGTCCTTTTTCACTCTGTAGAGTGACGGCTCTGCCCAAGAAATCGATTATCTCATTGTAAGTGCCCGGTCTGACGACGATCGTGTCGCCGCTGCTCGAGGCAGCGATGGCGCCCTGGATCGTGCTGTAATCATCAGGGACGTAGACAGTGACTGCCTGGGCGGTCCCCAGGGCGAAGAGGAAAAGGATGGTGACACTGGTTATCAGTAGCTTTTTCATAACTCGGTCTCCTTTCATTCTTGGTTTCTGGTTTCCATGAGAAAGATTCGGGGAATTCGATCTGCATGTCCCTTCCAGTGCATTTCCGCCCCGGAGCGGGACAGGATGCCGGCTTTTTTCGGATTATTCCCGATGAGGGGGGAGCGGACTCCTGGACGAGTACCCTGTTGTGTGCCGGAAATTAATGACGGATCGAGGTTGATATAAAGTATAAAGAGGCCATGGATGAACAGACCGAGAAACTGGTCGCGCAGGCCCTGGAAGGGGATCAGGAGGCCATTGCCGCCCTCTACAGTCTGTATGAAAGCGAAATGATCACCACCGTTCATCAGAAGCTCGGCCACAAGCTCCAGAGCCTGATGGACAGCGTCGACGTCGTCCAGTCGGTCTGGAAGGACGTGCTCGACGACCTCGACGGCTTCGAGTATCGCGGCCCCGATTCCTTTACGCGCTGGCTGCACACCTGTCTGATTCACAAGATCCGGGCCAAGGGGAGGTATTTCTCGGCAGGCAAGCGGGACCCGGGGAGGGTCAAGCCGATCCGCGATGAAGAGACGCGGTCAGAGGGGGTGCCTCTCCCGGCTTCATCCGATCCCACACCGAGCAAGGTCGCCATCAGCAACGAGGAAATCGAGCTGCTCATGGGGATGCTCGACAGCTTTCCCGAGCACCAGCGCCGGGTCCTGGTTTTACGGATGAGGGTCGAGCTCGACTACGACGTGTTCGGCAAAATCATCGGCAAGTCGGCCGAAGCGGTGAAGAAGATATACGGCCGGGGGCTTAAAAAGTTCGTCAGCCTCCTCCTCGAGGAAAACAAGCTGAGCCGGGACTATCGATAACCGGCACACGCCCCGACATCGTGGGCGAAATGTCTTGGGAAGAAAACGGGGTTAATGTATAATAAATAGTAGATATTATCCCCTTTCACCTGAGATGGACCGCTGAGAAAGAGTGTCGAATGAACCGGTTTTGTCTGCTGGCTGCTTTCTGTTTCCTCCTTGCGGCGCCTCCCCTTTCGGCCGATGACGATCCCACGCGCGTTCTCGTGATCTATAACGCGAACTTTCCCGATCACAACGGCAACGGCATGGGCGATTCCGCCGAGGTCGCCAACTACTATAAAAAAAGAAGGGGGATTCCGGAAACGAACATGCTCGCCGTTCACTGCTCGGAAGACTTCAAGTACGTGTCGCACCCGGGCTGGGAAAAGTTCTTCAACGAGATCATCGAACCGCTGCGCGCCAAACTGACCGATCTCGGTGAAGAGGAGATCTACTACATCGTCACCTGCCACGGGGTTCCCATTAAGTATATCAGGAAGTACGGCCCTTTCTGGGACAGGGCGATCGATCACATCCTCGCCTATCCCTGGAACATCGGAACCGCCCAGCAGCCCGATCTTCCCAGGCGGTCGTGGCCGAATCCCTACCTCGAATCCTCGCCCACCGTGCCGCCCGACCACGGCCATTTCGATCACACTTACAAGAGGAAAGGCTACAACATCTATCTCGTCACCCGGCTCTCCGGTCCTTCGGCCGTG
>CAZWHE010000284.1:0-2031 GCA_964633825.1 uncultured Phycisphaerales bacterium | reverse complement strand
CGTAAAGCACTGGCGACAACCTTAATTCCCCGGTCATGGCCGTCAAGCCCCGGCTTGGCGATGAGGACGCGTCTTTTCATCCTAGGCTCCTGTTTCCTTCGCAATGATCAGCTTGAGAATTTCCGACGTCCCCCCGCCGATCAAGGTGAAGCGTATATCCCGGAGGTAGCGCTGGATCGGATATTCCATGGCATATCCGTAGGAAGCAAGAACACGGGCCGCCTTGTCGCAGACCGAGAGCGCCGCTTCCGACGCAAAGAGCTTGGCCATGGCCGCCTCTTTCGTGTTCGGCATTTTACAATCGGAGCGCCAGGCCGCGTAAAGAACGAGCTGCCGCGCCGCTTCGAGGTCGGTGGCCATCTCGGCGAATTTGAGCTTGATCGCCTGGAAAGCCGCGATCGGTTTTCCGAACTGGACCCTCTGACCGGCGTATTCGAGCGAGTCCTCGAGGGCGGCCCGGCCTGTGCCGACGGCGAGCGCTCCCGTCATGACCCGGATCTCGTCGAGGATTTCGCGGAGGTACTTTGCACCCTTTCCCTCCTCGCCGAGGAGCCTGTCCCCCGGAATCCGGCATTCCTCGAAAGCAACCTCGGAAGTAACGGAAGCCCAAACACCCATCTTCTTGATGTTGCGCCCCACGACGAGGCCTTGGTCCTCTTTTTTCACGAGAAAGGCATTGAGACTGTTGTCGAGGAGGGCAAAAACAGTGAAGAAATCGGCGACCGGCGCCTGGGTGATCCACATCTTCCGGCCGTTGAGCACGAAACCGTTCGTGTCCCGCACCGCGGCGGTGGAGATCGATTTGAGATCGGAGCCCGCATCCGGTTCGGTGATGCAGATCGTGCCGATCTTCTCTCCAGCGAGCGCCGGAAGAAAAAGCTCCTCCTTCTGTTGGGGCGTACCGAACCGGTTGATGAAATATGTTCCCATGAGAGACTGCATGGCGCAGGCCGCGGCCACGGAGAGTGATCCGTAAGCAAGCTCTTCCGAGGCGAGGCAGTAGGAAACCACGTCGGCCCCCGACCCGCCCGCCTCCTCGGGATAGCGCATCCCGAAATAGCCGAGCTCCCCCGCCTCGCGGAAAGCCTCGCGCGGAAACTCCCCCTTCTCGTCGATGCCGGCCGCCCGAGGCTTGAGCTTGTCCTTAGCATAACGGCGAAAGGTGTTACGGATCGCTTCCTGTTCAGGGGTCAGATTGAAGTCCATCGCTTCATCCCTCTCGCAAACGCTTCGTCTCTTCGGCTTTGACCTCGAAGCCGGCGGGATCGATGACCACTTGGTAAGAATCGCGTGCTTTTTCGATGGACAGTGTCCCGCAGCGGACTTCATAAGCCACCTTTTCGGGCGGCCGCTTCTTCGGATCGCCATATCCGCCGCCGCCCGAGGCGTCCTGGATATACTCCGTTCCCTCGGGGACGTCGGTCACGAGATCCTTTGTCGTGGTTCTGTAAACCGTGCCGTCGGGCCGCAAAAGCTCGATAGAGTTGAGCCCCCCGTCCTCACCCCCGCCCACGCCGAAGGCCGGCTCCACGTCGCCGTCCCCGAAGGTGACGAGCTGAGTCCCCCTGCCGCCGAGCTTCAGTCGCGTGCGGACTCCGATGCCGCCCCGCCATTCTCCGGCGCCGGCCGAGTCCCGCAGGTATTCGTGCTCCAGCACGAGATGGGGTGTCTGCTGCTCGAACATCTCGTAGTCCTGATCGAGCACGCCGCCCGAGGCGTCGATCATGCCGATGTGGTCGTACCCGTCGACGCCGTTCATGGCGCCCGACCCGCCCTTCAGCCCCATGAAACAGATGTCCACGTACTTATCCTCCTTGCGCGGATCGAATCCCGTGGTGAGCGAGCAGAGGAGCTGGTTCCAGCCCGCCGTGACGCGGTCGGGGATGGCGGGCGCGAGTGCCCGGATCACGGCGTCCGCGTTGGGCGGGCAGAGGTGGTTGCCGAAAGTGGTCGCCGCCGGGTATGCGGCGTTGAGAATCGTTCCCTCGGGGATGATGATGTCGATCGGCTCTATCATGCCTTCGTTGTGGG
>CAZWHE010000283.1:0-2045 GCA_964633825.1 uncultured Phycisphaerales bacterium | reverse complement strand
CTTGACAAGATTGACGTTTTCATGGAAGCCTGCGGATTATGCTCGCAGACCCCTTGCGTCCGGAGCCCGGGTTGGATTCTCGAGATATCCCCTTCGTTTTTGTGTGATGGGAAAGAGAAAGAAACTGCTGATCATGCAGTGTCAGCCACTTTGCCCACTCACTCGGTGAGCCGATTCAGCAGGGCTTTCAGCAGGGTGTAGAAGCGCTGCACAGAGGGGACGTTCACCTGTTCGTCGGGAGAGTGGGGAAAGCTGATCTCGGGACCGAAGGAGATCATGTCCATGCCCGGGAACTTTTCGCCGATCACGCCCGTTTCGAGGCCGGCGTGGATGGCGAGGAGCTCCGGTTTCTTACCCAGCGTCGTCTCGTGCACGTCGGCGAAGATCTCGGCGATCTTCGAGTCGAGGTTGGGCTTCCACCCGGGGTAGGGTTCCCCCTCCTCGGCATCGGCGCCGGCCAGACGCGTCGCGGCCGCGATCCGGTCGCGGAGCGCCCGGATCGACTGGGCGACCGAGCTCCGCGTGGACATCTCGATATGGACGGTCTCATTTTCGAGACGGATGCTGGCCAGGTTCGTCGACGTTTCCACCAAGCCGTCGATGTCGCCGCTCATCCGTTCCACTCCGTGGGGAAGGGCGAGAAGGAGATGAAGGACTTTCCCGGTGGAAGCCCTGTCGAGAGCCGCGCCGGGAAGGGAGGTTTCGTCGACCGTCACTTCGAGGTCGGGATCGATCCGGCCCAGCTCGTCGCGGATGACGCCGGCTTCCCGGAGAACTGCCTTTTTAAAGCGGCCGGCGTTTGCCGCCGTCATGACGGCCGCGGTCCCGGCCTCGCGCGGAATGGCGTTTCGCTTGTTGCCGCCATTCACCTCGGCTAGGGCGAAAGGAACCTTTTTCCGCGCCTGGCCGAGACAGCGGCCGAGCACCCGGAGGGCGTTGCCGCGCTGCTCGTGAATGTCGCATCCCGAGTGACCGCCCTTGAGCCCGGTCACTTTCACGAGGAGCGCTTTGGCGCTCTCCTTGGGCGGACGGGTCTTCACTTCGAGATGGATCTGCGTATCCCCGCCGCCGGCGCAGCCGATGTAGGCCGAGTCGCTCTCCTCGCCGTCGAGGTTGAGCATGATCCTGCCCTTCAGAAAATCATCGCTGAGCTTCATGGCGCCCGTCAGCCCCACCTCTTCGTCCACGGTGCACAGGATCTCGAGGGGGCCGTGCACGGCGTCGGGATCCTCGGCGACGGCCAGGGAGGCGGCCACACCGAGGCCGTTGTCGGCGCCGAGGGTCGTGCCGCGGGCTTTCACCAGGTCCCCGTCCACATAGGGCTCGATCGGGTCCTTGAGAAAGTCGTGGCTCGCCTCGGCGTTCGCCTCCCCCACCATGTCGATGTGGCCCTGAAGAATCACGACCGGGGCTTTTTCACAGCCCGGCGTGGCCGGAACGCGGACCACCACGTTTCCGGCTTCGTCCTGGTCCGCCACGAATCCTTTCGACGACGCGATGGTCTTGATGTGCTCGGCCAGCTCTGCTTCGTGGCCCGAAGGATGGGGAATGCGGCAGAACGCCTCGAAATGCCCGAAAACAAGGGCCGGTTCCAGATGGCTGATCGACATGGGTCTCACTCCATTATGTTTTTATGCTGTCAACAAAAAGCCCATTGTCCCCCGAAAAACGAGAATTTCAATCCGCTTTTGGCCGGGAACGGCCTCCCTCCTCTTGACAAGCTTCAGGGCCGGCCATACCATAACGACCCCCTGAAAAAGGCGAGGTAGCTCAGGGGTTAGAGCAGTGGGTTCATAATCCACGTGTCGGGGGTTCGAATCCCTCCCTCGCTACCAAAAACAACGAAGCCCTGTTCCGGGAACAGGGCTTTGTTTATCACCTTTGTTCTGCCAAACAAAATTACAGATTAACCCTTGATATGCACTACAACGTATGTATACTGTAAATATGAGTAATTTCCGATTCGTCTGGGACCCGAAGAAGAGCGAGGCCAACCGGAAGAAACATGGCGTCTCTTTTGATGAGGCGCAGACGGTGTTCTTCGA
>CAZWHE010000282.1:0-2073 GCA_964633825.1 uncultured Phycisphaerales bacterium | reverse complement strand
AAGATGACCACGTGCTTGCCGTTGTCGCGCAGCTCTTCGCCCATGGCGCAGCCCGAGAAAGGCGCAAGGAACTGCATCGACGCTTGGTCGGATGCGGGCGCGGAGACCACGATGGAGTAGTCCATGGCGCCCGCCTCCTCGAGTGTTTTGACCACATCGCGCACGGTCGAGTTCTTCTGACCCACCGCTACATAGATGCAGTAGACGTCGGTGTCCTTCTGGTTCAGGATCGTGTCGACGATAAGCGCTGTCTTTCCGGTCTGGCGGTCGCCGATGATAAGCTCGCGCTGCCCGCGGCCGATGGGTATCATCGAGTCGATCGCCTTGAGCCCGGTCTGGAGCGGCTCCTTCACCGGCTGGCGCTGCACCACGTTGGGCGCCTTCCCTTCAATCGGCCGATAGACGTCGGTGTTGATCGGGCCCTTGCCGTCGATCGGCTGGCCGATGGCGTTCAACACACGACCGATCATGGCCTCGCCGGCCGGAACCGAGCTGATGCGCCCCGTTGTCTTGACGATGTCGCCCTCCTTGATGAGGGTCTCGGAACCGAGCAGAATGGCTCCCACGTTGTCCTCTTCAAGGTTCAGAGCGATCCCGTAAACGCCGTTGGGAAACTCGATGATCTCGGACACCATACAGTCGTCGAGCCCATAGACGCGCGCCACGCCGTCCCCCACCTGAAGGACCGTGCCCACGCTCTCCATCTTCATTGTTTCCTGGTAGTTTTCGATCTCCTGCTTGATGATCGCCGAAACCTCTGCGGGTCTCAGGTCCATTCCTCAGTCCTCCAATGCTTTTCAAAGCCTCGGTCGGCTACCGTCTCAAAGAGACTCAAACAAACTGACTCATGTCACACTCGATCGGCGCTGCAGGAGCGAACACTCCCACGGAACAGGTGTTAAGCCGTGCCGCTCTTCAGCGAACGCCGCATTTTCTCCAAACGGTTTCTCAAGCTGGCGTCGATCATCTTCGAGCCGAAGATCACGCGGACGCCGCCGAGCAGGTCCTCGTCGATCTCCTCGACCAGCTCGATATTTTTACTTGTCAGGTTGGCGAGGCGGGTCTTGAGTTTCTCCTTGAAGGCCTCGTCGAACCCGCGCGCTGCCTGCACTTTGGCAACCATAATGTTCATCGAATTGCGAAGAAGATTGCCGAACTCTTCGCCGGCATAGACAAGAATCCCCTCTCTCCCCTTGTCGATAAGAAGACATGCGAAATCCTTTGCCAGGCCGGGAGACCCCTCGAGCAGGCTGAGCAGCACTCTTTTCTTCTCTTTGCGGCTGATGCGCGGATTGAGGAGAAAATCGTGGAGGTCCCGGCTCTCGTTCATGGCACCCGATAGGGAGGCAAAAACATCCCCCACCTCGTCGACAACATCCCGTTCGCGACAGATATCGAAGAGTGCGGACAGGTACCTTAATCCGGTCGTCCTAGCAGTCATGACTTCCTTCGCCTCTCATCTTGAAACCTCGAATCCTGCAGGTTCGATCAGCGCCGTCCGGCCGATCCAAATCTCATCACACGTGTATGACCAACTCTCTCAGATTTCTTCCAGAATATCGCCGGCCAGCTTGCGGTGATCCCCGTCGTCGAGAGACCTGTCGAGAACCTTCGACGCAATCGAGATGCTCAGGTCTACCGCTTCAGCACGAATTTCGGTGATTGCTTTTTCACGAGCCAGATCGATTTCGCGACCGGCTCGCTCACGAGCTGATTCCGCTTCGCTGTTGGCCTTGTTGACGATATCCTGCTTCAGATCATTGGCCTGGCGGCGGCCCTCCTCGAGAAGGCTTGCCACTTCGGCTTTGGCCTCGTCGAGCTGCGTCTTGTACTTTTCTGCCATCTCCTCAGCGCCGGCCTTGGCCTTTTCCGCGGCGCCGATGTTTTCGGCGATCCGGTTTTCACGGTCTTTGGCCGCTTTGAGAATCGGCTTCCAGCACATTTTCGTCAGCAGGAAGAGCGCCACGGCAAATGTGATGAGACTCAGTATGAACGCACTGGGATCGAAGCTCAGTGGATTCAGCGAGGCTCCTTCCGAGGCAAGATAAATCAAATTAGATTGCATGATTCGTC
>CAZWHE010000281.1:0-2074 GCA_964633825.1 uncultured Phycisphaerales bacterium | reverse complement strand
GTACGACTTTTCTCTCGGCTCATGATTTGTTAACCATCCACTCCAGGCCAGTAGGGTACTGTGCTCGTCCACCGACTTTTGCCAGGGGTGTGCCTCTAGCATGCCGTCGGACCACAAATCCTGATGGCTGAATTATGCTAATTCCACCATTTTGGCCAGTTCATCCTAATCCATGACTGAAATTTCACCATCCATGAAAAACTTCAGAAGTCGTTATGCAATAAGGCGGACGGATTTTTCCGAAGGGACAGACATCGGAAAGTACGGCTCGATCGCCGTCACGGAAAGGGTAATCAAAACCTTAAAATCCGAGTGGCTAAAGCGAGTTCCGATCATCCGTGGTTTCGACCATTTGCCCAGACTCTGCGACGAGTTCTGCGATTGGTACAACGAATGGCGACCTCACATGACTCTTGATGCTGCTCGACCTGATGATGTCTCGGTGGAGACGAATTCCGACGACCAGACCGTGACGCAAAACAGCTCCCACGAAATATCGAACGTCGCGTCTTTAGGGCGCCCCGCGTCACAGGGTATAGACTCAGAGCAGTCGCGTAGAATTCTTTTCTCTGAACACGATCCTTCCCTGAGAGAAATCCGTTACCCGAGCCCCCCAATCACATCTTCACAGCGTTTTCCGATACTCCGGAGATTCCCCTTCCATGCTTTTCGGCCATCTCCTTCTCACCTGTCTGATGTGAACCATATTATCAAAGAACATCTTCTTCATAACTCAGTCATTTTGAGCGTTCCGACGGCCGCTTGACGACTACAGCAGGAGCGCACAGGAGAACTCCTGTCGACTCGCCGCTCTTTGCGCCGATTTCATAGGAGCCGTTTTTTTTCTAATCTCGGCAAAGTATCTAGCCCCGCCATCCGTCCTTTTCCGCCCATTTACCTGAGGACGTGCTCACGGGTTCGGAAACCCAATGAGACTACGTTGAGAGGGCCCCTGTCAGAGGGCCGAAGGAATCTCGTGACATTCCGTCGCCGCGTAGACGGTGAGAACGGAAATCTTTTACGTGGGAAGGAGAGGATACGATGATGGCGAAATTTCTGTTGTTGATTATCACGGTGCTATTTGCAGCGGGCCTCGTTCAAGCTCAGGAACTTTCGGGGGCGGGATCTCCCTCGGGGGACTCGGGCACGGAGCGGGAGGTCATCAAGCCGAAAATCCGGCCGCCCGTGGCGCCGAGCACGGATTTCGGTCCGGTGATCCCGCCGCAGACCGCCCCCCGCGACGCCCAAGAGGAGCCTCCACAGCGGTTTCTCTGGGCCGACGTGGACAACGACGGCCTCAAGGACCTGTTCGTGCTCGATTCGAAGAAGAACCGGCTCTACCACAACCTCGGGAACGGCGGATTCGAGGAGGTCACCGACCGCGCCTTCGTCCACGGGGCCGGATGCGGGGTTACCGGGTTCTTCGGTGATTATGACGGCGACGGCCTGGCCGATCTCTTCCTCTTCCGCGAGGACGGTTTATGCCTCTTCCGGAACGGCGGGGATCTACGTTTCTTCGACGTGACCGATGCCCTCGGCATCGATCCGAAGACCGCGGTAGAGGGAGGCTTCCTCGAGGACTATGACGGCGACGGCTTCTGCGACCTGCTCGTCGATACCCCGGCCGGGCACAAGATTTTCCGCAACAACAACGGACAAGGTTTCGACGCGGTCGAGCTCGACGGTCTGGGCAACGGCGGACTCACGGGAACGGCGCCGCGCGGCACGAACGGCTCGGGCGGAGCGACGTTGCCGGACGCCGGATCGCCGAAGGCGCGGTCCTACGAGGTCTCGCCGCGGGCCTCCTATACTCTGGCGGGCCCCACCGATCACCTAACACGGGACAGACTCAGCCTGGTCTACGATACGGTCTACGTCAACGACAACTCGCCCGGTTCTTCCGGCATCGGCGTCCCCGAGGTGGAAGGCGGCGACGACGCCTTCACACTGAACGACATCGTGGACGGCACGGTTACTGCAACCGATCTGGCCGTGCCCCTCCTCATCGAGGGGAGCGACCCCCTCACCATCCTGCAGTGCACCAACTCGACCGAGACCGCCATCCGCGGCTACT
>CAZWHE010000280.1:0-2089 GCA_964633825.1 uncultured Phycisphaerales bacterium | reverse complement strand
AACCCATGACCTCGTCCTTACCAAGGACGTGCTCTACCACTGAGCCACAGCAGCTTTCTGATCCGCACTCTCCGCCCGGCGCCGGCATATTGCCAATCGAGTTCAGCGAAAAGGCGCAATTCAGCGAAAAGGCGCAATTCAGCGAAAAGGCGCGATCGTCTGGAGCGGGTGATGGGAATCGAACCCACACGACCAGCTTGGAAGGCTGGGGCTCTACCATTGAGCTACACCCGCGTTTCGACTCGCCAGCCATTTTTCAATACCGTGTTTTTCATCTTTCCGGTCATTCCTCTTTTAGGCCGGTTTCAGGCCAAACCCGAGTACGGCCTCTGCACAGCGTCTGGACCGGAAGGGAAACACTTGATCGTTATATCTGATCAGCCCTCCCCGAGAAGATAACAACGGTGGATATTCCACTGGTGGAGAGAGGAGGATTCGAACCTCCGTAGGCGGAGCCAACGGGTTTACAGCCCGTCCCCTTTAACCACTCGGGCACCTCTCCAAGTTAAATAATATCAAAGGCCAAAGCCATCCTCACATGGAGCTAGCGGTGGGATTCGAACCCACAACCTCCGGTTTACAAAACCGGGGCTCTGCCGTTGAGCTACGCTAGCATTTTGCCCTCACAATATTCCCATGAGGACTAAAGCGCTTGAAATTATCATAACTCTATGCTCTGTCAAGCCCAAATCAGAGAAAAAAACTTTCCAAAAGAACATGGAAACAATTTATGAACAGTCAGACAATTTCCATTCTCTCTCTCAAGCGACCTGCTTCAAGCCTTCCCTGTAATCCATCCGGAAAAAAGTATTTACATCATCTCATCAGACCCAGTGAGGCCAGATGACATCCTCGAAAGGGAGGTCGACCTGCAGGTTTCGGTATTCCACTGAGATCATTTTCTCTTTTTTTCTGATTTTGAGAACCCTGCACTTTTCCCTGTACCGCGGGATATAGACGAGGTCTCCTTTTTTCAGAGTCTTGATGAATTCTTGTCGCTTGCGGGCCAATGGAGTCCGCTCGAGCATCCTTTCCAGCACTTTTTCCAGATCGTCGACCTCTTTTTTATATACAGCCGGAACGTTCCGGAGACGCTTCACAATCCGTGCCGCTTCATCGCGGAACCTGATCAAACAGAGATCGATCTCCCTTTCCGCCTCGAAATCGAGGATGTCCTCCCTTCTGGAAAGCTCCTCTTTGTTCCGCGTAAGCTCCTCTTTCATCACATCGATCTCACGCCTCTCTACTTTCGATCGGTCGAGCTCGGCTTCCACCTGAACCCTGGCTCGCGATATTCCGTCGATCAGAGGCTGAAGCGAATCTCTCCTGGAGGCGAGGGTCTTTTCCGCTTCGTCTAAAATCTCCTCGGGAACTCCGAGACGCCGGGCGATTCGGATCGCATTGGATTCTCCGGGTATGCCGATACGGAGCCGAAAGGTGGGCTTCAGTGTGTCCGGGTTGAAATCCATGCAGCCGTTTTCAACGCCTCTGTTGGAAAAAGCGAATTCCTTGAGCTGGGAAAGGTGTGTCGAGGCGAGGACGTTCGCCTTTTTTTTGAGCAAAAAACCGAGAATGGCTCGACCCAGGGCTTCACCCTCCTGGGGATCGGTTCCCGAACCGAGCTCGTCAAGCAGCACGAGCGTTTGTGAATCGGCGTGTTCGAGAACATTGCTGATCCTTTTGATGTGAGACGAAAAAGTCGAAAGGCTTTGGAAGATATCTTGTTCATCTCCGATATCGGCGAATACGGACCGGTATAGGGGAACCCGGGTTCCGGCAGCGGCAGGAACGTGAAGCCCGGAAGCCGCCATGAGCGAGAGGAGTCCCGAGGTCTTCAAAGCCACCGTCTTTCCGCCCGTGTTGGGACCCGTGATAACGAGAACATTAAATCTCCGGCCGAGATGAACATTCAGGGGAACCACTTCTCCCAAAGCGTGTTCGATCTTTTCATCGACCCCTCCATCGGCCTCTTCGAAAGCCAATCTCAACAGGATCGGATGCCGGGCATCTCTCAAATCGAGAACGCCTTCGCTATCGACTGATCTGAGTTTCATCGCGACTTCAGCCGGTGCTTCGGTAGAGCGGATCA
>CAZWHE010000279.1:0-2169 GCA_964633825.1 uncultured Phycisphaerales bacterium | reverse complement strand
AGATCGAAACAATCGAAGAGGCGGCCCGAGGGATCCCCGGTCCGGACAGTATAGGGAAGGGCGACTTCACCATCGAAGATCTCAAGCGGAGCATTGATGAGGGCTGGGAGGAGCTCGTCGAAAGATTCGGGGAGGAAGGGATCAGCGTCGACCTCGAAGAGAGAATCATCGAAGTCAAGGGCGCCGTCATCCGCGACGAGAAATCGCCGCGCTATCCGATCGAGTATGTCGTCGTTTCAGAGGGCGGAAACACTCACGAGGCCATGGTCCTCATCAAGGCGACGCCTTCCCTTTTGAACGCGGCCTTTCTCGCCCTCGGTCTCGAGCCGGGTCGGACGGTCTCTTTCGAGAGGAAGGATCCTCCTCCGCCGCAGGAGGACGTGGATTCGGGAAAGGTCAGCCCCTACGAAGTCATTCCGCCCCAGGGAACGGTGATGCACATCAACGTCCGCTACGAGGGATGGGCGGAAAGGGAGGGCCGTCCTCTCGAGGATCTGATCCTCGACATCCGCACCAACAAGTCGATGGAGCGGGTCGGCTGGGTCTATATCGGCTCCCGCTTCGCCCGTGTCCTCCTCGGCCGGAAAAGGGTCGAGCAGTACATGGCCGACATGGAACGCAACGTGGTCGCCCTCTATCTCACCGGAATGGGGAACTGCATCTTCGACATCAACTCGCCCGACGGCATCGATGATTCGCTGTATGATATCAATCCTCGAACAGCCCCGCCTTTCGGTTCGCAGGTCACGCTCATATTCTCTGAGAAGTAAATCTCATCGCCATCCGGTCTCCCTCCAAAAAGCACACCCGTCCTCCGCCCGAAAACCGGGTGGATGAGAATGATCCGCCCGGGCCACACGAGGGGCTCGGTACCTCTCTTGCTGCCCCCCACGCTCGCAAAGCCTCGCTATAAGGGGGTGCGCAAGAGAAGTCCGACCCGTGGGCCCGGGCCGGATCATTCAGATCGCACCGAGCCGGTTTTCGGGCGGAAGAGGAGGGGATTGAGGCGCAGGCCGGGGGCGAGGAGGGTGATTTTTCAGAGAATATGAGGCACCCGGCTTCCTCGGTGCCGCCTGTCGGGCATCCCGGCGCTCTTGTCGGAGCGCCGGGATGTCTGACTTGACTAATAATCGTGTGCTGCCTTCCAGGTCGGCCGGCCGGTCTCTTATAGAAAGGTGTGCTCGACCAGGTTGCTCACCCGACAACTCTCGGGCTCGACAGCCTGGAGGAGGACACCGAGACCGCTCGCAGAGGGAGGCACGCTGGCCGTGAACGACGCGTTTCCGTTGCCGTCAACCGTTCCGTTCCAGGCAGCCTTGGGGGAACTGATGTCGACCGTGGCTCCGCCGCAGCCCGGTATGAGCGTGCTGCCGTGGCTGAAGCCGTAGACGAGGTAGACCTTGTTACCGGGAAGACCGCCGTGGAAGTCGAAGGTGTTGTCCGTGCCTGCCGTACCCGGGGTGGGGGGCGCCAGAACCAATCCGCCGGGCAGGGGAACGAGCATGTACCCAGCGTTGCCGATCCCGCCGCCGCTGCCGTATCCGACAATGACGCCGTCATCGTTGATATCGTAAGCGCGTTTCAGCAGCCAGTCCGATCCGGCCGGGAGCAGGTCGTTGAGATCGGTCGTGGCGCCGTCCTTGTGGATGTAAGCGTGTTCGAGACCTCCGGTAGTGATCGAGCTTCCCACGATCTCGCCGGAGTCGTTGATGGCGTTGGCCACGGTGGACCATCCTCCGAGACCGTCGATTTCGGTCATGGTTCCGCCGTCATACAGGAAGGCGTGCTGGTCGGCGCTTGTGTTACCCGACCAGCCCACGATCTGGCCGGAGTTGTTGATGTCGAGTGCTTGGCTGTACGTGTAGGCGCCGAGCGTCCCCAGGTCGTACATGACCCCGCCGGTGTAGTAGAAAGCGTGGCTCGCTCCAAAGGTGCTGCTCGATTTGCCGATGACATCGCCGGAATCGTTGATCGAAAAGGCCTCGCTGGTGCCGGACGTGGTGAGAGAGCCGAGGCCGCTCATGGAACCTCCGGAATAGATGAATGCCTCCCGGCCGGAAACAGGGTCGGCAAACCCGACGATTGCGCCGGAGCCGTTGATCGCCCTGGACATGCTGAAGGACCCGCCGAGGGTACCGAGATCCGTCATGGTTTCGTTCTCCCAGCGGA
>CAZWHE010000278.1:0-2218 GCA_964633825.1 uncultured Phycisphaerales bacterium | reverse complement strand
TCCTTGTTCTTCGAGAGCATTTTTAGAAAATCCTTTGTTAAGAAATCCCTCGCCGGTCTCAGCGACTCTTTTGAAAAATCGTTCTTCCCGGCGGCGTCGATGATCACCCTGCCCGCGTGGACCCCGTTCGCCAGGGCCGGTACGTTGCCGATTTCGCCGTCATCGACCCAGGCGTCGCCCACGGAGATGACGCCGCTGCCCACGGGATCGATATTGCTCTTCGCCCTGAAAACGGCCCGGCAGCCCGTCAGCATCGTGGGCTGGGCGCCTTTCAGGGCGTCTCCCAGGACCTCTCTCACCCGCACGTCGGATTCGAGCATCTTCTGAACGTAGTAATCCATGGGCTTGGGCGCCGGATACCATTTCTTTCGAGAAAAGAAAATGGCGACAACGTGAATGACCTCCGTGACGCCCAGGGCCCCCATGGCGACGGGCATGTCTTCTTCGTATCTCATCTCCCCGTTCAGATAGTAGAGCCCGCCCGGCAGGCCGCTCGTGTTGTCGTATTCGAAAGCCAGAATGGAAGCGTACCAGAGATCGTCGTGATTGATCGTCATGCCGGCCTTCTCGCTGATCTTGGCGAAGACGCCGTCGGCGGCGACAACAACCTTGGACCTGATCTCTTCGCCCGTGTCGAGGATCACCCCCGCAACCCCGCATTCCTCTTTGAGAACATCCGCGACCTTGGCATTGAACCAGATTCTGGCGCCTCTCTCTTCGGCTTCGTTGATGAGCGCCTCGACGAATCCGTCCTTGTTGCCGGCCCATCCCTGGAGGTCTTTCGGGAAATGGCTCTGAGTGCGAAGACCCTCGGGGCCCAGGAGGCCGAGATATTCGCACCTCTTGGCGAAGCTTGCACCGATCGAAATGTCCAGCTCGGGAAATGTGATCTTCTTTTGGTCCACTTCGATGGACGTGATCCCGGGAGAAGCGAAGAGCACTCCTCCGTCCGTGTGATGGCTGATCTTCCTGTTCGGCAGCCTTTCGAAAACAAGGACATCCAGCCCCGCCTTGGCGCACGTGATCGCCGCGCCCAGCCCGGCGGGACCGGCGCCCACAACGGCGACATCGCACTCGGTCACGTTTTCGGGCGCCCCCTCGATCTCGATCTCGGCAACGGACTGGGGCGCCCGTTTCAACTTCACCGCGCCGAACCGGCATTCGTCCTCGCAGCCGAAGCATCCCATGCAGCGGGCCTGGTCCTTGACGCGCATCTTCTTTTCCTTGACCTCTAAGATCATCTGCGGGCAGACCTTGACGCACGTCTTGCACCCCTTGCATTTTTCCGAATCAGTGACGATCATCATCGGCTTCCCCCGTTATCGGTTGTCCGCCCCTTTCCCAGACCGGCTATGAACTGGATCAGGCTGATCAGGATGATCAGGCCGCCCGCGGTCCAGCCTATCCAGGGATCGAGGTTGAACGGCCAGACGACGCACACGGCGTACACCAAGGCGCCTCAAGCGATCCCGCCGATCAACGTTCCGATTGCTTTGAGAGTTTCATTCATTGTGTGGCTCCCGCGTTACAACCAAGACAATCTAACCTCAATCCGTCAAAAATTTCCGGCATAAAACGCTACGCTTGCCCGAGAGTATGTCATCTGGAGATAAAAAACGAGATTTTCCTGAGGGGGACACAATACGTATTGTGTCCCCAGCTTCATCTGTGAATCAATGATGAATCCGGCGCTCCGCGTTCTCGACTGGTGGGAACGGACTGAAAGAGCCAGGTGATCCTCCTCGGGCTGTCCTCGCTCTGTTGCTGCAGCAGACATGATTGATATTAATGGGGATGATTCTCTTAATAGATTATGTGAGCAATGGTTAGGTCCTATTCCACCATTAATTTAAGGCGCAACTTGACAAGTTATATCTTGTTTCTTATTAAAGGAAAGTCCATTATCTTTAAATAACGATCAGGCTATTTAAATTTCTTTGGCAAGGGTTTCATCTCAATGAAGCGGGGATCAACAGGAAAAGAGGAGATCAGTAAGGTCGGAGGCGAGACTGTACGGGCTTTCGTGCCCCATCCTCTTCCACCCGATCCTCCTCTTCGTATCACGGGGCCTCTGCAGCGGCTTCTGGAACAGGCCCTTCTTGCTTTGGGGCGGCTGGACAGCATCACAACTCTCCTGCCGGATACGGCTCTCTTCCTTTATACATATGTCCGCAAAGAGGCTGTGCTTTCGTCCCAGATCGAGGGGACGCAGTCTTCT
>CAZWHE010000277.1:0-2253 GCA_964633825.1 uncultured Phycisphaerales bacterium | reverse complement strand
ACAGACGGCAGCTGGTTGATGTCGCCGACGAGAACCAACTGCGTGCCTGGCGCGATCGCGTCGAGCAGGTAGGCCATGAGATTTGTGTCTACCATGCTGACCTCATCGATAATGACAACATCCGCCTCGATCGGATTTCCGTGATGGCGGGTGAACACGTATCGCTCGCCCTCCTTCTGCGGTTCGAGAAGGCGGTGGATGGTCGTGGCAACGTGGCCGGTCTGCTCCGTCATGCGCTTTGCGGCCTTGCCAGTCGGCGCCGCGAGCGCGATACAGGCCTCAGGGAAAGAGTTGATGATGTGTTCGATGGCAAAGGTCTTTCCAGTGCCGGGCGGGCCGGTGATGGCCGAGACGCCCGCTGAAGTGGATTTCAGAAGAGCGTCTCGTTGATCATCGGCCAGGCCGTGAAGCTCTGGCTGCGCTGGCCTCAGAGTCTGGCGAGAGAGGATTTTCAGCTTCTCTGCGATCAGCACCTCGCTGTCGTAGATCTCCTTGAGGTAAACATATCCTGCAGAATCATGGACGATTGCCTCCTTCACCATCCGATCGAGCTCTTCGGCCAGTAGCGCCGATTGAACATTCAAGATGCGCCCCGCATCTGCGAGAAGTAACGACTTCGGGAGACATGTGTGTCCCATACGGCTTGCCTGATCGCGAAGGGCATGAAGGAATCCTGCTCGAAGACGATGAGCGCAGTGATGGTCGAATCCGATCTTCTTGGCCACTTCGTCGGCGCTGAAAAAAGTGATGCCGTTGAAGGTCTCGACGAGGGCGTAGGGATTATCCCGAATCCGCGCCGGTGCGTCCCGCCCCCAGTGCTCCACGATCTTCGAAACCGACTTGTTGTTGACCTTGGTTCCGCCGAAGATATCTTCCAACTCGAGATAGAGGTCCACGAGGCCCTCATCGTCCAAGATCATCGCTGAAAGCGCCTGCACCTTATGGAGAGGCACTCCCGACACTTCGTGCGCCACGCGGTCGGGAGCCTCTTTGCAGACAGCCAGGGTGTCCTCACCGTACTCGTCTACGAGAAGGCTGGCATCCTGAGGGGAGATCAATTTGCAGTTCTCAATTAGATACGTCTGGATTGCGGCGGTCCTGGCTGGAAGTGCAACGCGAAAGTTTGAAAAACGAAATTGCTGCTGCCAGCGAGGATGGCTTTCGTTTCGCCCTTCGAAGCTGTAGTCCATCCCAATCTTGGGATTGACCATATGGCCTTTGACAGTGGTGCCGTTCTCGAGCGAGCCGATGAGAAAATTGCCCTGGTGGTATTTCACCACCGACAGAGTGCCCTGGATCTTTTCTTGTTCCGGTTTCATGACATACCCTCCCTGCGATCGCCTAGAAGGGTATGTTCTCGTCATCCGGTTCTTCCGAATCGGTGTCCGATCCGGCCGCATGACCGCCGTCTTCTGTATCGGCGGCTTCGTAACCGGCATAAGGAACGACGTTTCGCCTTTTTGTTTTGCCTTCCCCGTCTTCGTACTCTTCGATTTCGACAGAGACGGCGCACTCTCGCCCGATGATCATGCCCGGTGTGAGATCGACCTCGCCGGAAACATCGACACCGAGACGGGAGCAGATGAGTTTCGCCCGCTTCACCGCGGCATCGGAGAAGACCATGTTGTCGAAGACTCGGCGGCCGGATTGATCGCCATCGACGACCGAGAAGCGGAGCCGCCACATCTCATCGCCATGCTTCGTCGACGCCTCCTCAACATTGTCGAGGCGGCAGCGGTAGGTCCCTTCGGGAAGGGGAGAAAATTCTTCGTGATCGTCGATTCTTGAAAAATCAATTTTAACCATGTCAATGTCCTTTCGTGTCAATTCGCTCCGCGTCTCTGCGCGAGAGCTGATTCGAACTTCTGAATTATTTTTCCTGCATCTTCCTCCGTGAGGTCTTCAATGTGGTCCACTCCGTAGGTGGACAAGCGCTGGGCGACCTGCTCGGGGGAAATCTTGAACTCGTCGATGTAAGTGTTGATCCTCTCTAGCTGGTCAGCGGTTGCGAGCGCGATCGGCGCCGCCTCACGATCGAGGTCGTCCTTGAAGTACAGATTCTCGAAGAGCTGATAGGAAACCTCGAATTCGCCTTGAGGCAGCCGGTTTGATCGGTCTTTCTGGCAACGGCCTAGGAACCGGCCCTTGTCGTCGCGGTAGAGGCGCACGACCGTGTCGAACCAGTACGGTAGGCTTTTTTCGCAGTCGAAAGTCTCGCCCACTACGCGCATGAAACCGGCATCGGCGTAGAGG
>CAZWHE010000276.1:0-2295 GCA_964633825.1 uncultured Phycisphaerales bacterium | reverse complement strand
TTTCCGCCATTTTCACTACCACGATTGATTGAAATCAGGCTTGTTTAGGGACTAGAACTTGTCCAGGTACTCGTCGAGCTCCCAATCGGAAACCGACGCGATGTACTGGCCCCACTCCTCGCTCTTGGCCTTGACGAAATAGTCGAGGAGGTGTTCGCCCAGGATCCCGCAGATCACATTGTCTTTCTGGAGCTCGATGAGGGCGCCCTTGAGATCGCCGGGGAGGGACGCGATCTTTTTCCTCTTTTTCTCTCTTTCCGACATCTGGTAGAGGTTCGATTCGACGGGCTTGGGCGGGATGAGCTTGCGCTCGATGCCGTCGAGACCGGCTCCCAGCATCACGGCTATGGCGAGGTAGGGATTGCACGACGGATCGGGCGACCTGAGCTCCATGCGGGCGCCCACGCCGCGGTTGGCCGGGATGCGGCAGAGAGGCGAGCGGTTCTTTTCCGACCAGGCGATGAGCGTCGGGGCCTCGTACCCGGGAACGAGTCTCTTGTAAGAGTTGACGAGCGGGTTTGTCACCGCCGTGATCGCCTTGGCATGGGCGATCAAGCCGCCGATGAAGTGGTGGGCCGACTTGCTCAAGCCGAGGTCGCCCTTCGGGTCGTCGAAGGCGTTCTTGGCGCCCCTGAAGAGGGAGAGGTGGCAGTGCATGCCCGAGCCGTTCTCGCCGAAAACGGGTTTGGGCATGAACGTGGCGTGCAGGTTGTAGTCGATGGCGACCTTGCGAATGACCATGCGGAATGTCATCAGGTTGTCGGCCGTCTTGAGGGCTTCGGCGTACTTGAAATCGATCTCGTGCTGGCCCGGCGCGACCTCGTGGTGGCCGGCCTCGATCTCGAAGCCGATTTTTTCGAGGATGTTCACCATGGCGCGGCGCGCCACCTCACCCCGGTCGAGAGGCGCGGCGTCGAAGTAACCGCCCGAATCGTGGGTGGTGTTGGTGGCCTGGCCGTTTTCACCTCGATGAAAAAGAAAGAACTCCGCCTCGGGGCCGACCATGAACCGGAACCCCATCTTCTTCGCCCGGGCGATCTGCTTCCTGAGCGCCGCTCGCGGGCAGCCCGGAAACTCCGATCCGTCGGGGTAGCGGATGTCGCAGATCATGCGCGCCACTCGGCCCTGCCCGTTCCGCTCCTCCCAGGGGAGAATCACGAAGGTGTCGGGATCGGGTGCGAGCTTCATGTCCGATTCCTCGATCCGCACGAAGCCTTCGATGGATGAACCGTCGAAGAGAATCTGGTTGTCCAGGGCTTTCTTGAACTGGCGGTTCGGGACCTCCACGTTTTTGTTGATTCCCATGACGTCGGTGAACTGGAGTCTCATGAAGCGCACCTTTTCGCGGCTCAGCTTCTTGAGGATTTCTTGTTTGTTCATCTTCCGAAGGTTCCTTTTAAAAAGAGATTTCCTTGACGATGGGCCCGGCCGCAAAAAGACGGAGGCGTCCCTGGCCTGCTGCGAGTATGGTAAAACGGAGGCACAGGGGTATGGAAATCCCCATCAGGCCGAACCTGAGGGGGGTGTTGACGCCGATGAGGGCTTTTTCCTGGGGAAGGACGGCGGCGGCGAGCACGTCTTCGGGCGCAAGATCGGGGAGGTTTTCCCGGGCCGCTTCGAATCTCTTCCGCACGTTCGGGTCTCCGAATCCTTCGGCCCCACTCCGGAATTCGAGTGAAAAAGATCTCTCCGCCTCGAGCCTCACCACGCCCGACGGGGCCGCCAGTGTGCGTTTGCTCGCGAGCTCGAAGGAAAGAGTGCGGCCCCTTTTCGTTACCGAGTCTTTTCCGCTGAGAAACCGGCCCACTGTCCGGGTTGCTTCGCCCGGACCGAGGAGCGCGAGGATCTCGTCCCCCCGGGCTTCGAGGTCGCCGATTCTGTCGAGCGTTTCGAGCGCCCGGCGGGGGAGGTCGGGAGGAAGATGATCGAGATTCTCCGGCATGAGAATGGGAGCGACCACTTCCTCGAAAAGCGATTTCAGCCGTGAGTCTCCCATGATGCTACTCATCTTTTTCGCGCTCGGCCTTGGTCCTTTCGATTTCGCGCATCGCTTCCATCAGCCCCGCGTCGAGATCGAAAACCGCCCTCGACCTCATGAGCCCTCCGGCGTTTTCGAGGATAACGGCGATGCTGTCCGCCGGCATGCTGATCTGATCGGGATCGATAGTGGGAAGAAGCTCGTTCAGCCTGATCCTTTTTTCATTCCGATCGGGCCGTTCTTCATCATCCGCTTCGAAGATAACGGGATCGTTCGCGTCGTAGGGCTTCTCCAGATCGCTGCGCAGCGCCTTGAGG
>CAZWHE010000275.1:0-2337 GCA_964633825.1 uncultured Phycisphaerales bacterium | reverse complement strand
AAAATTTGCTTGACTGATAGGGAGCACTCTATATGATCTATCCCGCTTTTTCAAGGTCGGATGGTTTTTAGTTCTTGAAAGATCGATGGTTACGAAAAAAAAGAAGACAAAAAAGAGCAGCAGAAAGACCCCAATTTCCAAGAAAACAGGCGGGAAGCCAAAAAAATCGACATCCAAAAAGACGGCTCGGAAGAAAATCAAGAAGGCTCATTCTTCTCGGCCGCCGAAAAAAAAGGCTTCTCAGCGCAAATCGACCGTCTCTTCCAAGAAAAAAGGAAGAGTGATCAAAAAAAGTGTATCTGCAGGTAAGAAGAGCACTTCAGCAGCAAAAAAGCGTCCGGCCCCAAAGAAGATCGTTTCCAGAATATCACCCAAGAACCGGGCGGCTCTGCTGAAAATTCTTCTGCATAAAAGAGCACTTCTGGCAGGTAATGTCGATTCCTTTGCGAACCAGGCGTCTAAACCGAAGGAATTAAACGTTTCCGTGGACAACATGGCTGATTCAGGGACAGCCAACTATAACCAGGATTTCAATCTGAGCCTCATCGAAACGGGAGAATTCACCCTGGCCGAGATCGACGAGGCGATCGGCCGCATCCGGGACGGAAGCTTCGGGATCTGTGAAGAATGCGGTACCTCGATCCCGGCCCCCCGGCTCGAAGCAATTCCCTACACCCGATTCTGTGTCACCTGCCAGTCCGAAAGGGAGCTGTTCTGATGGTCGAAACCCCCAGGCAGGAAGGTTCGAGTCAACAAACCCCAGAGCCTTCCCGGGGAATCATGGCGAATCTCTTCAAAAAAATCGTGGCGGACAAGGTCCTTTTTTGGGTCCTCGTCATCGTCTTTGTTGCCGCAGACCTCTGGACGAAAGAGACGGTGATTTCATTTGTCGAATCCAATACGAACCATCCGCTGGCCATGGGACAGGGGTCGGTCTACTGGATCTGTGATTCTTGGTTCGGCCTTGTGAGCGTCGGGAATCAGGGCGGTCCTTGGGGGATCGGCGGGGATTATCCACTCATCCTCAAAATACTGCGTCTTGCCGCTCTCGCCGTGATTCTCTATTTCCTCTCCATAACGCCGAGGAAAGCGCGATTCCAGTTGATCGCTCTCTCTCTGATCATGGGGGGAGCGATCGGGAATATCTGGGATTCAATCTCCCTCGGCTCGGTGCGGGATTTTCTTTACTTCGATCTCGGTTTTCCGCCGGCCAATCCGTGGCCGGCGTTCAATCTCGCAGATTCCATGATCTGTGTCGGCGTGATCCTTCTGGCCTTTCTATTTTTGTTCAAACCGTCGGAACAAAAGGATGGACTCGAGGAGAGCGTCAAAGCCTGAAGAGAGTTGCTGTTGGTCAAAGGAGGTGTTCGTTGCTGTCCGTCGGGGTGGGGCCGCTGGATCTATTGAATCCGGTCATGACGGCTTCCGGAACATTCGGCTCCGGAACCGAGATGGAGAGGTTCTTCGATCTCGCCCTTCCCGGCGCCGTTGTTCTGAAGACGGTGACGTTGAATCCCAGAGCCGGCAATCCGCCTCCGCGGCTCGCTGAAACTCCTTCGGGTTTGTTGAACTCCATCGGCCTTCCCAACCGGGGCGTCCGGGCTTTTGTCAAAGAATCTCTCCCGCGCATCCGGGGCCGGGCGGCATGCCTCGTCGTCAATTTCGCCGGAGAGCGTGAGGATGAGTTCGCGCAAGCCGCCGCGATCCTCGAAGGGGCCGACGGCATCGATGCTCTGGAAATGAACCTCTCCTGTCCCAATGTGGAGGGGGGGCGGCTCCCTTTCGGTACGGAACCAGGAAGAATCCGCGGGATCGTTCGTTCCGTCAAAGCGGTTACGGATCTGCCCCTGATCGTGAAGCCGTCGCCCAATGTCACCGACATTGTTGGGCTCTCGGAAGCCGCGCTCGATGGGGGAGGAGATATACTCACCATTGCCAACACGATTCTCGGCATGTCGGTGGACTGGAGAGCCCGAAAGCCGCGGCTCCAAACGGGATACGGCGGGCTCTCGGGACCGGCCGTCATGCCCGTTGTGCTCCGCATGGTTCATCAGGTTTGGAGCAAGCTTCGGTGTCCGCTGATCGGAGTCGGCGGTATCGCTTCGGCCGATGACGTGATGGATTATATCGTATCCGGCGCCTCGGCCGTCCAGGTGGGAACGGCCACGCTCATGGATCCGGAGGCGGTTCCGCGCATCATCGAAGACCTGGAAGAAAAATTGAAGGAGAGCGGAATCTCAGCGATAAGAGAGTGTGTGGGAACTTTGGATTTCTGATGAAGGTTCACGAGATCAACGTCGGGATGGTGACGAGAAGCCTCGACCTCTACCATCGGGT
>CAZWHE010000274.1:0-2353 GCA_964633825.1 uncultured Phycisphaerales bacterium | reverse complement strand
ACATGAATGAACTCCAGATATTTGTTTACCAGGCTCTGCAAACATGCATATTGAAACACATTAATGAAATGTATTCAAGATCAAAAGAAACCTCCCTTTCCTTCAAGATCGGCTGCGCAGGATATTTTTATATGGTATAATGCCGATTAAATGAAGCCTATTCATTTCTGTTTAGATTCTTTAAAGTCGGCAAATTGTCTATCTGAAAGGAGATCAATATGAAATTCATCGGAGCAGCCAGCGTTCTCCTCTTCTTGTGTACCGGAGCTTTGCGTGCCGATGCACCCGAGCTCGAAGCCGGAGTCTACCTCAAGGATGGGGGGCAAACCCTGGAAGTCAACGGCACGGCCGTTCCCTTTGCCGTGGACTGGAACAACGACGGGCGGAAGGATCTCCTTGTCGGCCAGTTCACGAACGGCAACATCTGGCTCTTTCTCAATCAGGGCACGGACATCAATCCCGTGTTCAACGGCAAAGAAACGGTCAAGTCGAATGGTTCTGCGATCACGACAACCTATGGATGATGCCTCGGTTCGAGTCCACGAGTAGTGGACTGGGACAACGACGGACGGAAAGATCTTCTCACGGGCGAGTCTTACGGGTATGTCAGGATCTATCTCAACACCGGCACCGATGCGAGCCCCCAGTTCAGCGGCTACACCTACTTGCAGATGGGCGGCGCCACTTTTGACGCGGGCACGCGCTCCGTCCCCTTTGTCGTCGACTGGAATAACGACGGCAAGAAAGACGTCATCTGCGGTGAATCTTCGGGCCGTGTTCAGCTCCTGCTCAACACGGGCACGGACGCGAATCCGGTTTTCCCGAGCAGGGTCTATGTTCAGGACGGGGTATTCAACCTCGACATGGGGGACGAATCGAGCCCCTGGGCCGCGGACTGGAACCGCGACGGCAAAAAAGATCTCATCATCGGCGATGACTATGGAGAGGTTTTCTACTACGAAAACGTGGGGACCGATGCGGCCCCGGCTTTCAGCGGCTACACCAAGATGCAAGCCGGCGGCGGGCTGCTGGATGTCTTTGACGACTCCCGGCCGTGCGTGGTCGATTGGGACAACGACGGCGTGCTCGACCTCCTCGTGGGCGACGACGGATACGGCCAGCCGGTCAATGCCGGCGTCTGGTACTATCACGCCGTCGGGCCGCTCTCCATCGATGTGAACACCCTGTCCAAGTCGGGCGGCGGCACGGTCAATTTCGATCTCGATGCGGGCTCGTCCAATGCGGGGAGGCAGTATTTCCTTCTGGGCACGAAGTCGGGAACAGTACCAGGTACAACTCTTCCGGGCGGCAACAACCTACCCCTGAACAACGACGTGGTTCTCCAGTACATCGTGAGCCATTACAACAACGCGATCTTCCCCAATTTCCGCGGAATTCTCGATGCCGCCGGAACGGCGACAGCCGCGTTCAACGCGCCCGCCTCTCTCCCGCTCGCAGTGGGAACGATCATGAATTTCGCCTACACCACGGAGAACCCATACGATTACCAATCGAATCCCGTGAGCGTGGAGATCGTTCCCTGAGATAAATCTCTGCTGTGTTTATAGTGATGTCATCGACCGCCGCGTCTTCCTGGATGCGGCGGTCGTGTTTTTATTTCGATTCAATGGTTATGGTAACTGCCATGTCTTTGTCTTCTTTGGAAGCGCTCCTCAAGGAAGGGAACATCGTCCGGTTCCGCAGAGCCTTGACGCGTTTTTTGTCGAAATCGACCTTTCCCTCAGAGGCGATTTCAACCCAATCCGCTTCAACCTGAATCGAATCTTTATTAACGCGGTAATGGATCGGCTTTTTGGCGCGCACGTAAACCTGGAGAGTGCCCGAGTCTAATATTATGTCGCCCTCATCGATTTTATCGCCCTCATCGTTCTTCTCGCTTTCAGAAAAGAGCGCGATCGTGATGCCCGTGCAGCGGGGCGGTACGGCGGGCTCCGCTTTGCCGTCCAAGCGCGCCAGGATCCGCTCAGCCACCAGAGGGAACGTGTAGAAACGGCTGTTCCGTTCCCGCTCGCGCCGTATGATTTCGGGAAGAGCGGCGATCGTGTTGTACAAAGCCCGGTCGAGAACGGAGGCTCCGGCAATCGCTCGCGCTTCCCAGAGAGCGCCCGACAAGGCCTGCCCGTCGGCGTGTGGCCGGCCCGTTCGATCCCGGGGAAAACGAGCGTCCTTGGAAAGCGTGCTGAGAAAAGGAAGATCGAGGGCCGGTCCCGTATACTCACCCACGTAGCGCTGAGACAAAACCTGTGTGTAAAGTTTGACAAACATTTTATCTCCCCCTGTTTCGGGTGGGGGGAGAAAAAATGATTAAGATATATTATGGAATGTTTTTTTT
>CAZWHE010000273.1:0-2363 GCA_964633825.1 uncultured Phycisphaerales bacterium | reverse complement strand
GACGGTATACGAGGTGCTGGCGTAAGCGATCACAAGGCGATTACGGTAAGTTTGCATCACCGGAGAATCCCGGAAGGCACGCTTTCTCTTGCCAATCGGTGTCCAAAATCTACAGATCAGGTGCCGGTGTGGGGAATCTTGAGCATCGCGCTCTCCCAATAAGCCGCCGCGGGGGCGGCGCGGCGGCCTTCTCAGGCTACATTCCGGCGCCGGATGGCGCCGGGCGTTCCAGCGTGTAGAAGCTACTGCACCTAAATCCAATTTGGTGAGCTACACCGATAAAAGAGAATTCCCGGCAAGTCGGTGCGCAGCACGGGCTTGCCGGACGATGTGGGTATTCGACAACAATCGGGCGGTACCGTTGCTTGCGCAACCGAACCGCCCGAAGCTATCTGGCAACAAGGGAACTGCCGACGCAGCACTCTCTATTAGCCGTTCCTCTTTTGCCGACAGCGACACGATGGCGGACAGAATGAGGGTAGTTCCAGGAAAAAAAGGTTACAACGTAGCTGCTCGTGATCTTGATACTCAGGCTATCAGGATAGACCTTAAAAAAACGATAAGGAGTTCTACTGCGAGAATTGATAGATAAGTGGACGATATGCGGGAGGTGGCACCGGTTTCCCCTCGGTTCGCGCAGATTCTATCCATGCTTCTTTAGCTACCTCGACTTCGCGAAGTGCATCTTCCGCTGTGTTGCCGAAGGCTGAACAAGCTTCTAGATCCGGAATGTCGGCAATATATCCCTCATCTTCGTCGCTATAAAAAATGTTGATATGGTAATCCTTCATCGGTCTTCCTCCAACATCAAATTGTGACGTTCTACGATTTTTAGGAACTGGCGAACCTGATAAGCTTTGGCCTGGCCGTGAACATCTTGCAGATTTACTAGCTCCGGTATTTCCGGATGTACGAAAATATGGTGGCTTCCCCGCACTCGCGATAAATGAAATCCGAATGCATTGAGGATTGAGACCACCTCGTTGAATCTCGCTGACTTCGGATTATTCGCGATCCGGGCAAGAAGTTTTCGTTTGTTCATCCAAGTTCAGATATAGCACAAATACCCGTCAGGAGAAATGACCTATCAAATCCCCGTTTGCATTGTAAATAAGTTGTTCCAGGAACACACTGCTTTTCCTTATCCAAAAATCTCATCCATCAACCGCCGCTGCTCTTCGAAGTGCTCAGGATGCCAGTGCGTGTACCTGTCCTGCACCCGTTCCCCCGACCACCCAAGCGACTCCCGCAGCCTCGCCGGATCAGCTCCCGCACCGCGCAGTGTCGAGTTCAAGGTGTGACGAAACGAATGCGGTCGGAGGTTTCTCCCAACGCGATCAAACCCGGCGCCCTCCATCGCCTTCTTGAATCGGTCCTCCCACCAGTGCCCACTCCGCGGATGTCCGTCTTTGTCGTTGCAGATGACATGGTGATGGGGTAGCACATACGTTGACTGGCGCCGGAGCTCGAGCAACGCTGCCCGGCACCGAGCCGGCAACGGCGTTCCGCGGATTTTGTCCCACTTCGGCAGGCCGTTGTCGGTCATCGCCCGGTTGACGTTGATGAACGAATTCTCGAAGTCGATCTGCGCCCAGATGAGCGCCAGGATTTCACCCCGCCGCATCCCAACTAGCGCGGCCAACAAAAACGCCACGTACGCCTGTAAATCCTTCCACACACCGGGAACCTCCCGAAACAACGCCCGGATCTCATCGACCGAGAATACCCCGACCACGGTCTCCTCGTACTTGATCTCCCCGATACCGACCGTTGGGTCGCGGTCGATCTCCTCCCGGTAGAACGCCTCTCGAAGCACGATCTTCAACGCCCCCATCGTGCAGTTGGCCGTCCTGGCGCCGACCCGCTCCCCGTCCTCGCCCGGCGCCACCAAACGCTCCCGGTAGTCGAGTATGTCGGCCCGCCTCAGATCTCCGACCGGAATCTCGCAGATCGGATCGCCAAGAACATACATCTCAAGCCGCCGTCGTTGATCCTTCGCATACCTAGGAGATATTGACTTTCCCTCGGTACGAAGCCGACGGACGTGCGGACACTCGTCCCACACGAAGAACGGCCGGATGTACTCGCCCAACGTGATTTTTTTGCGACCTTCAAGATACGCCAGTACCTCGTTCTCGACGTATTCCTTCGCCTCGCCCTTATGCGATTTCCCCGTCGAGTGAGCCGTCTTTTCCCCTGCTAGCTTGTAATACCACACATAGCCCTTCTTCTTCGGGCGTTTGTGCAGCACGTACGGTTCCCGATACCGTGGCATGATTTAACCGGTCAGGAAACTGGTCAGAGTTGGTGAGTATTGGTGTATGGAAACCACATCGGGGGAAAGCAACTCTTTCCCCCGCAAG
>CAZWHE010000272.1:0-2437 GCA_964633825.1 uncultured Phycisphaerales bacterium | reverse complement strand
GGCCTGGGCGCTCTCGGCGAACCTGAGGGCGAGGAGCGTCTGGTTCAGGTGCCATTCATACTCTTTGGCCGCCATGGCGTACTCCCGCAGGGCGTCCACGTGGGCCCGGCCGAGGGCGGGGAGAAGATCGAATGTCATGGAGAGCTTCTCTTTCCACGAAACCTCTTCGTCCTCGAATCCGCTGAAAAAGGAGTGCGTGTCGTCGAGCATCCTGTCCCGGCAGCCGATGAAGTCCGAGTAGCGATCGGCCGGGATGATCCTGTCCTCGGGCCGGGTGAAAGAGTATATCTCGTCGAGGGTGTCGTACTCGCTCAGAATCTCCTCGATGTGAGCGGTCATTTCCTCGAACTCTCCTGTAATGTACGAGAATCCGATGATGCCGAGGACGATGGCGATGACAAGCAGGGTTCCGCATCCGATCAACCAGTATTTCATAGCTAAGTGGTCCTATTCGTAAATACGGTAACGTTTGAAGCTTGATTTGCCGCCGATATCAAGGCGCAACGACGACGCATATTAAAGAAATATTCGGAGGAATTGCAACGCAGAGAGCGGCGGCAAAGCAAGCTTCCCGAAGGGCCGGGCGTATTTGGCTCGAATCCAGTGTCACTCGTCGTCGGCGTATTTCTCCGTTAATACGACTCCTCCTCGTTCCTTGGCTCGGTCCAAATCTGCTCCGGCAAACATTACCGTATTTACGAATCGGACCACTAAGCTCCTGACGTTCCCGAGGGCTCTCAATTCAGGACGGACCGCCGGCGACATTGAAGCACGGTTGGACTGAATCGGCAATTTTCATGTGACTTTTTTCCCGGTCCTTTTTCGCGCTTTGGTAAAATTTCATATCAAAACAATCATTCTCATGTCTGGGGGTAACACCTATGGAAAGGTCTTCTTTCGATCTGCTCGTCATCGGTTCCGGCCCCGGAGGGTATGTAGGCGCGATCCGCGCCGCCCAGCTCGGTATGAAGGTCGGCGTCGTGGAGAGGGCCGAGGTGGGCGGGGTCTGCCTCAACTGGGGATGTATCCCGACAAAGGCGCTTCTGAAGAGCGCCGAGGTGGTGGAGACGATCCGGCGGAGCAAAGAGTTCGGCGTCGCGTCGTCGGGCTGCGACGTCGATTTCCCGGCCGTGATCAAGCGGAGCCGCGACGTGGCCAAGAGGGTCTCCATGGGTGTGAATTACCTTCTCAAGAAGAACGAGATTCCCCTGATCAGCGGGACGGCGCGTTTTCGATCTCCCGTCGAGGTAGGCGTGTTCGACGAATCGGGCGGCGAGGTGCACGCTGTTTCGGCCAAGAAGACCCTGCTGGCCACGGGGGGGCGGGCCCGGGCCGTTCCCGGGATCGCCATCGACGGCGAGAAGGTGATCTCCTACCGCGAGGCGATGACGCTCGAAAGCCGGCCCGAGTCGATGGTCGTCATCGGCGCAGGCGCCATCGGGATGGAGTTCGCCTGGTTCTACAACACGCTCGGCACGAAGATCACCGTGGTTGAAATGCTCGACAACGTGCTTCCCATCGAGGATCCCGAGGTCTCCAAGGTTGTCGAGAAGGCCTACAAGAAGAGAAAGATGAAGATCCTCTGCGGGCACATGGTTTCGGGCGTCGAGACGGAGGGCGGGGGCGTCACAGTGCGCGTGAAGGACAAGGCCGGCGAGGAGAAGGCGGTCGAGGGCGACCTGGCCCTCATGGCGATCGGCATCCAGGGCAACGTGGAGGGGCTCGGCCTCGAAGAGATCGGCGTGGAGGTGGACCGCGGTTTCGTCAAGGTCGGCGCAGAACCGGGCCCCGCCGGCAGGTATCGCACGGCCGTGGAGAGCGTGTTCGCCATCGGCGACGTGATCGGCCCGCCCCTTCTCGCCCACGTCGCCTCGCACGAAGCGATTCTCTGTGTGGAAGGGATCGCCGGACTCGAGCCCGAGCCGATGAACTACGACGCCATACCGGGGTGCACCTTCTGCCACCCCCAGGTCGGATCGATCGGCTTCTCCGAGGCGGCGGCGAAAGAGGCCGGGCACGAAGTGAAGGTCGGCAAGTTTCCGTTCATGGGCGTGGGCAAGGCGGTGGCGGCCGGCGAGAGGGAGGGCTTCGTCAAGCTCGTTTTCGATGCCGGAAGCGACAAGATCCTGGGCGGCCACATCGTGGGTCCCGAGGCGGCCGAGCTCGTGGGCGAGCTCGAGATCGCCGCGGCCCAGGGCCTCACGTGGAGCGAGATCGGCCACGCCATTCATTCCCATCCCACGTTTCATGAAGCCATCATGGAAGCCGCCCTCGCCGCCGGCGGCAGGGCGATACACATCTGACGGGGACACAATACGCGGTAACCCGTAGCGGTTTTTTTTCATCACGAAAAAGAAGGGGATAGGCAACGATTCTCCCGGGCCACAAGGGGGCTCGGGCGTTCCTTGCTTACCCCCCACGCTCCCAAAGCCTCGCT
>CAZWHE010000271.1:0-2443 GCA_964633825.1 uncultured Phycisphaerales bacterium | reverse complement strand
GAAGTAGGCCGAGTAGCCGGAGACGCGAACGACCAGGTCGGGATGCTTGTCCGGGTGGGCCTGGGCTTCGCGCAGGGTCGCGTTGTCCACGACGTTGAACTGCACCTCCATGCCGCCCATGGCAAAGTAGCCCCGGATGAGGTGGGCGAGCTTGTCGATCTTGGCCGGCGTCGAGAGCATGGAGGGAAGGAGTTTGATATTGAGGGCGCATCCGTTCGAGATGAGGGTCTGATCGATCTTCGAAAGGGATTTCATGACCGCCGTGGGGCCTTTGAGCTCGGAGCCGTTGGAGGGCGAAAGGCTGTTGGATACGGGCTCGCCGGCAAGCCTGCCGTTAGGCGTGGCGCCGAGGAATCCGCCCTCCATTACGTGCATGCCGTAGGAGAAGAAGCCCGGCCTGAATATTCCACCCCTGTATCCCGGCCTCTTCGCGACCTCGCGGCAGAAGAACTCGGCCACTTCCTTCGCAATGGCGTCCGCCTTGTCGTCATCGCACCCGAACTTCGGGGCTTTCCTGACGAGAAACTGTCTCAAGGTCTCCTTTCCCCGAAAATTGTTTCTGATAGTACGGAGCAGATCATCCATTGTGTACTTCTTCTGTTCATAGACCAGGGCTTTAATAACGGCCAGAGAGTCGGCCGTCGTGCCGAGCCCTCGTGCCGAAATAGAGCTAAAATTGTATCTGGCGCCTCCGCGGGTCATGTCGGTGGCGTTTTCCAGGCACCCTTTCAGGGTCATCGACACATAGGGATTGTGAAAGCCCTCTGCATAGACTGTATCCTTCAGGTCGACCATCCTGGCCACGGTCTCTATCATATAGGAGACCTGCTGTTTGTATGCTTCCATGAATTGCTCGAAGCTCTCGAACGTTCGTGGATCCCCGGTGTCGGGCCCGACTCGCTTCCCCACGATCCAGAGCCACCCCCGAAAGAGCGTCATCTCGAGAGCGCCCGTGAGGGATATGTCGTTGCCGGAAGTACAGCCAAAAGTACTGCCGTCCGAGGTCGGCTCCACACAGCCGATGATGGCATAGTCGCGCGCGTCTTCCATGTCGTAGCCGCTCTTGTTCAGTGAGCTGATAGTGACCTCGTCGTTGAAGACGGCGGGCCCGGAGGTCAAAGAGAAGACCTCGGCCGTCTTGCGAACCCACTGGGCCGGCGATTTTTCGCTCACCCGGATGGAAAAGCTGTTGGTCAGCGACCGCAGGTTCATGATGGCGTCGAGGAAGAGGTAGGAGAGGTCGTTTGTGACGTCCCGGCCGTCTCTGCCCACGCCGCCGACCGTGACCGCCTGATTGTCCGCTCCCAGCTCGCTGCCGGTGTCTTTGCCGACTGCCGGCAGCAGAAGGAGGTTGTAGCTGAGCTTGATGAGCAGCTCTTCGAGGATCTCCAGGGCCTGCTTTGGGGTGATCCTTCCGGTATCCAGATCACGCTTGTAATATGGGTAAAGGTATTGATCGGCCCTGCCTACGGCGAAGATTCCGCCCATCCCGTAGGAGATGAGGGCACCGCACTGGGTGAGCCAGAGGAACTGCACGGCCTCTCTGAAATCTCGCGGAGAATGATAGGGTACATAGTCGCAGCGCTCGGCTATGGTCAGAAGCTCCGACCTTCTCGACTCGTCCCTTGCAAGCCCGGCCTTCCGGCGGGCGAGGTCTGCGTACCGTTTTGCCAGATCCCGGATCGCCTCACAGCATATAAGCACGCCTTCACAAAAGGCCTGGCCGTCTGCGTCTCCCTCACCGTTACACTGCTCCAGCCTTTTCTGCGCCCTTGCTCTAACGCCCGCGAAGCCGGCGTGAATGATGTTTGTGTGGCCGAGCACAAGATGTCCCTGGTCGTCGAAGACGTTCATGACGATGGCCGGGTTGTTAAAGGCCAGCTCCTCCACGCCTCGAAAGATATAGGCCGGCCTGAAGCCGGAGCCTCTGGCCACCCTGAGCATGGTCTTCAGGCCAAGGCTCCTCCATCTCCGGTAGAGGTTCAGGGGGGAGAGCTTGACCTTGATCTTGAGGTCATTCTCGGTCCAGAGCCTCTTCTTGCCGGCCCGCATGCTCCTTTTTTTCCAGTAGGGAAGGATCTCCCTGAGCAGCTCTCTCTTGTCGTCCGGATCGATTTTGAAGGGCTGCTTGGGTCTTTTTTCGAGAACCTCCAGGTCCAGTTCGAGCACTGTGTTTATCTCGCCGCGCTCGACCGGGATCGCGGTGCCGACCAGCTTGCTCGTCCTGTTGCCGACGATGTTTTCGCAATCCAGGATGTAGATGCTCATGTTGCGGGCCGTCTTCTCGAAAGCCCTGGCCGCACGGATCGAGGGGTGGAGCCCCTCGGTCTCCTTGTAAGCCTGAGTCACGTACCTTGCGCGTTCGATGCATATCTCGTAGGGCGCGTTCAGTATGAGCTCTTTGTACTCGGCGTTTCGTGGAGCAGGCTGGCCGTTTCGGTGT
>CAZWHE010000270.1:0-2554 GCA_964633825.1 uncultured Phycisphaerales bacterium | reverse complement strand
TCCAAAGTGCTTTGGGGAGTCAGGCTGCTTCCCCAATTGCCATTTTCCTCCTATGCATGTCGCGTAGCCGCTCTTTTTCAGTAGATGAGCGAATGTTGTTTGATTCCTGGCCAAGACGCTGAAGTTCACGTAGTTACGTACATTGCAGATTCCGGTCATGATTTTTACGCGTGAAGGAGTGCAGAGCGGTTGGGAGTAGCAATGCTCAAACCTGACGCCCGTCTCAGCCATCTTATCCAACACCGGCGTTCTGTATGATGTCCCTCCGTTAGCTCCGATACACTCGTATCCGAGATCGTCCGCCATTATCAGGATAATGTTGGGCCTGGCCGGCGCCTTCGGGTCTGACGCAATCAATGAGCCGGGCAGCGCTGCTGTAACACCGAGTACGGCGCCGGTCTTCAGAAAATCTCGTCGGTCAAGGTGATGTTGTTTCATTGTGTCCTTTGTAATGTGAACGGCGCGCCCTTCAACTGCCGGCGAAGCCGGCCGATTGCATGAGGGTGTTGTGCGGCACCCGGCATGCAGCAGAGTTTCATTTTTTATCCTTCCGGTTCTTGCTCTTGACCCGTTTGAAGTGGTTCTTGCTGTATACCATGAATTTTCCTCCCGGCGGAGCCAGCTCGAAGATCTCCACGAATTCGTCATCGGAACGAACCTCGTAGGTCTCCCGTGCTTTCCAGGCGTTGTCGAAGTTCTCGAACGACTCGCTTATGAAGACCGCCTTCTTCGGGCCGCCGGCTTTCGCGTCATGGACATAGCGGTTCACGAAGCCTTCTTGATGGAATTGGCGCAGGACCAGCTTTTTCCGGAGCCGATCGTAGCTGAAGAAGCTCCAGTGTTCGTGGACTTCGCCGGCCTTGTTCTTTTCCTGCGGGGGGTAGGTGGAAACGTTTCGTTCGTGGAGGTACTGCTCCTCGAGAACGAAAGCGTAGGTGCGCTCGACCGTCCCGGCGCCGGTTTTTCCTTTTGCAGTGCCTTCCCACTGTCCGGCCAAGAAGCGGACGGGTCCCCAGGGATCGGCCGACCTCTCCTCTTGGCCTCTCCCGGGTCCGGGGGAAGCAAGGAGAAGGGAAAGGACGCAAAGCGAGCAAGCGACGGTGAATAGGCGGGTTTTTGTTATCATCTGTTCCTCCTTGACGTTCGATACAAACATATGTCATCACCGCCGGCACGCCGGACTCGGACTTCACGACAGGAAGTATTCGCCCGCAATCCTCACGACGGCGCCGCCGCCGAAAACAACTTGCGCCTCCTTGCGCTCGTTCTGTTTCGCCAGCAGCTTCACGATGTTCGGATTGGCGTGGTCCCCGTTCTGTTCCAACGAGATGGGTCTGCCGTCCCACATGTCGTTCTTCAGGAGATGACAGCCCAATGCGGCATTCCCCGAACCTGTCGCCGGGTCCTCGAGATACCCGAAGGTGGGGGCGAAGACTCTCGTCCGATACGCATTGGCCTTGTGGGCAACCTCGTCTGTGAAAACGGTGATTATGTCTATCGAGCTCTCCTCGCAAAAGAGCTTCAGTTCGTCGAGCCGAGGGGCGATTGCCAGCACGGCCTGCAAGGTCTTTATCGGGACAACGAGGGTTTCCAACCCCGCGTTGACGATCGATGTCGGGTAAGCGGCGTTGATGTCGTCTGGAGAAATGCGCAGCGCCTTCGCCAGGTCTTCTTCGGCGATTTCTTTGGATGAAAAGCTCGGAACGGGCGCCGATATGTACACGGCGTCTTCCCGTGCGATTCTGTTTTCCATGGCGAGCTCCCCCTTGTTGGTCACGATGTTGAGGAGCTGTTTCTTCATCAATTCCGCGTTGTTTTTCAGAAGGTCGTACATGATGGCTATTGTGGCGTGCCCGCAGAAATCAACCTCGCGTTCGGATGAATAGTACTTCAGGTCGAAGGTGTTTTCGTCGAGTCGTCTCACATACCCGACTTCGCTGACGAATCCCTTGAGCTCTTTTGCGATCCTCTGCATTTCGTGAACGGAGATGTCGTTCTCAGCGTTCAGGGATACGACGGCTGCGGGATTTCCTTCGGATTTCCTGGTTGCGAATGCATCGATCTTTTTGAAGGCGAACGTTTTCATTATTTCTCCTTACTCGGCCGGCATTCGTCCCTTCGGTACGCCGAAGCTCAGCGCGTCTCCGCGCTCGAAGCTGCCGGTCACCTGCGGCTTCGCCCTGTTCTCGAGCCGCGCCTGCTCGGAGGTTGTGCTCTCCGTGATGTAGAGGACGTAGTCGATCATCTCTCCCACCGTCAGTTTGCCGTCTTTGCGCCGGGGTTCGACCGGTTTGCCGCCAACCAGTCTGAACCCGTCGGCCTCGCCCTCGAGCATCTTGGCCACGGCGTAAGTGAACGGATTGATGACCTCGCCGTCCTTCATGATCGGGCTGGACGGCAGATCCTTGCTCTGAGACGCGAGAACGACCAGATTGCGGCCATGCTTTTGCCGCCGGTCCTTCCAGCGATTCTTCACATTCGGCGAATCGAGGTGTTCGACAAGTCCCCCTGAAAAGCACGACATGGTCAGCACCACGACGTTCTTCGCCGGGAT
>CAZWHE010000269.1:0-2568 GCA_964633825.1 uncultured Phycisphaerales bacterium | reverse complement strand
TTTCGGGTGCTTCAATGGGGCCACGGTCAGATGACCGTGGAAACATATGGATCGTTCGCCCACCCGGCGGAAGGAGGCCGGGCTTCAATGGGGCCACGGTCAGATGACCGTGGAAACTGCGCTACTCCCAACCTCTTTCTGAAAAAGATCTTGAACGCACATTTTCGAGAGCCATGCAATACATAAGACCCTGCACGTTTGCTTGAGGGCGTCTGGTTTCATAACCTCCTTTCGATTCAGAGGTTCCATTTTCGAGCACTTCCAAGGCCTTGCTCACTACTTCACCGCTCGAACCACCTCAGATTGTAATCATCATAGATATATCAGTCAATATGAATGAGGATCAAATAACGATTGCATCGTGATCCGAGGGCAAGTACTTCTGCCCGAGCGATTCAACCATGTCTGCGCGAATCCCATCTATGGGTCCCAGGTTGAAAATCAAGACTTGATCATCGTTATGGTTGATGATCTCAGACAAAGCGGAGACCATGCGGACTTTGTTCGCTTCCGAGAGTTCGCAACGGAAAACCGAGTACTGAAGGTGATCACCAAAGCCGCGCATCTTCTTGTAAACTGCTTTAAGGCGTTTGCCATCACGGATGTCGTAGGTTACCAGAAATAGATGTATCATGATTCATCGCGTAGTGAAGGGAACATACTCAGGCAGCTCACCTGAGAGTGCCCGCGCCAGAACCCGCACCTGGACTTCCAGTGCCCGCCGGTAACTGATTCGATAACCGAACAGTGGATGAGTCACCATAGAATCCATGCGACGCTCATAAGCCCGGAGGAAGCGCTTGCGACCTTCAGGCTTGAGCGCTACTGCAGGACCCCGGTAGAGAAAGTCTTCGGAATCGACGATGCCGTTGTTGATCACAGTAAGCACGACGGAATCGGCGATAATGGCACGGAACTCCTCCATTAGGTCCAAGGCGAGTGCGGGACGACCGTATCGAGGCTGATGAAACAGGCCCAGGAAAGGGTCGAAACCGACAATCCAGCAGGCGATGGTCAGGTCCTTGGTCAACAGGGAATAGGCGTAGGAAAGAAGAGCGTTTACGGGATCGGTCGGTGGTCGGCGACTGCGCTTTTCGAAATCGAGAGTGAAGGACGTGTTTCCAGCATCCTTCCCGTTTCCGCGCGGCTTGAGCATACCATTGAAGTTGGAAAAGTAGGCGCGCGCCGCGTTGCCTTCCATCCCGAGAAGCGAAGCTGCTGTATCGCACTTCGCAGCGCGTTCGATTAATCTTTTCATCTCTTTGAGCAGCGCGGATAGCGGCTCCACATGGTTGCGCCGAAGCATGGTCCGTTGGTTCTCGATCTTGGCGGAGACGAAACTCCGGGAGAAGTTCAGACTGGCATCGAAATCTGCGGCCAGGGCGTATTGCTTTTGGCGTAGTTCCACGTTCTTGGACGGCAGCCCGAGCGTCAGGCCATTGAACCAACCGCCATAGGAAAAATAGGCCACGGGGATCTCCAAGCCGCACAGCCTCCTCAATGCCTGTGTGGAGATTTGCACGTTGCCGAACAAAGACACCTGAGAGAGTTCCTGCAGGCGCACCTCGGCCAATTTCCCCTTCTTGTCCCCGCGCCTTCTTACCTGGAGAACGTCACCTTTGAGCCCGACATAGGCGCCGTGTTCCTGGACGTACAAGGGTCTGGTATCGTCGCGCGCGGGAATGAGCCGGCGAACGGATGCATCTCCATCGGACTTTTCGGGCAAGTCAGAACCTTCAGCCAGGAGACGGGTCTCGTCGGGAAGGCAGATTCCCACCAGCGAGCACCGCGGGCACTTGGGGCTGTCCTCGAGAGGAGGCGGGATGCATCCATCGCGCGCCGTCCGGCGCAGACTATCGATCAATTCGTGAGTCCGCCCACACAGGACCTCGTCAAAAGGAACCTGTACGCGCGTTTTGGAAGCCGCGTAGTAGATAACGCCTCCGTCGCTCGTGTAGCCGTTCTCACGCATTATAAGCCCTTGAGCGCAGAGTTGAACGCGGTCCGGCTCCCAAGCCCTCTCTGGGATGTCAGGGACCCGGCCGCGCTTGTAGTCCACGGGAATCACACTTGGCGGCAGACCGGGTTCTTGAGGATTTTCAATTTCCAGTAGGTCAACGACAGCCGCCATGCCGAGACGGGGCGCGGACAGGTGGACGGACCGAGCGTGGAGGGTTTCTGTTTCCACGTTCTTTTCATCCGGTGCCGGGAAGTCGCCGCTTGGCTTGTTGACCCGCCTATGCTTGAAAGCGCCGTCGAGGGTGTCCGCCGAATGAACGAACTCCCCCTGGACCCATTCGAGGTAGGCGAGGCGCGGGCAATAGCAGAATTCGTTGAGGATGCGGGCGGGGACGAGATCCGGAAGGTCCCAGTCTGACGTTCCAGAAGCTTTTAACTCGGGTGTTTCAGCCATGTGAGATCCCCCGTTTAATCCCTTGAAATCTACACGCTCCCTGCTGCGTGTCAGGTTCACGTTTTTGTTTATCGGAAGCGTCGCATTATTCCTTGAGGCCTAACCCAAGTTCCGCAGTTGTCGACGTAACTCCTTATTTTTCAACGCAAGTATCC
>CAZWHE010000268.1:0-2603 GCA_964633825.1 uncultured Phycisphaerales bacterium | reverse complement strand
GTCGCCGCCGTGCTCGTGTTTTACTCGGGGAGGCTGAGAAGGATTTTCTTCATCAATAAAATAACCGGTTTCCTTCCCTTTGGAGAGATAATCCAGAAAGCGGACAGAACCGCTTTTCTCTACCGGTACAAGAAGGGAACGATCCTGATCTGCATGATCCTGTCCATCGGTGTTCATGTTTTTGTCATTCTGAGTATCTGGATGCTGGGACAGGGGCTTTCGATCGATTGTTCCTTGATGACTTATGCCGTATACATACCCATCGTCCTGACGATCACGGCGCTCCCCATCACGCCGGCCGGATGGGGGATTGGTGAGGCTGCATTCATCACTTTCTTTGCGATTTCCGGGGTGCCGTCGGTGTTGGCGCTCGCACTTTCTTTTGTCCATCGTTTCAATACCCTTCTCATTTCGATGTCAGGCGGTATCATTCTTCTTGCCGACAAAGTTGTCGACCCCGACAAGATTGTGACGGACGGCAACAGGGCCCAACAGGAGGGATGAGAACAATGAAAGTCGTCATTCTCTGCGGCGGTCGGGGAACGCGCCTTCACGAGGAAACCGAATTCCGGCCCAAGCCTCTCGTGCAGATCGGAGATCAGCCGATTCTGGTTCACATCATGGAGATCTATGCGCGACAGGGCTTCAAATCGTTCGTTCTCTGCCTCGGCTACAGGGGGGAGATGATCAGGAACTTTTTCCTCAATTTCAACGCCATGACGGCCGACTTCTCCGTCGATCTCTCGAACGGTTCGGTCACACTTCTCAAACCGGGACGGCGCGACTGGAATGTGACTCTCGTGGACACGGGAAAGAACACGGGAACGGGAGGAAGGATCAGAAGGGCCGCGCCGTACATTGAGGACGAAACGTTCATGGTGACCTATGGCGACGGCCTTGCCGATGTCGATATGAAGAAGCTGATCAAGCACCACAAGAAATGCAAATGCACGGCGACAGTAACCGGCGTGCGTGAAACGTCCCGTTTCGGTGTCATCGAAGCGGACGGGAAAGACAGGGTGAGCCGGTTTCGCGAGAAACCCGTGCTCGACGGGCTGATCTCGGGCGGGTATTTCGTTTTCGAGCCCGCCGTCTTGAAACACCTCGAAGGAGACGGTCCTCTGGAAGGCCCCGTACTGGAAGAGCTGGCGCACCGGAACGAGCTTGCCCTTTACAGGCATGACGGGTATTTCAAGAGCATGGACACGTACAGAGATTTTCTCGAGCTGAATGAAATCTGCGAGAGGGGCGCCCTTCCATGGTTCGGCGTTCCATGACATCTTAAAAACCACAACCCTTTGGAACGAACGGAGTGACTGATATGGTAGATCTTCTCGTCGTCGGAACGGTCGCGTTCGATGATATCGAAACACCTCACGGCACGGTCAAAGACGCTCTTGGCGGCTCTGCAACATATTTCTCCTACGCGGCGTCCTTTTTTACGAAGGTCGCTCTCGTCGGCGCGGTGGGGGAAGATTTCCCCGAGGAGCATCTCGATCTCCTCAGGTCGCGCGACATCGACATGGAGGGCCTTCGCAGGATCGAAGGAAAGAAAACGTTTCATTGGTCCGGAAAATACGTGGGCGATATGAACTCGGCCGAGACGCTCGATACAAAGCTGAACGTTCTCGAAAACTACAAGCCGGCTGTTCCCGATGATCATCAGAAGACACCGTTTGTTTTCCTGGCCAATGGGGAGCCGACGCTGCAGCTTTCGGTTCTCGATCAGGTCAAGAGTCCGAAATTCCTCGTTTGCGACACAATGAATCTCTGGATCGATACGGCCCTCGATTCGCTCATGGAGGTGTTCCAACGGGTGGACGGAGTGATCATTAATGACGGCGAAGCCAAGATGCTGACAGGCGAAAATAATATCGTGGCCGCCGGCAGAAGGGTCGCCGAAATGGGACCGGCCACGGTCGTCATTAAGAGAGGCGAATTCGGATCCTGCCTCTTTTCTCCCGAGGGTTATTTCGCGATTCCGGCTTTTCCCGTATCGGCGGTCGTCGACCCGACCGGCGCGGGAGATTCCTTTGCGGGCGGCGTCATGGGATATCTGGCATCGGGGGGTGTTGCCGATTTTGCAGGTCTCAAAAAGGCAATGGCCTACGGGACAGTGGTCTCGTCTTTTAACGTGGAAGGATTTTCGCTGGAAAGCTTCAAACGGATCAGCAGGGGCGACATCGAAAGTCGATATCTCAAGCTTGTCGAATATACTTCCCATTAATTTTTCAAGAATCGATGAATGACGAACCCCGGTCTCGAAAGCCGGTTCTCACATCAGGCGGCTGAAAATGCGTGCTTTTATTGCGATCGAGTTGGCTCATCATATCCGAAAAGAGCTGGCTCAAATCCGGAACAGGGGGATGATCAAGGGCCGTGGAATTCGTTGGGTCAAACCCGAGTCGATACACTTGACCCTCAAGTTCCTGGGAAATATCGATCTCGAGACCGTTCACAACGTAACCCGTGCCATGCGTAATGCGTCTCAGAATCTGGAGCCCTTCGACATAGAGCTCGGAGGATTCGGTTGTTTTCCCAAGAAGGGGAAGCCCAGGGTATTTTGGATCGGGGTGACGCCGTCGAACAGTACCTTGGAAGTT
>CAZWHE010000267.1:0-2615 GCA_964633825.1 uncultured Phycisphaerales bacterium | reverse complement strand
TCGGCGTAGAAATCGATGGTGTCCCCGGGGGAGAAGATCTTTGAGTTCGCGGTCTCGACATCGATGGCGATCTCC
Source organism: uncultured Phycisphaerales bacterium (assembly GCA_964633825.1). Classification (GTDB taxonomy): domain Bacteria; phylum Planctomycetota; class B15-G4; order B15-G4; family CAYZWU01; genus CAZWHE01. The sequence goes on along the minus strand of CAZWHE010000267.1, from coordinate 2,540 downwards.
TCTCCCTGGTAGTAGACCTGAAATGTCTCGGGATCGATGTTCTGTGGATCCACCCCGGCGGCGATGAAGTCCTCATGGGTCAGACGGTAGATGCCGTCTTCCATGATCTCCATGCGGAGACCTGTTTGATAGTTCCACTCGGACCGATTGGGGGGAGGGGGGTTCCTTTGCTCGAAGCCGCGGTTCGCGTAGTTGATGACGCTCTTTTTCAGCATTTTCTCGTACAGGTGGTCCGCGGTGATTTCGTTCCTGCTCCTCGCCGTGTTCACTGCGGGCGGAAGGGGCCGCTCGAAACCGATCCGGACGCGGATCTTTTCGGAACAGCGCAGCACTCCTGTCGAGGGGTTCCACTGGAAGGGGTGAAACAGGATCCGGGCCACGGACACGCCGCGAATCATCGCCCTGGAATCGATCGACGCGATCTCGCCCGGATAGGCGTTTGAAGAGGCATAAATCCGATCGGACTTGACGAAATCCTCTTCGACCATCCCTTCGTCCGAACGACTGAGTCTGGGAACAGGGAGACTCGTGAAACCCGGAAGTTCCGTAAAACGGTTCTCCAGCACCTTCAGATCGATGGCCCCCCCTTGGGGCGCCTGGATCAGGGTTCCGAGCCTCGGCAGCTCGGGGCATCCGATTTCAGATGTTCTGCCCCAGCCCGGCAGCCGGATTCTGTGGCAGGTTCCATCGGGCCCCTCGATCTCGTCCACTTCGTAAGGAGGAAGATTCAGCTCCAAGATCAAAACCTGTTCATCCGATGCGATGAGCTTGATACTCTCGTCCTCTGCAGCAAAGACGGGGCTCCCGAAAACGACCGCTGCCATCAACAAGAAGAAGGTGCCCATTGAATGATGCATAGAGTTGGAACGGATCATGACACCTCTCTTTTCTCGATTTCCGGCCAGAAGTCGTTGTGGCAGGCTTGTTCCTAAAATATAATTATCTATTAATACTAGAACAAGTCAAGGGGAAAACAGGGTGCTCTCTAGTTGATCGTTGTGATGTTCGTTGGTCTAACATTGTTATTGACATATGATTATAACAATCCTGATCAGGGTTTGGTCCAATCGCATGAGAGTCGATCAGCCTCTTTTGTCCGATCGTTCTCTTTTAATATCTTCTTTAAGCGGTCGAAGACAGAATTCCACGGGTTGACCCGTGGATGAATGAGCCCTTCCTGTAATTCGCTGCGAGCGAAGCGACGTAGCGAATGCAGGTCAGACCGAAGGTCTGTGACGGTAAGGACCCCGGGCTTGCCCGGGGGAATCTATTATCTTCAATAATTCATTAAAGCCTGAACAACCCTGCATCCGAACTATTTTGAGTACCGACGAGGTCTTTCTAAATAAAACAATATAATTTCATATGAAATATCATATTCAACAAGTTGCAGGAGGTGCGACCATGATGATCCATCGGCTTGTTGTCTGCTTCTTCCTTTTTCCCGCACTCGTTATTGCTCAGGGCGATACGGACGATCCGCCCCGGTGCGACATCAAGGTCAATGGTTATGACACGGGCGTTGTCGTGCCTCTGGGCAACAGCCTCCAGATCGACATCGACGTCGAAGCGAGGGACGGGGCCGGTTACAACTGCGATGTTTTTGTCCTCATCAAACCGGACTGGGGAAGCTACTACTGCCACAACGGTATCGGCTTTCAACAGGGACTGGGCTCTTATTTCACAGGCCCTCTTTTCGATATCATTGACACGGTTTTCATCGGGCCCGCCCATGATCTGGGTCGCTTCATCGCTTACGTCGGTATCGACTCGAGCCCCAACGGCCGCCCGACTCCTTCCAAGGTCGTTGTGCAGGATCAGTGCGTCTTCGAGATCAGGGCGATGGAGAGTTGGGTCGAATACTTCGAAGACGGCGTGGCGAACGGATGGGCGATCGGCCCCTCGCCCGGCAATGACTGCTGGTATGTGGGTCCCACAACGAACCTGGCCGGGCAGAGCTACCATTTCGAGAACCTGCGCGATCCCTTCTACGACTGGCACAGCACTTTCTACGTGAACGAGCGATACAGCGACCTGACTTACCAGGCCAACATGTCATGGCTCGACGGATCGCATCATTATTACTACGGCATGATTCTGCGCAGCGACGGCGTGGGAGCCCGGTCGAACGGCTACGTCTGCTATCTCAAGAAAAGCGTGAACAGGTTCGCTTTCGATGTCTACAAGGACGGCGTGCAGAACACCGTCGCCACGAGCTATCCCTTTTTCACCAATATGGACGAGGTGAAGGTTGTCGCCCGCGGCTCTCGCTTTGATTGCTACTTCAACGGCAACCTCGAGTTCACGGTGAACAACCAGGCCCACGCGATCGGCTATGTCGGCTTGATGGGCCAAGGTTCGACCGCGCTCGACAATATCTTTGAGTTCGACGATGTCTCCGTGACTCTGTAGGGGCGGTCACCCACTTTCAGGTTTTGCTTTTCAAGAGAATCCTGTTCCCCCTGAAAAATGATCCCGCCCCACATGGGGTTGAGATAAAAGTCCCGCCGATTTTGTGGGGCCGAGTCATCGAGTTCGCG
>CAZWHE010000266.1:0-2635 GCA_964633825.1 uncultured Phycisphaerales bacterium | reverse complement strand
GCCGAGATCCACCAGCTTCTCGGTGAAGCCGACGAGCTTTCGGGCCGCATCGCACTAGCCGCTTCTTCTTATGAAAATGCATTGCAGCTCGACTGGAACTTCTTGCCGGCTCTCAAAGGACTCTCTCGATGCAGAAAGAAGAAGGGAAAACAATAGAGGAGGTTTCTGAGATTCCATCAAAACCCGCGTGGATCCAAGCAGCTCTTATCCTCTCTGTTTTTCTGGTGTCGTGCGCCTATCTGCTGTGGACCATCAACAAACCGATCAGTTTCTATGACGAAGGCCTCATCGTCACCTCCGCTCTGCGCATTACAGAGGGCGAACTTCCATACAAAGACTTTTGGAGCATGTACAGCCCCGGGCAGTTCTATGTTCTGGCCTTCTTTTTCGAATTGTTCGGAAAGTCGATTCTCGCGGAGCGTATCCTGAGCATTCTCATAAGGGCGGGTTTGCTGGTGTGCGTTTATTGCTATGCCCGAAGAGCAGGTTCAGCCTTTTTAGCCGTATTTTGCTGGCTCGTCTCTCTCTTTACGATCGGCGCTTACGGTTTCTTCGGTTATCCCGTCTTTGCCGGCCTGCTGCTTTCCTTGGCGGGACTCATCTTCTTTCTTCGGTTTCTGTCATTATACAACGCCGGCTCGGCGCCGCCGCGACTCGGGTTGACCCTGAGCGGCATGCTCATGGGACTGACGGTGCTATTCAGGCATGATATCGGCCTCTATCTGTTCATTGCAGAAATAACCGCATTCATTATTTATGTCTTCTTCCATTCGAACAGAAACGGTCTGTTCGCAAAATTTAACTCTATAAGAGCCATATTCATTTTATGGCCGTTCTTTCTCGGCGGATCGGCCGTTGTCCTTCCCGCTCTGATTTATTTCATGGCCAATGCTGGCTGCGGCGTGATAGTGGACGATCTTTTGATATTTCCAACAACGATATATCCTGAAGTAAGGTCCCTGCCGTTTCCTTTATCGGACCAATTGTTTTACTTTCCCATAATCGTCTATCTCATTTCCGTTGTAACGCTCTTCCGGCGCCGTGGGGCGGCAGATCTTACCATCGGCTACCGTGCCCTGCTGCTCGCCACGATATTTGGAATCCTGCTTTTAAACGTGGCGAGGGTCAGGCCCGATACGATACATCTGTTGCCCGGCTTTCTTTTTTCCCTTTTAGTCCTTTGCATCATGCTCGGAATGCTGTTCCGTCGTTTTCCGAAAACAAAGATCCTCATCAGCGTCTCCGTCGTTGCCGCCGTCTCTTTCGTTCTGTTCCCTGCTTTTCAGGTCACAAAAACCCTGTCGACCAGTAAATACTGGACTTGGCCCGAGAGCTTTTCTCATGGGATCGAAAGGGCGAATCACTTCAAGGTCTGGGCGCCCCAGGCAAAAGCCGCCAGATACATAAAGGACCATGTTCCCAAGCGAGACAGGATCTTCGTCGGCAACACGAGGCATGATCTCATTTCAGCCAACGACATCATGTTTTACTTTCTAGCCGAAAGGCGATGCGCCGGCAGATATCATGAGCTGCACCCCGGATTGGCCACGACATTGAAAGTCCAGAAAGAGATCGTCCACAGCCTGATCGAGAATAATGTGGATTACGTTGTTTTGGCGGCCGGCTTCGAGAAGAGCGGCGAAAACAACAAGAGCGCAACAAGCAGCGGGATCACACATCTCGATCGATATATCAGGGATCACTACAGAACGATCCGGAAATTCGGGCCTTACCGGATCATGAAAAGATCGATGTAATCTCTCATCGTCCCCCTCCCGAATTCAGAACAGAGCTTGCGATAATTTTCTGCGCCCGCCTACCAAAAATCTCATTTTCCCTGAGCCGGTCCTCAACCCTTCTGCGCGTTGATTGTAGTTGCGAGACAAGGTCACACACAAACGAATCGAGTTGATTCGGGTTCATTGCAGAACCGTGATTCCTGACCTGAAAAACTTCACGAGCGTCTCGGTTTAAGAAAGGAGGATTATCAAACAAAGGCGCCCCAATTCAAAAGTGGTTTCAAAAGAGAATTTCAAACGAGAAAGGAGATTTAAAATGAACGCGAAAGTACTTGGACTATTTTCCTGCATGCTGCTTGTTGCCGTGCTCTCAATTGCCGCCGGATACGGCGAAACTCCGAACGGCGACCTTTCAACCGCCAAGGGACCGGAAGGCATTATACAGGTCTTTCCGCTCGCCGGTCAAGGTTATGATCTCATTGGATATGGTGTATTCCCGAGCGCGGCAGCTCCTGGAGACACTGTCAAAGTCAAAGTAATGGTCAAAAATAACACACCTGATCCAATCCGTGTCGGTTTCAAATTCGGGCACACCTGCAATCCGGATATCATGGACCAAGAGGCCGATATCCTTCCCGGTGAAAGCCATATCTTCGGCGGGTGCGTCACCGTTCCGCTTCATTTAACACCCGGCACTTACCCCATCCATGTCTATGACGACGGCGTGCTCATAGACACGATTTGGTTCACTGTTCTGTAACCGGCAAGAGAAAGTATCCGGGCTGCCTGAAAGGGGCGGGATGAATCATCCCGCCCCTTATTTTAGTTCCTGATATCGAAATAAACGAAAAATATTCCATTCTTCTCATTTTCCCTGAGCCGGTCCTCAACCCTTC
>CAZWHE010000265.1:0-2648 GCA_964633825.1 uncultured Phycisphaerales bacterium | reverse complement strand
CTCGGATGCCGGATCTATTTTTGTGCTTCCTCCGGGGAAGAGGAAAGATCGAAGCTCTATGAAGAGTTTCACCGTAAGATCCGCCGCCTTCACGAACGGCACGGCATACTTTACTCCTACAGAGAACTGACGGAATCGATCAGTTGTTGACATCGTTGCTGGAAATGTTAGGTTTTCCTGATAACGCATGTCAGCGGTACGAGCAGGCGGTTCTCCCGGTTTCGGGCATGGGGAGGAATGACGATGGCCCATAAAAAACATCCCTTGGAAATCTTCCGGGAGCGGATGAAGGATCTCGGTGATCAGGGGGAGAGCCCTTTTAAAAAGACAGATCAGAAAAACCGCATTTCCCCTTCGGCATCGACCGCTCAGACTCAGAAAGGAGGGCGGGGCCCGGGAGATCTTAAAATATCGCTGAATTTGAATCAGGTCCTGGTCATCCTTCTCTTTGCTATCGTTCTTGTGCTGAGCGGTTACTTTTCAGGGTATTACAAAGGCCGTGACATATCCGGATCCGAGACGAGCCTTTCCAATGCGGAACCGGGGCCGTTCCTTTTGAAAGACCCGACGGATCAACGTGAAATCGGGAAAAATCGCTCTACCCGATCAGAGGGCGATCGATGGAATTCGACTCAGGAAATTTCCCGACCGGAAAGGGGAACCAAGAAAGAGACGCAGTCTGAACCTTTCCCGACCTCGGACGGAGATGAGATCGTAACCCCTGAAGCCGTAAGCGGCTATGGGGTGCTGGTCGCCAGCTACAACTCGAACAAGGAATCGATCGTCAACCAGACGTGCCGGATTCTTGTGGAGCGCGGCTTTAAAGGTGCGGGAATTACCAAGTATTTTTATGAAAAAGACAGGAAGTTTGCTATTATCATCGGTTCTTTTGGCCGGAGAGATCATCCAGACCTGATCAGGCTCCGGGACAGGATTAGAAATATCGATGATTTTCCGGGAGGCGATCCGGCGCCCTTCACAACGGCTCGTGTCAAAAAGCACCCGCAGAGAGAGGTAAGAAACCGTGTCGATCCATAAGAGCTTGGTGTCCAAGGCAAAACTCCAGAGATCTCGTAACGTCTGGACCCGATTGGAGCGCATCGAGGCGCTTCAAAAAGAGAATAAGTTTCAAGATGGGCAGTCTGTTTTCGGCCTTCCCAAGGTCAGAACAAGCTTCAAGTCCAAAAAGGGCGATACCGCTTAAGTCCTGTTCCTCCGCTTCTTCGATTCACCCGACCAGTCCGGTTGTGACATATTCCAATCCTTTCCTCTGATTTGACCGATTTCACCCTCCCTAAAATCTCGGCAATTCTGTATAATCACACTTGAGTGAACGAAATGTGTACGTGGGGCTGTTTTTTTTGCCAGTAGATTCATCGAGGGCCGGTGACAATGCTGAGACTTCGTCTGAAAGGAAACTTCATGCTGTCCGATAGAGTCAAGAATCTGCAGGCAAGCGGAATCCGCAAGATCTTCGAGATGGTCGCTTCCATGGAAAACCCGATCGATCTGAGCATCGGGCAGGCTGATTTCGACGTTCCCGAACAGATCAAGGAAGCCGCCATCAAAGCGATCAGGGATGGGTTTAACCGGTATACCGTGACCCAGGGGATCCCGGAGCTCAACAAGAAGATCAAGACCCGGCTCCGGGACAGATACAGCTACACGCCTGAAGAAACCCTCGTAACATGCGGGGTATCGGGAGGGCTTCTTCTCTCCTTCCTGAGTCTGATCAATCCCGGGGATGAAGTCTTGCTTCCCGAGCCTTACTTCATTATGTACAAGATACTGACCGAGGTCTCGGAAGGAGTTCCTGTTTATTACAACCTCTATCCCGATTTCAGACTCCGGCGGGAAGAGCTCGAATCCAAGATCACCGATAAAACCAAGCTGATCGTTATCAATTCCCCCTCCAATCCGACGGGCACGGTATTCAACTCCGAGGAGCTCGAAACGATCGCGTCTGTCGCCGAAACACACGACCTCATGGTCGTGAGCGACGAAATCTATGATCAGTTCGTGTACTGTGACGAGTATCACAGCCTTTGCGAGTTCTGTCCGGAGCGTTTGATTCTTCTCGGCGGATTTTCCAAAACATTCGGAATGCCGGGATGGCGGATTGGATACGCCGCCGGCCCGAAAGAAGTCCTCGACAAGATGATGATCATGCAGCAATTCTCCTATGTGTGCGCCCCTTCCTTTGCGCAAAAGGCTGTGCTGCATGCCCTTGATTTCGACATGGGGGAATGGATCGAGAGCTATCGCAGAAAAAGGGATCTCGTTTTCGAAGGTCTGAAAGATGCTTTTCAAGTGATCCGTCCTGACGGAAGTTTTTATATATTTCCCAGGCTTCCCGATGGGACGAAGAGTACCGATTTTGTACGGCGGGCGATCAAAGACAATGTCCTCATTGTTCCGGGAACGGCATTCTCAAGCTATGACAATCACTTCCGGGTTTCCTTTGCCGCTTCCGACGATCGCCTGGAACGGGGAGTGGAAATCCTCTCCGCGCTGGCAAAAACAGCGTCTGTCTGAGGAACACTCCTCAGCCCGGAAAAACAACCGGGTCAAAGCGGTCCTTTTCGTGTATGCGAAACGGACCACTCAGGTTGGGAGCGGTTGAAATGGATTCCTTCGGGGGTGAAAAC
>CAZWHE010000264.1:0-2675 GCA_964633825.1 uncultured Phycisphaerales bacterium | reverse complement strand
GCTGGCTTATGGGTGCTGGTGGGGTAAAATGCTGTTTGAACTTCTTATCCGCCAAAGATATCGAGAGGGAGAACATCGCAGAGGCGATTCGCGAAGCGCCCCCGGATGACTCGTTCCTTTCGAATCAGATTGGCATGCTTCCGGCCGAGCCGGACCCGCCTCGTCGTCGCAGTGAGCCGCGAAAAGACCGCAAGGCCCAAACGGAGCCGTCAATCGCTCATCTAAAGAAGATCGCCGACACGTGCGAGGAGGACAGCGCCGACATCGGGGAGGCGATGCAGGGGCTCAACAGTATCTCGCACGACGCGCTCGGCGTGATGCAGCTCCTCCTGAATCCGCGATTCATGCAGAAGTCGGACGGAAACAGAAACGCCAAAGATCGCAAATAGAGAGAGGAGGCATCGATGGCCGGGCTCATGGAATCGATCAGACAATCAGGGCTGTCGCCTGAGCGCGGCGGTCGAACCAAAACCTTTGCGGAAAGGGCGATTCTGCGCTGGGCGATGACTCTCTTCTGCGTCGGGCTGTTTGTGGGCGTTCCGGCTTTTGTTCTGCTCCACCCAGGGATCGCGTCAGGGTGGGTTGGCGGCGAAACGCGGATCACCGAGAGCACGACTCTCTTCCAGATCGAAAATCCATGGGGAGAGCCGGAATACACCCTCGCTCGCAATGACCTGACTTCAGATGTCGTAAAAGGGCAACTTCTGTTTGCTCATGGGGGAGCATGGCCGATTGGCAAGCGGACGGTGCTCAAGGCAAACGGCGTTTCCTGCTCTCCCTTGAAACTCGAGACCATGTGGGCGGATGTCGGCGGTTTCTTTGACGCGGAAAATTCGCTCTTATCGAGGTATCGCGGCGCCGTACTCTGCGTCGGAATCGTTTTGCTTCTGCTCGGCTACTTGTTCGTCCGGATCCTGAGTGCCTTGTTCGGTGGCGCGCTCGGCATGATCTTCGGATGGTGGGCGATCAGCTTGGTGTTCATGTATGCCGGGTACGATTTACCGGTGGGGGGAGCGATCGCCGCTCACCTGCTTGGATTTTTGTTCGGAATCTGGCTTGGCGTCACTCGTCGCGGCTGGCCGAGCTACCTGTTTCAGCGCGCATCGATCGGACTGCTGGTCTATTTGCTCGCAGAGGGAATCGCTCACCAGTTCGGCTGGTCCGCCGACGTCGTCTCGATCATCGGCCTGCTGGGCTCCTTGCTGTCGCCCGCGCTTGGTGTGGGGCTGACTGCGTCTTTCCTGATGGCTGGCGGAATCGGCTTGGTTGGACTGTCGGCGTTGCCGATCATCGCCGCAACTGGCGTTTCGGTGCATCTCATGACCGGAGGATCCTGGTTTCCGATCAAATCGTCGTGGCTAAAAGATAACCGCAGAGGAGGAGCACGTGGAGAGGTACCGCTCGAGAGACTCGTTTCGTAGATACATGGAGAAAAACATGGCACCGGATCAATCGAATATCCCTCCTGACGGGATCCAGCAGCTCAAGAGCTTGACTCCCGCGCTTGCCGGATGGCTGCAATCACTGGGCGCCGTGACTTTGACTCTGGCGCTGTTCGCCATTAAGTGCCTGGAAGGCCGCCAAGAGGGCCGGTTGCCCGAAGGAATCGATCTCGAGGCGCTGAGGAAGGCCCGGGAGGAGATCGAAACGTTGCTGGAGGCGTCGCGGTCTGCAGATCCGCGCGAAGAGGAGCCCATACGCTGGACCGACATCCGGCCTCTCGGCGTGCCGTCGCCGCCAGCCGACAAAGGCGAGACCGACACGGACACTCAGGACGAGGCAAGACCATGAGAAAAAAAAGAAACGCAAAACGTGCGCGAGTGGAGCGGGGAATGTCGATTGACGGCTCCCCACTTAGCCCGCGCGCTATCAGCGACCTCAAGTCGCGAGGAATCTACACGTGGTCTCAACTTTACTCCTTGCTGGCCGCGTCGAAGACCGCACGGAACCGGATGCGGGGCATGGGGCTCGATCGACTCGGAAAGCGCTCTCGAATCCTCGATTCCGTAGGTGAGCTTCTGCCGGATCCAGTCCGGTCGGCTCTCGACACGGTATCATTCCGGATGCCTCCGCTAAGGGGGCTCGCCGGTCCGTGCTCAAAGTCGAAGTTGATCCGGAATCGGCGGTCACGCACTCTCTCAGCTCGCAAGCGAGTGGCTGCGAAAATCCGCAAGCTGATTCGAAGGGACGCTCTGCCGAGTAAATTTCTGCTCGACAAGTGGATGACAACGGTGAGAGACCAGGGTCGGCTGGGATCATGCACGGGTTGGGGCAGCACCGCGAACCGGGAATTTCTTTCTCGAAATCAACTTGCCCCGTTGTTCGCATATGCCCTTGCCAAGCACTTGGACGGTCGTCCCGACATCGAAGGGTCCTGGCAGCACTTCTGCTTTCAGGGATTTTACGAGATCGGGCACATGCTGGAAAAAGACTACCCCTACACGGATCGAGCTCCCGATCTCTACGTTGCGCCCTACAAGAAGCAGGCCCGCGATTTTGCCACGCAGGGATTCGCCGACGTGCTGCTTGATCGGGAGGACATGAAACTTCAGCCGGCGCTTCTTAAGAGTATCCTTTCCGGTAGGCTCAACGACGAAATGGGCCCTCAGCCGGTGAGTATTGTCCAGCGACAAGCATTTTTTCCGTCTGGCGACAATTAGAATTCCCGTTTTTCT
>CAZWHE010000263.1:0-2697 GCA_964633825.1 uncultured Phycisphaerales bacterium | reverse complement strand
CGAGATCGAACCGGGTCGGATTCTCGACCAGGGCTTTCACGATGGAGGGATGAACGGGAGTTTTCTTCAATCCGTTCAAAAGCCACTGCCTGTCCCCCATCCGGGCCTTTCGGTTGATCAGCCTCGTGGCACGGCTCTGCCTCGCGCTGTCGATCAGGCCGGCGATGTCGGGTTCGTACCGGATGGTGAAAGCGAGGTTCACAAAAATCCTGATCAGCCTGTCGTAGTCGGCGAGATGGGCGCACTCTCCGCCCGTGAGCTGGGCAATGTGATTGAACATTTCGAGGGCCGATCTTTCGGTCAGAGTGGCGGGCTGGGGAGGGCCCACGTAGACGGAATGAACGGTTCCGTCCTTGCGCTCGAACTCGTGGAGGAGGCGGTCGAGCTTTCCCGCGTCCTCCTCGTGGTAACCTGAATCGCCGATCAGCAGAACGAGTTTCTTTGCTTTCGGCCGCCAGCAGAGATCGCGGATGGCTCGTTTCAAACCCTCCAAAATGGCTTCTTCCGGATCACCCCCTCCCCGGGCCTCGAGAACCTCGAGAAAGTTGAGGATCTCATACCGGTCCGCCGTGAACCCGAGCGTGCTGGTCACGTATCCGTCATACCCCACTTCTCCCTTGCGCTCGCGATAGGCCACAAGAGCCAGCCTCAGGTTCGGGACAACAAAAACCAGATCGGAAATGAGCTTGTCCACCGTTCGTTTCGCTTCGGTAATGAACATCTCCATGCTCGATGTGCTGTCGATCACGAAAACGACATCGATCCCGGAAGCCCGAAGCCCCTTCAGGTAATCCCTCAATCCCGGCGAGAGATGCCCGAAACGGCCGAACCCCGAAGACCCCCCCAGGCCGAAGCGCCCTCCGCCGCCGAGCCCGATGATTCCGGGATTGATCTTGAACGGTCTGGCCGCCTCATCCGCTTCTTCGGCATCGAGAGAGAGATCTTCCTCGGGGATTTCGACAAGATCGTCGGGAAAGAGAGGAGGCTCTTCGAACTCCGCCATCTCGGGGGGCGGCTCGGAATCGAGAGGATCGGCTTTGGACTGAGACAGGACTTCGATAAAAATGCTGTCCGTGTTGCGGGCCGGGAAACGGACAAAGGGAATATCGAAGACGAAGAGGAGTATGGCGGCGTGAAAGAAGAGAGAGAGCAGGAGCGCCGGCACGCTGCGGCGAATATCGATCTCGCTTTCGACGGCGCTGCCGTTCCGGCTTGTTTTCAGTTCATCGGGCGGAGGAGCGGCCGGGGCCTTGCGGCCGAAGCGAAAGAGAGCGCTCCCGGGCTTCTCGTCCTCGGAAATTTCGACGAACCCTTCCTCGCTGGTGACGGTGATTCCGCCGATCAAGAACTCTTTCCGCCCGCTCAAAAGGAGGCGCTTGTGCTTCTTTCCGCTCCATGTCACGCCCCCGGCCGAGTCGAGGTCGGTCAGCACAAACTCTTCGTTTCGATACTCGATCCTGCAGTGAACGGGAGACAGGGACTGGTGGTTGAGCTGAATGATGCAGGCGGGGTCCCGCCCGATGGTGATATGATCCCCTTCACGGACCTCAAAGGTATTCCGTTCGTCTCCGCCGAGAACCAGCCTGACTGGCCGGATTCGGTTTTTTTGCATCGGTTTCAGGCAGCAGCCCAACCCCTTTCATCCGACATCTATCGCTTTCTCCCCTCGCCATTCTCCATACCGCGTCAATCCACTCCATAATATAATAGATAAATCGTCCGGTGACAGGGAGTTGCTGTAGAATAACCCTGCAAAATCGAGCGAAGTATCATTTTATTCGCATCCATTGCGTGAGGAAAGAGCGTGGCCCGCCCATCGCGGTTATACATTACAGGCGGAATCTTCAAAAGCCGGAGCCTCTTCGCGCCGGCCGACAAAGCGACGCGCCCCATGCAGGGCTCGCTCAGAGAAACGCTCTTCAATGTGTTGAGACCCCGCATGGAAGGCGCCCATGTTCTCGACCTCTTTGCAGGGACCGGCTCTCTCGGCCTCGAAGCCCTGAGCCGCGGCGCCGCCTGCTGCACCTTTTTCGAAGGCCGCCGCGCCGCTGCAGCCGTTCTGGCCAAGAACATTTCCCTCCTCGAATGCGACAATTTCTGTGAGCTCTTCACGCTCGACCTCCTCAGGCTGGACCGTTTCCCAAAAAGTGCTCACAAGCCCTTCGACATCGTCTTTCTCGACCCTCCCTTCCGGTTCATGGATCCCGGACAGGAGAAAGACCTCTCTCTTCTCATCACTCTTTTGTTTGAAAACGGATATCTATCCAAAGGAGCCGTTCTCACCTATCAGCTGAGAAAAAAACAAAAACCGCCCCAGACCCTGCACGATTTTACCCTGGATAGGGAAAAGCGGCAGGGATCGGTCAGGCTGGCTTTTTATTGCTGCTGAGAGGTTTTTGTTCTCTTTCGCTAATTTATGTAAATAGCAGAAAATAGATCCGTTTGGGTATCAAAAGAAGGTCCTTTTTATTAAAGATCATATCGAAAAATGTCGATATTTCTTTGAAATAAAGGAATCTTCGGGAAAAGGGGAAGAAGCCCGGAGAAGCGTGGCGGTACCAAGGGGAGATTAACTCAGAGCTCATTCAGGGGTTAATCATCAGGGGGACTTCATTTTGAAAAGAAATGATAAAAAACATCCGGCCCGGGAAGATGGATCCTTTCCTCAAAAGAATACAAAAATGAGCCGTGAGGAAA
>CAZWHE010000262.1:0-2780 GCA_964633825.1 uncultured Phycisphaerales bacterium | reverse complement strand
CGACCTGTCATGACATCATTCCTTTCCGCTGTGCCGCTTGGCCGATCTCTGTGCGATGCCTCTTTAATGCCGCCGCCCTATATATCCGGGCGCATCTTGCGAGGCCGTGAATTCAGCTTCAGTATAGTGACTTACAGAAGATTCTGGTAAAGGGTTTTCCTTTTCGAGACGGCCTTCTCTTTTTGGTAGGCTGTGCCTCTTTGATAATCTTTTTTTAAGGAGTTTCGGGCCATGGCGGGTTGGTTTGGCAGCCTCAAGAGCCTCTTTCTCGATAACGCTTTTACGAAGATTTCGGCTGTTTTCATTTCCGGGAGCATCGGCCAGAAAGTTTCCGTCGTCCTTGGGATCCTCGGTGTTGTCGTTGGAATCTGGTACGCTCTCGTGCCCCTTCTTGTCAGCATTGCCGGGCTCGTGATCATCCAGGTGGCGATCAAGGATTACGATAAAACGAAAAAAGACGGATGATCCGGCATGGACAACGGTGAGATATTGATGGGGAACGGCGCCGTTGCCCGCGGCCTGATCGAAGCGGGCTGTCACGCCGTCGTCGGCTACCCGGGAACGCCGAGCTCGGAGATCATTCCCGAGGTGGTGCGTTTCAAGAAGATGCACGGCCTCCCCACATACACCGAGTGGTCCGTTAACGAAAAGGTCGCTTTCGAGGTGGCGCTCTCTTTTGCCTGGTCGGGCAAGCGCGCGGCCGTGGTCATGAAACAGGTCGGGCTCAATGTCGCTTCCGATCCGATGATGTCGGCGGCCTACACGGGTGTTGTCGGCGGCTTCGTGATCGTTTCCTGCGATGATCCGGGCCCCCACTCTTCGCAGACCGAACAGGACAGCCGCGTTCACGCCCGGTTCGCCAAGCTGCCGGTTTTCGATCCGTCCTCCCCGGAAGAGGCATGCCGGATGGTTTCCGACGCCTTCGACCTCTCCGAGAAATACGGCATTCCCGTGCTCATCCGGCCTTCGATCCGGATCTGTCACGCCAGGCAGTGGATTCCCTTCTCCGATCCCGTCCATCCGGGAGGAACGGCGGTTTTTAAAAAGGAGCCGCAGAGGTGGGCGGCCACACCCAAGTTCCGTCTCGAGCTGCATCACGAGTTGAACGATAAGCTCCGCCGTATCGCCGAAGAAAAATCTAAAAAAATGCGGCCCAACCTCGATCTTTCCGGAACGCATTCTCTTGGAATCGTGGCCAGCGGTCCCGCGTTGGCGCATGTTCGCGATATCCTGAGAGAGGCGGACCTGAAAATGCCGCTCCTCTCGCTCGACCTCGTCTCCCCCATCGACAGGAAGCTTCTCGACGGGTTTGCCCGTTCGTGCGAGAAGGTTCTCGTTCTCGAAGAGCCGGAAGACGCGATCGAATGCCAGTTCATTGACAGGACGAATGTTCTGGGAAGGATTTCGGGCCACGTTCCTTCCGCCGGTGAATTGACACCCGAGGTGATCGCCCAAATTCTCGACCGGGCCTTGGGAGAGACCGAATCGAACGCTCATTGCCATATTGATACAGGCGGCGGCAAAGCTTTCGAGAAAGCCGTCGAGAAGCTCGCTTCCGAAGGGAGGCGCCCCACGCTCTGCGCCGGCTGCCCCCACCGGGCGGCTTTCTATGCCATCCGGAAAGCTTTTCCCAAGGCGATCTATACTTCCGACATCGGCTGTTACACCCTGGGGATCAACCTGCGCGCCGTGGACACCTGCCTCGACATGGGGGCGGCGGTGAGCATGGCTTCCGGTTTCTACCAGGCCTATCACCAGGACGGGGAAGATCGACCCGTTGTCGCCACAATCGGTGATTCCACCTTTTTTCATTCCGGTCTCACGGGGCTTCTCTCGGCTGTTTACACTGATGCGCGATTCATCCTCGTTATCCTCGACAACGCCGTGACGGCCATGACCGGGATGCAGCCCACGCCCGGAACGGGTGTTCTCGCCGACGGCTCCCAGGGGAATGCCGTCTCTCTGGAGGACGTTGTTCGAGGTGTGGGTGTCCGCTTCTGCGAGGTCGTCGACCCCTACGATTTCTCGGCCATCAAGGGCCTTCTCCTGAAGGCCGGCGAATTCACTCGATCGCCCGACGGAGGGGTTGCCGTCGTCATTTCGAGAGCCCCCTGCCTGATCAATGAAAAGGAAACGCGCAAGCTCTGGGAAGACAACATCGTCGAGATCGACCTGGAGAAATGCGACGGGTGCGGCGTATGCGTCAAGGCTTTCGAGTGTCCGGCCTTGATTCAGGACGAGCCGAAGGGGCCGGTCCGGATCGACACCACCCTCTGCGTGAACTGCACCTCATGCGTCGTGTCGTGCCGCCAGGAAGCGATCCGGGTGCGGGAACGAAAAAGCCGATCACCGACCTCTTAGAGATAGCCGAGGGTTTTCAGCTTCTCCATGCCTTCGTCGCTCACTCCCTGTTCGATCAGCCTTTTCGCGAGTTTATCCCAATTCTCCTCCTGCTCGGGGTACGTTTCTTTAGCAAACGCCAGCAGGTCGATGGAGATCTTCTCATCAGTCTTTTCCTGAATGAGCGTGCTCAAGACAGTGAGAGTCTTTTTATACGCACCAGGCGCTTTCATCTCGGCGGGATATTGCTCGAACATCTTCTTGAAAGAATCCACGGCTTCCTGCGGGCGCTTTAGAAAGATCATGCACCTGGCCGATTCGAGCGATGCCTTGAGCTTGTCGGCGGCCGAGACTTCCCCCTCTCCTATCCAGGAGCGGAAGCCGTTGTAGAGCTCGAGCGCTTTTTCATAGGCCGGAATAGCTTGGTCATAGGTTCTTTC
>CAZWHE010000261.1:0-2899 GCA_964633825.1 uncultured Phycisphaerales bacterium | reverse complement strand
GTGTTGAAGAGATGGCGCAGGTAGGCCCTCGAGAATTGCCTGCACGTCCGGCAGTCGCAGGCCGGGTCGGGAGGGTCGAGATCGTCTTTGAGGGCGGCGTTTCGCAGTTTCAGCAAGCCGCGGCTGGTAAAAAGGGTGCCGTTCCTGGCGTTTCGTGTGGGGATGACGCAGTCGAACATGTCCACGCCCGCGGCGACGGCGCGAACAATGTCGTCGGGAGGCCCCACGCCCATCAGGTATCGCGGCTTCTCGAGGGGGAGGTGGGGCGTTGTGGCCTGGAGCGTGTCGTGCATCAACTCTTTCCCCTCGCCCACGCTGAGCCCTCCCACGGCGTATCCCGGGAAGCCGATTCCGCTGATCTCGTCGCAGCTTTTTTTTCTCATCGCCGGGTCCATGCCGCCCTGGACGATGCCGAAAAGTGCGGCGCTCGATTCGAGCCGAGCCTGTGCGTCCTTGCATCGGCGCGCCCACCGGGTCGTTCGGTCGAGCGCTTGAGAGATCTCGGCCGCCGAAGCCGGATGGGGAAGGCAGTGGTCGAAGGCCATGACGATATCGCTTCCCAGCTCGGCCTGGATCTTCATGACGCCTTCGGGATCGAACCAATGGGATGAGCCGTCGATGTGGGATTTGATGGTCATGCCCTTGTCGTCGATGTCGACCAGGTCGGCCAGAGAGTAGAGCTGGAAACCGCCGCTGTCCGTAATGACGGCGCCTTCCCAACCCATAAACCTGTGGAGGCCGCCGGCGCGCTCGACAAGGGACGAGCCCGGCTTGAGATAGAGGTGATAGGTGTTGCACAGCAGGGCCTCCACGCCCGCTTCGGCGAGATCCCTCGGAGAAACCGCCTTGACCGTGGCCCCCGTCCCGACAGGCATGAAAGCCGGGGTGTGAAAGGAGCGTCCCCTCACAGCGATCTTGCCTGTTCGGGCATGGCTCGAGGTATCGCTCTTCTCGATGGTGAATTCGATTTCCATGATCAGGAGCCCGCGGAAGCGATCTCTTTCGAGGAAATGATCTTCATGATCCGGCACTCTCTGTAATAGTATTGAAGGATACGGCGGTAATCGTATCCCTCTTTCGCGAGACCCCGCGATCCGTACTGGCACAATCCCACGCCATGCCCGAAGCCGCCTCCGTCGATTCTGATCGAGCCTCCCGAATGGGTGATCCGATCGATGCGCGTGGAGAGCATTTTCTTTCTCAATGAGCGTCCCCTGTTGATGGTGCTCCTGAACTTGTTGGCCCTGTATTGCTTGAGGATGTTTCCCTGATGGTCGAGGAGGGCGATTTCCGAGGCCCTTCCCGCGGGGTCGAATTTGGTGACGCCCACTTCGGGGTTGGAGCAGATTCCGCGGAGCCCGAACTTTTCCACGACTTCACGAATCGGGAGGACGACCGACCATCTCGAGTAGGGGGAGTCGGAACAGGAACCGCATGCCACGCTGTTATTGAGCGGGGTCGGGGAGGGATCGGGAAAAACATCGTCCGCCTTTCTCGTTGTCCCGCCGCAAGTGGAAGAGTAGTAAGCCGGGATCGGTTTTCCCTCGTATGTCACAATCTCTCCGGCCGTATCCCCGACGATATTTCTGCTCAATGATGTTTCAACAGAGACGCCGCCGTAAACCTGTGAACGCGAATCGTCGAGGAGAAAGCCCTCTTCCATGGTCATCATGTAGACAGCGTATGTCCTGGCCGCCACAACCTGGGATTTGAGGGCTTCCCTGGGAAAAGAGGCCGGCATTTCCCTGAAAAGAACTCCGGCCAGGTACTCTTCGATGTCGAGAAGATTGATCAGATGGATCTTTTTTTTGCCGTCCCTTTCGATCAGGAGCGCTCCCGGGTATCTCGTGTTTCCCAATCGGATGGCGCCGTTTCTCTTGGGTACGAGGCAAAATCTCTCCCGGGATATGGGGGTCTGGTTGACGGCGATCCTTCCGTCGTCATGCAGGGCGACGCGGGCCGTGCTCAGTCCATAACCGTATGCCCTGAAACCGGGATCTTCGAAATCGCGGAGAGCGCCGCCTTCGAAGATCCTGTAAGAACCGTCCACGCTGAAAAGAGTGGGGCTTTCCGATGTTCCCGAAGCCAGCAAAACCTTGACGACAAAACCGGTCGATGGGGGAGGGTTCGGACCGGTCAATGCGCTGTTGATGAAACCGTGGAGCAAAAACGGGATTGCAACAAAGAGAAAACCGGAAAGAAGGCGGCTCCCGAAAGACATATTCCGGCGAGCGGTTCCATCGTGAGATTGATCGGATTTGCCTGCAAACCGAGTGGATGGTGCCTGGGGGATCAAGAAAAGAGCTCTTTCTGGTCGCTGCCGGATTTGAAAGTTCCGCTTGATTCGGTTTTTATGTGCTTGAGGCCCGCCGGTGTGACTTTGCGCCCTCTCGGTGTCTTGACGAGAAATCCTTTCTGGATCAGATAGGGCTCGTAGACCTCTTCGATCGATTCGTCGTCCTCGCCTACGCTGACAGAGATCGTTTTGAGCCCGACCGGCTCGCCGTCTCCGCGGGCGACTGCGGACAGAATTCGTCTGTCCGTCGAAACGAGACCCGCTCTGTCGATGCCCATCATTTCAAGCCCTTGACAGACGATCGTTTCGTCGACGATCTTTTTGCCTTTCACCTGGGCGAGATCCCGGATCCTTCTGAGAAGACGGTTGGCGATCCGGGGAACCCCGCGCGAGCGGGAAGCGATCAGGTCGAGGGCTTTTTCGGAAATATCCATGCCGAGAATGCCGGCCGAACGAACGAGAATTTGTGAGAGCTCGGCAACGGGATAGAGGTCGAGCTTTTCGATGACGCCGAAACGGCTCCTGAACGGGGCGGTGAGGAGACCTTCGCGCGTTGTCGCACCGATGAGAGTGAAGCGCTCCAGGTTAAACTTGACCGACCGG
>CAZWHE010000260.1:0-2921 GCA_964633825.1 uncultured Phycisphaerales bacterium | reverse complement strand
TGCTCTTGATGAGATTGCGTAGGCTCTCGACATCAGTCCTGCAGTCGGAACATTCTCCGATATGTTTCTCAACAAGGCGTCTCTCCTCGCCGGAAAGGACCTCGTCGACAAAGTCATTCAACAGCTTCTTGATTTCGTCGCAATTCATCCCACTGCCTCCGAGGCATTACAATATCCGTTTCAACAGGGCCCTCAACTCGTCGCGAGCCCGGTGCAGCCTCGATTTAACCGTGCCTTCCGGAATTTCCAGATAGGCCGTTATCTCTCCGTAAGACATTCCTTCCATATCCCTGAGAAGCACGACCTGCCTGTGATCCGCTTCCAGCTTCATGATCGCTTCCTGGATGATTTCATCTCTTTCCCGGTCCTCTATGGGAAGGGAAGGGTCCGCCGCGGTTTGGTCCATCATCTCAATAGGCTTGTCCGTAGAACGCGCCGGGCAGTCCAAGGAAAACATCTTCTTGGCCGCCCTTCCGCCCAGGCTTTTTTCACGGTTCATATGCAGATTCAGAACAATGCGATAAACCCAGGTAAAAAACGCCGACTCGGCGCGAAAATTCGAAATGGCCGCAAAGGCCCTCACAAAAGCTTCTTGGCAGAGGTCCATAGCTTCATGATGTCTCCCTGTCAGGCGATAGGCCAGATTAAAGACACGATCCTGGTGTCTGACCACGAGCTCACCGAAAGCCTCTCTCTCTCCTTTCGATGCCCTTTGAATCAGTTCTTGGTCTTTTTCAGACAATTGCTTTATCAGACCTCGCTACAACCTTATTTGATTCGGCGGGATTACCTGAGTTCCCCACTTCTTTTCAAAACAAGATATAACAAGAAAAACCTGCATTTCTTAGGATCATTACTTCTCTATACAAAATATGTTGTGTCGATATACAGGTTCAAGGAAATTTAACCTCAACAAATCTCTTTTCCGGCTCCAAATACAGATCGAACCGTTCATTATTCGCCAAACACTCTCACCCTTCTGGCGCCCACATCGAGCACAAGCCCGAGGGCGATAAAGAATGAAAGCAGCGACGAGCCTCCATAGCTCAGAAAGGGGAGCGTGAGGCCGGCGATGGGCAAGAGCCCTACCGAAACACCTGTGTTTACAAAAACCTGAGTCGCGAACAAAACGGCCACTCCGCTGCAGAGATATCGTCCAAAAGGCTCGCGGGTCCGTCGCGCCACACCCAAAATAATGGCGATCATCAGGAGGTAAAGAAAAAGGATCATTCCGCAACCCAGAAAGCCCCACTCTTCGCCCACAATAGCGAAGATAAAATCGGTATGCCTTTCAGGAAGATAGTTCAGCCTGTTTTGAGGTCCGGATGTCAGCCCCTTGCCCAATAATCCACCCGATCCGATAGAGACCTGCGAAAAATACTGCTGATACCCGGTCCCTCTCTTGAGATCCCGTGCTTTCTTTTCCATCTTCTCCGCCATCTCTATATTGCCTTCGAGGCGAAGAGTCCTGGCTTTTTCTTCAAGACTCGGTATCTGCTGCATAAAGCTGGTGATTCTCTCGCGCTGATAATCCGCCAAGAGCGGAGATCTGCACACCAGCGGGACCAATATAATTCCGGCGGCGATCAGCAAGATGAGATGTTTGACCCTGGCGCCGGCGGAGTAGAGCATACCAAACAGAATCGGCAGGAAAATGAGAGCCGTTCCCAGATCGGGCTGAACAATGATAAAAACCATGGGGAAGAGAGTCAGCAGAAATGGCGGAACCAGGGCCGACCAACTGTTCAGGTTTTTCCTATACATGAGATAACGTGCCAGCGCCAGAATGAGAGCGATTTTCATGAATTCCGACGGCTGTACCCGGAAGCCCAATCCCGTGTCGTACCATCGTTGCGCACGTCCGCTCATACCGCCAATCACTTGTAAGAGAACGAGCGAGCATAGAACCAGAAAATAGAATATATATGCGAATTTCCTGATATTAACATAGCCATACTTGAGAATGAAGATGATTGGAGGGAGCGAAACGAGAGCGAACAGCCCTTGATAGAGGAACTTGCCGGAATAATGTGAATCCCGGGTTGAGCTCCAGATAAAAGCGATCCCGATCATAGTCATGCATAATGAAAGCAATAAGAGGTGCCATTCGAAATCAGAGAGGAAATCCTTCCTTTTCATCTCTTCCTCTCCCCTGCCAACCGAACCGCCGATCCCTCCTCTAGAATCCTCTGGAGAAGAGGAGCAGCGATTTCTCCCCCATGGAGCCCGCACGACTCGACAATAACGGCAAAAGCGATGGCAGGATCATCATAAGGAAAATATCCAGCAAACCAGGCATGAGAAGGCCCGTTCGCAACCTGGGCGGTACCGGTTTTTCCTGCCACTTTCCATGGTCTCAAATCAAGATTTCTTTCAACCATGGGCTGTGCCGTCCCTCGAACTGCAACGAGACGCATCGCCTCCCTGACGAAATCAAGAGCCTCGGGGGATATCCCCATCTCTCTTCCGGGAGGGGCGGGAATACTGCGTTCACCGATCCGCATTATCAGATAGGGCTGCGGCAGATAACCTGTGGCAATGGCCGAAATCATACGAGCCACCTGAAGAGGAGTGACGTCGTCGACAGCACCCTGACCGATGCATAACCGCATGAGATTGCCCACCCCTTTTTCGCGCAGCTTCAGCAGCCCTGGATCTTCCCGAACAAAAGCGGAGCGCCTGTGTAAACCGTAAAGACCGGGATTGAGAAATCCCGTTTTTTTTCCGAAACCAAACTCTTGAGCCCAGCGAAACATCATTGGATAGTCCAGGCTCCTGCTGAGATGGTAGAAATATATGTTGCACGATTTGATAATCGCTTCGGCCAAACCGACGTCGGAGTGATGTCCTTCGCATTTCATGATGGTCTGCCCGACTCCGAGCCGCCCTTCGCACCGGAAGAGTTGCTCCGGTTCGACACG
>CAZWHE010000259.1:0-2931 GCA_964633825.1 uncultured Phycisphaerales bacterium | reverse complement strand
ACTTTCTCCACTTTTTATGTAAATTCCCGCCTGTTTGGCTCCGTAACTCGGAACTGGGGTTCACTTTTCAGTCGTTAAGCGACTGCAATGATGCACAATTCACTGCCTTCGCCTTTTTTCGGCCTTCCAATTGACTCCTTCAAGTGTTGGACGTAAAAAATTGAACGCAAAATATTTTACGTTCAATTTAAACCCTTGCCTTCATTAGGCCACGCTATACTCCTTCTCCACATCGGCCAAGCTCAGATCTTGATAGATAGCCAGGCTCTTCCTATCCTCGTGTCCGCTGATGAGCTGGATTTTTGCGTCCAGGATTCCTGGCAGATCCTATGAAACAGTTGGACGATTTGTGCACAGACTCCCAATCTGTTAGATTTTTTCGATAAAGCCAAATCTTCGATGCGGTCCCGAACGTAAGGAGAGCAGAATGAAAGCTTACATCGCTATTCTGTGTCTCGGTATTGTTTGTTGTGTGCCGGCCGCGGAGGCTGCGGAGAATGGGCAGCAGGGCAATGCCGAGGAATTGGGCGAAGTCGTTGTTACGGCAACACGCCGGGAGATGCTGCTCAGCGACGTGCCGGATGTGCTCCAGGTGATCACGCGCCGGGAGATCGAGGAGCTGAATCCGTCGTCCACGGGCGAGCTGCTCGAATACGTCACCGGCGCGAGCATCGAGACCGGGACAGGAAGCGGACTGCCGGAGCGCCACGTGGTGGGGCTCAACGGCCTGCCAGCGAGCTACACCCTCGTACTGGTGGACGGCGTTCGCCTGCTCAGCGAGCACATTCACACGGGCCGAAACCTGGAGCTCGTTCCGCCCCATATCATCGAGCGCATCGAGATCATACGCGGGGCCGCCTCGGCCCAATACGGAGCCGACGCCATCGGCGGCGTGGTGAACATCGTCACCCGCAAGTGCGGCGACAGGCCCGAGACATCCCTGGCCGGAGCCGCCGGCTTTTACGAAACCTACGAGGTCGAAGCCGCGTGGATGAGGCCGGTCACCGAAAACATCCGGCTCTCTATGTTCCTGAACCGGGAGCAGAGCGACGGCGTCCCGCTCAAAGAGCCGGCCCACCGCGTGGACAACATGGGGCACAAGCGGTTCAACCTTCTCTCCCGGGTCGATGTCGACCTGGCCGAGTCCACAAATCTGTTCGGCTGGGTCAACTGGGTCGACAACACAGTTGACTGGCGGGGCGATGAGGCCGACAGCTACCTGGCGACCGGGGTCCTCGGCGTGTCCCACTCCTTCCTCCCTTCTCTGAGCCTGTCCGCCAAGATCTCGTACACGAGGTGGGACGCCGAGACGAACGAAGAGGAGAACGAGCTGGTGCAGCCGGAGTCATACATCACATGGCACATAACCGATTCCAACATCCTGACAGGGGGCATGGACTACAAACACCACGAGTTCACGCGCAACGCCGTCGAGCCTTCGGACCAGTACACGGTCGGCGCCTTCCTACAGCACGAATGGCGCCTCATGGATGGCCTGACCCTGATGACAGCCCTTCGATACGACGACGTGGAAGGGATTGATGCCGTACTGTCGCCAAAGGCCTCGGTCCTCTACTCGCCGGACCTGCCGCTTCGGCTGCGCGGCTCAGTATCGCGCGGCTTCCATGCGCCGACGCCGCAGGAGCTCTACGAAGAGGGGTACGGGCACGGCGGCCGGGCCTACCGCTTCGGCAACCCGAACCTGGAGCCGGAGTACAGCATGACCTACTCGCTCGGCGTCGAGCTGTTCCCGGGCGACTCCTTCGAGGTGATGCTGTACGGCCACTTCAGCGAACTGGACGACATGATCGTCCCGGTCTATGAGGGTCCCTGGGACGAGGACCCCACGATCGATGTCTGGCGGCGCACCAACATCGAGAACGCCAGGGTCTACGGCGGCGAAGTCAAAGCGCGCTATACCGTCTCACGGAATCTGCGCCTCGAGGGCGGCTACAGCTACACCGACAGTGAAGACGAGGAATCCGGTCGCAAACTGCCGTATCATCCCGGCTCGTCGGCCTTCTTCAAAGCCGTGGCCGGGAAGCCGTTCGCCTCTTACTGGAAACTCTCCGGCTTCGTCGGCCTGCGGGCGACCTTCGACCGCAGCGCCTGGAACTGGAAGCCGCCCGCGGGGGCCGAGCAGGACGATCCGTCCGGGATGACCACGGAACTGGAGGACTACGAGAATCTGAACGCCGGAGTCTCCTTGGCCTACAAAGAGACGTACCGGATCTACCTGAACGTCCACAATATCCTCGGCCAGGACATCGAGAGCCTGGACGATCTCTACACGGTCCTCGACGGCGAGCCGGTCCTCAAGGGCGGCTTCCGCTACGTCTGGTAAACGCTGGAAGTCGAGAGGGGTACAGTGGAAGAACGTAGGAACAAGGCTTGCCCTGCCGCTCGTCGAGGGAAAGGGGCGGGCTTTGCGCCCACCCGCCGCCTGAGCCCCTTGGCAAGGGAGGGGATAAGCCCCTTCCCTACATCAAAATTTCATCTCGAGACTTACCAGCGCATTGGTTCCCGGCTCGTCCCAGCGGCTGTGGGCCCGGCGGTACAGCTTGTCCGTCAGGTTGTCCACGGAGAGGCTCGCCATCACGTGGTCCGTGAACCGGTAGCCCGCGCGCAGGTGGTAGACCGTGTAGCCGGGGAGGCCGTAGGCCCTGCGCATCCCGGACGAGGGGTCCTGCGGCTCCTCCAGGTATCCCACGTCGTGGGCCAGTCGATCCGGGGGGATCTTGTCGAAGCGGTCCACCATGTCGGCCATCACCTCGAACCACCAGCGTCGCTCGGTCGGCTCATCATACCGGAGCTTCAGGATGCCGCGCATGGGGTGCGTGTGTCGCAGGGGGATGTCGTTGGTGCGGTCCCGGCCGTAGTTCCACATGAATCCCGCGTGGAGGGTCAGCCCCCTCGGAATCGCCTCCCACA
>CAZWHE010000258.1:0-2968 GCA_964633825.1 uncultured Phycisphaerales bacterium | reverse complement strand
GGTATCTTCTGCAACTATACTTCCCCCACGATCCGGAACAACATCATCACCGGAAATGAAGCCTTGATCTCCGGCGGCGCCATCTGCACCTGGCTCTATTCATCGCCCACGATTGTCAACAATGTCATTCACGACAACTCGGTGACGGGCGTCAACGGCCAGGGCGGCGGAATCACCTGCTGGGGAGACTGCGAGCCGATTATCACCAACAACACCGTTTACGGCAATTCGTCCACTTCAACGGGCGGCGGCCTCGACTGCTACAACTGCTCGCCCACAGTAACGAACTGCATCTTCTGGAACAACTCCGCACCGACGGGACCTCAGATCTATGTCGACTCAGGTGAACCCAACATCTCTTTCTGTGATGTAGAGGGCGGGTGGACCGGCAAGACCAACATGGATGCCGATCCCCTCTTTGTTAACGCCGGGAGCGGAGATTTTCATCTCACCACCGCTACTCCGTGCTTCAACCAAGGCAGCAACAGAGCGGACGAGCTTCCTCTGACCGATCTCGACGGTGAAATGAGGATCTCCAACGGTTTCGTGGAAATGGGTGCTTATGAAACCCTGCTCATTTGCCTCTGGGCCGATGCAGCCTCCATGTCGGCCGCAGCGGGAGCCCTTGTCAATTTCACGATTGACGCCGGTACCGAGAACGCGGACGACAAGTTCTTCCTCGTTGCGGGTACGGACGGTTTCTTCCCCGGTTTTAGAGTACCCGGCGACCTCAAGGCATGCCAGCTGCCTCTCAACAATTGCTTCCTCCTGCGTTATATCGGACACCATTACAACAACAACAACTTCATCAACTTCAGAGGGTGGCTCGATGGCTTGGGCCAGGCAACGGCAACCTTCGATTCGACCGGACCGATTCCGGTGAGCCAGGTGGGCTTGACGTGGACTTTCGTCTACGTGACCGAGTATCCGAACGACTTTGCATCGAGCCCGCTTGAGATCCCAATTGTGCCGTAGATCGCTTTGTATCAAGATGATCAAGGGGACAGGATCCGAATCCTGTCCCCTTTTTTATGGGGTTTCTTACTGTTTGAATCGGCAGAGGCCGGGTTCTTTTTTCCTGGAAAGTTTCACTATTTTTGATATAATATAAATCAGTATAAATAGCTGAAACGAGCGCCTGATAAGCCTGCTAAACACATTCTCCTTAAAGAGGTCTTGTATGAGATACACTCTGATTTTGGCTTTTCTCTTTTCCCTTTCGGCTGTCGGATTTTCGGCCACCATCAATGTCCCGTCGGATTACCCGACGATTCAGCAGGCCATCGACGCCGCGGCTGACAACGACACGATCATGGTGGCTCCGGGCGATTACGAGGAGCAGCTCTTCATCGACGGAAAGACCCTCACAATCGACGGCGCCGACATCGGCCTGACCAATATACTTTCTCCTGTCAGCCTGGCCGTCTCATTCACCACAAGCGCGGACAACAGGTGCATCGTGGGTGTAATCAATGACGGATATCTCACCCTGAGCGACGTCACCGTGGACGGGCTGAGCCGCGGCAACGGCAATTATCGGTTCACGGGTGTCGGCTTTGGAAACACGGGAGGGAGCCTGTCCGATTGTGAAATCAAGGATATCAAGGAATCCCCTTTCAGCGGGGCGGGACACGGCGTCGGCGTCTATGCCGTCATCGACGACGGCACGAACCGAACGGTTTCGATGACGAACTGCATTGTCACGGGATGCCAGAAGAACAGCATCACGATCAACAGCGCCAATGCGGTCGCCAACATCACAAACTGTTCCGTGGAAGGCGCAGGTCCCACAACGGTCATTGCCCAGAACGGAATCCAGTTCGGCTACGACGCCGGTGGAACAATCGACGGCTGTTCGACTTCGGGCCATGATTACACGGGAAGCGGCTGGTCGGCGGCCGGAATTCTTCTCTTTGAAGGCGCCACGGTCGACATCAAGAACTGCCCCGCCATCGAGGACAACCAGATCGGCGTTTACAACATCACCACCGACGGCCTCTTCGACAACAATACCCTCATCGCCAGCACGGCCGGCAGGGGGAACAGAGGAGTCATATACGGCCTCGCCATCGATGAAGAAACCGTGTACGGACCGCCGCCGGCCAGTCCTTATGACGATGGAGGAGGAAAAACAGGCTCCGGAAGGGGAACAACCGTTACAGTGTCGAACTGTTATTTCGACGGCAGATCGGCCCTTCCCTGTCTCGGGCTCGGTGCCTGGGCCGTGTCGGGCGATAACGCGGTCGTCGACATCACAAACACCACCGTGACGGGTTGGGGAACGGGGATCCAGGTTTGGGACGACGGCACCGCTTTTCCGACCGTGTCCATCAGCGACTGCGCCATTGCCGGCAACGAATCGCTCGGGCTCGGCAACTACTCGTCGGCATCGGTTCTTGCCGAGAACAACTGGTGGGGCGATCCCTCGGGACCTTACAACGCCGTTCTCAATCCCGACGGAGTCGGGGATTCGGTGACCGACGACGTTGACTTCGATCCCTGGCTGACGTCCTATCTCACGACCCACGTTCCCGGTGATTACTCGACGATACAAGGCGCCATCGACGCAGCCGTTAACGGCGAAACGATCCTGGTCGGCCCCGGAATCTACACGGAGAACATCGACTTCAGCGGCAAGGCGATCACCGTCCGGAGCCTGATGGGCGCCCTGTCCACGATCATCGACGGAAACCAGTCCGGAAGCGTTGTCACTTTTTCTAACGGAGAGGATTTGGGAACCCTTCTGGAGGGATTCACGATCACGAACGGAACTGGCGTCATCGGACAGTTCAGTGCAAACCTTGGAGGCGGAATCTACTGCCTGAACTCGTCCCCGATCGTGCGGAGCAACACGATCTCGGGAAACACGGCCAGTATGGGCG
This sequence comes from uncultured Phycisphaerales bacterium, assembly GCA_964633825.1. Classification (GTDB taxonomy): domain Bacteria; phylum Planctomycetota; class B15-G4; order B15-G4; family CAYZWU01; genus CAZWHE01. The sequence continues at coordinate 86 of CAZWHE010000258.1, read as the reverse complement.
GCGGAATCTACTGCAGCAAGTCTTCGCCCCGGCTGGAAAGAAACCGGATTGAGGACAACACGGCATACAAGGGAGGAGGCTTATAC
>CAZWHE010000257.1:0-2982 GCA_964633825.1 uncultured Phycisphaerales bacterium | reverse complement strand
TGGATCTTCGGAGCCAAGGGGGGGCTTGCCTCGACGGTCATCGTGGGGGGGCGGGCCATCGCGCGGGAACTGACCTCAACGGCCGGTCTCGTCACCGAGAGGATAGAGCTTTCCGAGCTCGGTCTTGTCCCCATGGGGGACCTCGTCTTCGGCGGGCACGATATCAGGAAATCATCCCTCTACGAGAACGCCTACCAGATCTACAAGGAGACCGGTTCGATCAGTTTCGAAATCCTGCACAAGCTCGAGCAGGAGATCCGGGAATTGGACGATGAGATCAAGCCCGGGATCATCATCAACTGCGGCCGGGCCGTCACCGAGCTTGCCGATGAGGAATTTCTTTCCTCCCGGCGATCGCTGTCCGAAATCATCGAAGAGGTCGGCCGCGATATCGACGAATTCAAGTCAAAACACGATCTCGAGAGGGTGATCGCCGTCAACCTCGCTTCGACCGAGCCCCTTCTCGAACCCGACAAAGCCCATGAAACCCTCGATGAGCTCAACACGTGCATTCGCCGTGACCGCCGGGAAGCGGTCCGGGCCTCACTTCTCTATGCCTACGCCGCGATCGACAGGGGATGCCCTTACATCAATTTCACGCCGTCCAACGCGGCGCTCGTTCCCGCGGTGGAGGAGCTCGCCCGGAAGCGGCGGGTCCCTTACATGGGCAACGACGGAAAAACGGGCGAGACTCTGGTCAAGTCGGCCCTGGCGCCGATGTTCAAGTACCGGAACCTGAAGGTCCTGTCGTGGCAGGGATACAACATCCTCGGCGACCGGGACGGGAAGGTCCTGTCCGAAGAGGACAACCGGGCCGCCAAGGTGCACTCCAAGGATCATCTTCTGGAAAAGATACTCGGTTATCCTCTCCACACCCACGTGGGCATCGACTATGTGGCTTCCCTGAAGGACATGAAAACAGCATGGGACTTCATTCACTTTCAGGGATTCATGGATTTCAAGATGTCGCTGCAATTCACATGGCAGGGATGCGACGCAATCTTGGCCGCACCACTCGTGCTCGACATGATTCGTCTCGCCGAATTCGCTTCACGCAAGAAAGAGTGGGGGAGGATGGTCCAGCTTTCGAGCTTTTTTAAAAGCCCCCTCGGAGTCGAAGAACACGACCTCCACTTTCAGTTCCATGCCCTGATCGACTATCTCGACGGACACATGAACAAGGATTGAGAAGGGGCCGAGTCCCATGGCGAAGAAGAAGAGCTTTTCCGCCGATCTTTTCGATGATCAGGTGAGAAAATATTACAAGGAGAAAGCCCCCCTCGCCGACAGGATGAGGCCCCGCACCCTCGAAGAATTCGTCGGCCAGGAACACCTTGTCGGGAAAGGCCGCGCGTTGCGGCTCGCCATCGAGGAAGACCGCGTCCAGTCCCTGATCCTGTGGGGGCCCCCGGGGACGGGCAAAACAACGCTCGGCCGCGTTATCGCCGCCGTGACCGGCAAGGAATTCATCCACCTCTCAGCCGTGGCGGCCGGCGTGGCCGACATCAAGAAAGCGATCGAATCGGCCAGAAAGCGGATCGCCGCCCAGGCGGGGGGGACGATTCTTTTCATCGACGAGATACATCGGTTCAACAAGGCGCAGCAGGACGCTCTTCTTCACCGCGTCGAAGACGGCACGCTCATCACCATCGGCGCCACCACGGAGAATCCGTCTTTCGAAGTGAACTCCGCTCTCTTGAGCCGTTGCAAGGTTGTGGCTCTCAATCCCCTGGCTCTCATCGAACTCGAAAGGATTCTGCAAAGAGCTCTTGACGATACCGATAGGGGGCTCGGGTCGATGAAACTCCGTATCGATAAGGATGCGAGCGATTTCCTGCTCTCCCTCTCCATGGGTGACGCGCGTGTTCTTCTGAACAACCTCGAGCTGGCCGCCCTGCTCGTCTCATCACGAAAAGATAAAACCATCCGACTCGGTCATGTTCAGGAAGCTTCCGGAAAACAGTGTCTTCTCTATGACAAAAACGGTGAAGAACACTTCAACCTGATATCGGCCCTTCACAAGTCGATGAGGGGATCTGATCCTCAGGCCTCTATTTATTATGTGGCACGCATGCTTCGTGGCGGAGAAGACCCTCTCTACATAGCCCGGCGCATGGTTCGTTTCGCCTCTGAAGACATCGGCTGCGCAGATCCAAACGCATTAGTCGTCGCCATAGCGGCCCGCGATGCCGTTCATTTTCTCGGCATGCCCGAATGCGACGCCGCACTGGTCCAGGCCGCCGTCTATCTATCAACCGCCCCCAAGTCCAACAGGGTTTATATCTCTCTTGCCAAAGCTTCCTCCGAAATATCCAAAACGGGTCACCTTCCTGTTCCACTCAAAATCCGCAACGCACCCACCAAGTTGATGAAGGAATTCGGGTACGGAAAGGATTACGTCTATCCTCACGATGTGGAAAGCTCATTCACGGCCGACGATTATCTTCCCGATGAAATCGCCCGGTCCGTTTTTTACGAGCCTTCACAGTATGGTTTCGAAAAAGAGATCCGCAAACGCATGGACTACTGGAATCGCCTTAAAAAAGACCCCAAAAACACCTAGATAGCCGAATTCGAGCTCTATATGCTGATTCTCTGCAGAAAACCTTTTTCATTACTCCAATATGCGACACATCATAAGGATTATTATCGGACGTTGTGCCTATGGTGGATATTTACGAATGATGCATTTCTTGGCGGCGTGCCCCCCTTCTCGATCGAATCGCAGAGAGAACAAATCAGCAATTAATTTATCATGATCTTATCTTTTCGAAAGCTATTCATTGAATTACGGTTCGAGTTCTTAGTATAGTGTTGATCTCGGGATAAATTTATACGGTTGGGACAGGAAGAATGAACGGTCATTTGGACGCTATTACAGAGCTGTTCATCACGCATTCTCCAATACCGACTCTCCTGCTCGATACAAACGATAGAATTATTAAATATAACAAGCCATTTCAGAAAACCCACGCTTACACC
>CAZWHE010000256.1:0-3008 GCA_964633825.1 uncultured Phycisphaerales bacterium | reverse complement strand
CGACCTCGTCGCCCGACGATTGCCTGTTGCGTCCCCCCTATTTCAATATAATCGATCGGGCGACGAGGTCGTGCAGGCCGCCCGTTCCAATGTCGAGCTTGTGGTGCTCCATGAGCTGCATGAACTGTCTCTTGCAGTTCGAGCAGGGGGAAGCCACATAAGTGGCGCCCGTGGCCTTGACCTGCTCCACCTTCTTCTTCCCCGACACGGTCATGCGGAACTCCTGGATCGAGTCCATGGCCGAGAGACCGCCCCCGCCTCCACAGCACCAGTTTTCCGCGCCAGAGGGCGTCATCTCGCGATAATCGGCGCAGCAGGCCTTGATGATGATGCGCGGTTCCTCGACAATGCCGCAGCTCCGGCCGAAGTTGCAGGGATCGTGGTAGGTGACGGGATCGGGGTTCCGGCTCTTGTCGAATTTGATCTTTCCTTCCTGAACCGCCTTGGCCGTGTACTGGAGAATGTTGGTGATTTTAAAGGGGAGCTCGCCCCACCACTTCGCCTTCTCCATCATGAATTTCATGATGCGGTGGGCGTGGCCGCATTCGCCCATCATCATGACTTTGCATCCGATTTTTTTCGCCTCTTCCACGTAGAGTTTGTTGTCCTCTTTCATGGCATTGTCGTCGCCGGTGAAGAGACCGTAGTTGGCGCCGTCGAAAGCGCCCGAGGACATGGTCCAGTCCACGCCGAGAACGTGGAAAACCTTGGCCGCTCCCATGACGGCATCGGGATTGACGAGAACGTCTCCCGAGGGCGGGACGAAGAAGACATCAGAGGGGTGCTTGTCCACGGGGATCTTGACCGGCACGCCGTCTTCTTCCAGCATTTCCTCCTCGAGAAACTTCGCCGCCTCCTTGAGAGCAACGGGCGGCGCTCCGTCCGTGTTGCCCGTCTTGAGGGACGCTTCGATCACCTTGAGAAGGAAGGGCGGAGTCATGCCGACGCTGTTTAAAAGCCCCCTCCCCTTCCGTGTGACCACCGAGTTATCCAGCCCCATGGGGCAGAACCGCGCGCAGCGGCGGCAAGCCGTGCATTCGTAAAAGGCTTTGGCCCATCGATCCATCTCTTCCTCGGTCACCTCGGGAGTCTTGCCGTTGAAGAGGCTCTTCAGTTTTCCCGACGGCGTGTAGAACCTGTTATAGATTTCTCTCACCAGGTCGGAGCGAATGACGGGATTGAGCTCCTTTTCGCTCTTTCCATAGTAAATGGGACAGACATCGGCACAGGTCCCGCATCGGGCGCAGATCTCCATGGGGAGGCGCAGGGCCGCCGGCGCGTTCTTGATCGCTTTGATTCCTTCAACAACTTTGTTGGCATCGATTTTGGACTCAGACACGGCTTAACTCCTATGAAGCGCGGTATGACTGAAAAAGATTCCACCGAAATGAAGTATCTTGCTGAACGGTATGTAAATCAGAAGAAGCTGCCCGAAGAGAGCATGCCAGAGAAACATGCCGTTATCGGGAACAGTGATGGATGAAAAAGTGATCAGCCCCAGAAACCATTCCCTTGTCTGATGAAGATCGAAATGAGCCCCGAAGCGCATGTAATTCCCTGTGAAGAGAATGGCGAGAATGAGAAAAAGGGCGAACCAGTCGCCGCCGGACGAGATCTCCCTGACCCGCTGAAGCATGATCCTGCGCAGGATGATCCCGACAGTGGTGACACAGATGATGATGCCGGCCGCGCCCCCCAGTGTGGCCGACATCTGGTCAACGTCGGCAGGGGTCATGCCCATGGCGCTCCATATGAACCCGAAGTCGATGATTACACGGAGATGGCCCAGGGCGATGAGGGCCAGCATGACATGAAATACCCAGGCCAGGAGCCAGAGGAGCTTGTCCGACTTGAGCAACTTGGGGAAAAAGAACGTCTCGGAAAGAACACCCCACTTGGAACCCCCGGCCGGCTGGGGGAAAAGCGTCATCGAAGGCTGCCCCAATTTCGACCAGGCCATGATCCGATAAAGCATGCCGAAGATAAAGACCACAAACGTGATGTAGGGAAGATAAATACCCACCAAAGAACCGAATGCTTCCATTATTCACCTCAAAACACTCAACGGGTCATATTAATTTCAAACCGCAAAAGTCCTGCCGCCTTGAAGACGACGCAAATTTTCTTGCGAAGCTTTGATGATTTTTGAATTAAATGCAGCCGTGCGGTTTCGGCAGTCCGGCGAGCCGGTATGCTCCGCGTGCCATCCCGCAGGGAAAAAGCTCACAGATCCTCTTGGAAGAGAGCCCTGTCGCTCTACCGACCTTGGAAATGGAAGGCCCGGCTCCGCAACTCAGGTAAAACTCTCTGATATAATCGATGATCTTCCAATGATCGTCCGTCAGCTTGCCGTCGACAATGAGGTTTTCTTTCGCCAGGAACTCGGCCAGGTCCCGTGTCCACTGTTCCTCTCTGTTCAGGAAACCGTCATTGTCCATGTCGAGGTCTTTTGCGCCTTCAGGCATGAAACGCCCTCCAATAATCGATCCGCTGTCAGCTGTTCAGGTCGACAATTTCCTCACGCCGCAGTTTTCCCGGATGGCCGTCTTTGAAAGGAATGATGATGTTGCCGTGAAATTTTTCATGCACCAGATCCTTCAGGTAATCCATCAACTGCGGGAAAGGACATGTATCGAACTCTTCACACTCGATGCATCGCTTGGGAATGCTTGCGTTGCTTTTCATGTGAGTGATCATCTTCCATCGTTTGCGGATGTTTCGAAATATCCGGACCAATCGAGGCCCGGCGGTTTCTTTTATCGATCTGCCCGTCTATAAAAAAACCCCCGTTAAGGGGGGCCTTCTCGACAGGCCCTGCTTCCGCGGTTACCTGTTTTCAAACATGTGTTCCAAGCCGGAATGGCAGTCAGAGACCACACACAAGCTGTTGAGATATTATTCCTTTTCCTATCAAATTACAATGAATTAGACCCAAATTTCCTATTAATTTTGGAGGATTTGAAAAAGGGGGACACAATTGATCCCGCCCTGTCCTGTCAGGCCCATAT
>CAZWHE010000255.1:0-3107 GCA_964633825.1 uncultured Phycisphaerales bacterium | reverse complement strand
GCCGTTCTTCTCGAGCTGGCCAAGCTCCTGGGGAAGGAGCTTCACCCCGCCCGGTCGGTCGTTTTTGCCGCATTCACCGGTGAAGAATCCGGGCTCCGGGGCTCGCGCCGTTTCGTGAAATCCCTCGGCCCGGATCCGTCCCGGAAAGTCTATGCCATGGTGAATCTCGATTCCGTCGGCCGTCTCGAAGGGCGGAAATTCCAGATTTTTGGAACAGGGACCGCCAAGGAATGGATACACATCGTCATGGGCGTTGAGTTCACCACGGGCGTCCGTGCCGATTCGATCGCCAAAGATCCCGGAGGAGGCGACCAGGTCAGCTTCACCGAGGCCGGCATCCCGGCCGTCCATGTCTTCGCCGGGATGCATGCCGACTACCACCGCCCCACCGATGACATGGATAAGCTCGACATCGACGGGATGGTCAAAGCAGCCATTTTGACCCGGGAAATGGTCTGCTACCTCGCGGACCGGCCCGATCCCCTGACCGTTCTGATTGAAGGAACCACGGCATCCGCGACCACGTCCGGCGGGCGCGCCTCGGGCGGTCGCCGGGTTACTCTCGGAACGATGCCCGATTTTGCCTTCGACGGTATCGGCGTTCGTGTGAAGGCCGTCATGCCTGATTCACCGGCTGAAACGGCCGGCCTTTGCGAAGGAGACATCATCACCGGAATCAACGATGGAAAGGTCGAAGATCTCGCTTCATTTTCCGCTCTCTTGAAGACATTCACCCCGGAAGACCGTGTGGTCATCCATTTTCAGCGAAACGGTTCGCCCATGAGCGCCGAGGCTGTTCTGAAAGAGCGCTGATTCCGCCTCAACTTTAAGCAAAACCCTCATTTTTGACCTGGGTCAAGGATTGGTCCGCCCGGGGGTGTTATCCCACTTTTATACTCAATCAAGCGGATCTCGTGGGAGAAACGGATAATGAGAAAAATCATTCAAATCAACGAGGAAAAATGCGACGGGTGCGGTCTCTGTGTTCCTGCCTGCCATGAAGGCGCCATCGCGATCGTCGATGGGAAAGCCCGGCTCATAGCCGACAACCTCTGCGACGGTATCGGCGACTGTCTCGGCGATTGCCCCCAAGACGCAATCACGATCATCGAAAGGGAAGCCCTTCCCTATGACGAAAAAGCCGTCGAAAAACATCTGGCCGCGGCGAGGAGCGCCGAGAGCGCGCCGCCCGCTCCACCGGCCGGCGGGTGTCCCGGAGCCGCCATGAGAGAGTTTGCAAAATCGGGCCGTAAAAATTCCGATCCCATGAATTCCGCCGGCACGGAAACCGGGGAGCGCCCGGCAGCCGGACGATCAGCGCTCTCCCATTGGCCGATCAAGATGGAGCTCATTCCTCCTCACGCGCCCTTTCTTAAAGATGCCGATATCATCTTCACCGCGGACTGTGCACCCGTGGCGCTTACGTCCTTCAATGAACGCTTCCTGGAAAACAAAGCGATCATTCTTGCTTGTCCCAAGTTCGGCGATCTCGATCTTTTCATGGATAGGCTGACCGGCATTGTCAAAGAAGCGCTTCCCAGAAGCATCACGGTCATTCACATGGAAGTGCCCTGCTGCACGGGCCTTCTCGTCGTCGCTCGGGAAGCGATCAAGGCTTCGGGATTGCCGATCCCTTTCGAAGCGATTCAGGTTTCCCTGCAAGGAGAGATTCTCTCATCCGGTCCTGTCCCGCTGGTACCGCAGAACAACGCTTAGTCCGGATATTACACGCGCTTTTGCGCCGCAGGCGTGTGCGCCACAGGCGTGTAAAAAAAGAAAACCGCCCCGATCCAATGACCGAGGCGGTTTTTTTCGTGAGTCGGTTTGATCAATAAGACTGGACGTCACACGTGTCCTCGAACGTTCCCTGGTAAGTGTTGTCCAGGGCGTCCAGGGCGAAAGTGAATGTATACCATCCCACGGGAAGTTTTCCCTGGGCAACGGTGTAGCTGCCTATGCTTACCAGGCCGCCGTTGTAGCTGCGGATCGGGGTTCCCGAAGGCGTCCACGTGTTCGGCGGGATCCAGTAGTACGTGGTGCTCCAGTCTTTCTGGACGAAGATCCACCAGTCATGGGCGACACCGGTCTGGCCGCCCGGGTCGAGAGCGATCGTGATCGCAACGGTCTGGCTGCTGGGAACAGTCAGGGGACCGTCGGAGCCATCGACCTTGATGTCGGGGATTGGATCGGCTCCGCCGAGATCGAAGGGGTGGTTGTTGGAAAGGGCGGAATGACCGGAAGCGTTCTTCTTCACGACCACCGTGCCGGAGTAAGCCCCGGAAGGGATGGTCACGTCGATCTGGGTTCCGCCTCCCGAAGAAGAGACGCCCGTGACCTTTTTCGCGCTTCCCGTCGAGCCGTCTCCCGTGAACCAGACTTCGTTGCCGCTCGTCGAAAAGTTGTTGCCGCTGATGGTGAGGGTGCTTCCCACATTGAAGCCTCCCGACAACGAGGAAATATGGGGTTTCGAGCCCGACATGGAGCTGTAGATCGCCTTGACTCCGTTGATGTCGTCGTTCTCGATCGTCCTCTGGGCGTCGCCGGAACCGGACACGGCGTAATACATGGTGGCCGAAGAAACCGACGTATGATCAAGGCCGAGGGCGTGGCCGTACTCGTGGGCGCAGACACCCTGCAGGTCGATCTGGCCACCCGGGGTGTTTCCCGGGCCGTCTGCCCAGACCCAGTTGCCGTCATAGAACTTGATCTTCCAGCCGTTTCCGCTGCAAATACAGTAAGCAAGCGTGCTGCCGCTGCTGTCGCTTCGCGCGGAAATGATGTTGGAAGTGTTCGTACCGCCCGAGCTCGCTTCACCCACATAGACGGGGTCGAAATTGGCGCCGCCGCTGCCCCAGGAACTGGAGCCCATCTGCTCCGAACCCCATTCGATGCAGCCCTTCCAGAGCGCCATGACGGCCCCCAGGGTGCCCGGAAAATCGGGGTCGGGCGTCGTGTTGTTGTTGGATGCGGCATCGGAAAAATTGTTGTAAACGCGGACATCCCTCTGGCTGAGACCGATATTGAAGCCCAGCAGCTTGTAGCTGAGGAGCGTTCCGTTCGTCAGGAAGAGAGAGATCATGACCAGCACCACGGCGCCGGCAGCCACT
>CAZWHE010000254.1:0-3186 GCA_964633825.1 uncultured Phycisphaerales bacterium | reverse complement strand
CGCACCGGTCTGTTGATTGGTCGTGTTGATCGGGAAGCCCGGCATGTCTCCCTGCGCCGAAGCCGAGGGAGCAGCCAATGCGAGAAAGGCCATGACGGGAAAAAAGATGGAGAATAGGGGGGAAAATCCGTGTTTTTGCAGTTGCTCGTTCATGACGGCCCTCTCTCTTTCAGGCTGTTGATAAGGGGAATGGTTCGTGTTTATATGATTATACTTTAATACGGGTGAGGGGGCAACGGCAAAAGGAAGGTGAGGTTTTGTAAAGGGCTTTCCGAATTATATACGGCTTCAGCCCGTGTCTCTCATGCCGCGCTTCTCTCGAAGGATGATGTCTCCGATCTTTTTGACGCCCCGGCTGTAAAGCTTGCGGGCCGCTTCGGACGACCTGTTGATTTTTCTGCCGATTTCTTCGAAGGTCATTTCGTCTCTCATCCTGAAGACAACGGCCTGACGCTGTGAATCGGGGAGGCGGTCGAGGATCCGCATGAGACGGTTGAGCTGTTCGTCGACGGAAACAACATGGCTCGGAGTCGGGCCGCGTGCCGGTGGAAGGGGCGATCCCCGAGTAAAGGAGTTCTCACGGCAAAGCGGTTTTTCCTTTTTCATGTTCCTCTTTTCGGCGGTGAAATACCTCCCCTTGTCTTGAATTTTGTGAATGATGCGGGTCAGCAGCCACCTGAAAAAGGAATCCTGTCCCCTGTATTCGAAGCCGTTCATGTTGGACAAAACGTCTTTCCAGACCGACTGGATCAGGTCGTTCGATTCCGTCCGGCGCCTGAGCTTGTCGCCCACCCTGATTCTCACCGCTTTTTTCAATCTCTTCTCGTAAAGGCGGTAGAGCGAGCTGATCGCGCTCATGTCGCCTTTCTTGGCGCGCGACACGAGCGGCATCGTCTTGCCGGCGGGGCCGCCGCCGCAGCCGTTCGTGCCGACGCTCTCTTTCGAGTTGTGCCGCATCACCTTCTCCTTTCGGCATGATTCATGGCCATCGTGCCGCCGATTCCGCCGAGCGCTCTGCTGCATTCGGCCTTGGCCTTTTCGCAGACCTTGCCGCTTTCGAGCGCCTTGGCCAGCAGGGAGCTCGCTTTAACTGAGCCCATCCGTCCGAGCGCGACGGCGCAGTCCACCTGGATCTCTTCGTTCTTGTTGAACAGGCCCTTGCCGATTTCACGTGCGGCGCCGCTGTTCTCCGAATAGAGGGTGAGCACCGAAAGGGCGAGCCGCGCGTTGTCGGGATTCCGTTCCTTGAAAGATATTTTCAGAGCGGCCGCGGCTTCGCGATATTTTTCCCTGGCCTCGTCGGGACCGATGAAAAGGGTGCGTTGCGCGACTTCCTCGAGAAGGAGCTCGTCGTCCGGGTTGTTCGATTCGAGGATCAGCAGATAACCGTTCTTTCCGTTGAAGCCGACGACGGCTTTCTCGACGGCGCGGTTCTTCTTTTTCCGGCTCGCTTGAAGGACGATATCGGCGGAGATGCTTTCGCTGTTGAAAGGCGATCTTCCTCGTGCGGCCGAAAGCCCGGGCCTTGATTTCGAATGTGATTTTTGGAGCTCCTGATCTTGGCGAAGGTGATCACCCTGAGCAGGCCGCGGGGGAGTTTGACGATCACCTCGTCGCCGTCGAGGTGTTTCCTGTCCGGAACCCAGCCTTCGGGAAGGCTGAGAAAGAGGCCGCGCTCTTCCAGGCCCAGGGTGAATCCTCTGGTGCGGCCCGTTTTTTCCGGTCCGGCCGTGGGCGGCGCTGATTCGACCGCACTCCGGAAGGAAGCGGCGGCTTTTTCCAGCTCCACCCGGGGATCGAAGTGTCCTCTCTCGCTGTCGTAGAGATAGCTGAGAACGATCACGTGGTGCTCTGTGAAGAACATGATGTCGATCAGGCCGTAGCCGATGTGGTTTTCCAGCTCGAGAGCGTGGACGAGCCTGGCCTTGCGCGGGCCGACGGCGATCTCTTCGCGGGAAACGATCTCGTGGCGGCCGTGAACGGCGGGGTTGTTTTCCTCCAGGTGATATTCGAACCACCGGTCCAGGCCGGCCCCGTTCCTGTCCATTACGTGGACCGAGAGGTGGTCCTGGCGCAGCCCCGACGGCTTGACCAGGATGTCGACCTTCATCGAACCGCCCCCGTCTTGGGGCACGGCTTTCCACTCGGCCGGTATGGAGACGAAGTAGCCGGAGTCGCCAATGGATATTTCTTTCTCGGCGGGTGTCTTTGCTTCTGCAGGGCCGGCGGGGATGAGAAAAAGGAGAGCGGTCAGGATCGTAAGGATGGTTTGTTTTTTCATGTTTCCTTCCAAAGAAACGATTCGCGTCAGAAGTTCGATCCGGTCCGCTTCCATTCAAGATGAGCGGAGAGGCCGTGAGGGGTGTGACGGCAAAGCGGTTTCCGGGCAACCGGGATGGAATACAGCGGATTTTGTTGCCGCCGAGAGGTTGGGTCGAAGATTACTTGGGCAGGGCGGCGATCACGCTGTCCGTGATGTTCGGGATGCGGCTTCCGTCCGCTGCCCGGATGCCACCTTTTTCGACGACAAGATGAAATCCTTTTTCCGCAGCGACCTTTTCGACGGTTTCCCTGAAAACCCTGTTCGCTTTCTGGATGAGAAAGGCGTAACGAGCGGAATCCTTCTCCAGCTTTTCACGCTTGATCGTTTTGACCGCCTGAATCTCTGCGAAGACGCTCGTCCTCTTGAGCACGCAGGGTTTCCTGAATGAATGAATGCTGCCGAAATAGACGTCGCCCGTGATCACATAATCCCCGGGAGGGACGACGGCGGCGCAGGCGACGGCCGCCAGGGTGAACAGTGTTGCTACGGCGATGGTTTTCTTTGCTCCCATGCAGGTTTTGACTCTGCCGGCAGGGAATTGTTCCCCGCTCGTTGTGAAAACTTTTTCCATCGCTTGACTCCTCTTTGTTTTTAACGGCGCCGGCGGTGGAGGGTTCGGGTTTTTCCTCGCCCCATGTGTAAAACGCAGAAACGGAAATCATGGTGACGAAAAAGCGCGAAGGGGTTTCTGTTGAAAAATCTTTTGATGAAGAGTGTGAAACCATTTCTAATCAAAGAGCCGCCTTCTCATCGGAGGATCTCGCCATGTTGAATCGTTTTTTCAAGCTGGAAGAAAAAGGCACCACCATCCGGACCGAGGTGATCGCCGGCGTCACCACATTCCTGACCATGGCCTACATCAT
>CAZWHE010000253.1:0-3202 GCA_964633825.1 uncultured Phycisphaerales bacterium | reverse complement strand
AAATTCCGTTGTTTCAGTCGTGGGCGGAACGGGCGGCGGAATACTTGTCAGGGGGGGGGACGGCGGCGCCGGATACATTTTGTTGCAGAACTCCATGCACAGCCTGAAGACCTCGAGCTTTGCCAACACAACCTATCCTCCGATCAATGAAATGAGCCTTGGTGTTTTTCCCGCTCAATCGGGCGAGAGCCTGGCGCAATCCATGTTCTACTTTGCGAAAGTATCGCGCCCGGATTATTATCCCGATACAACGGGTTTGACCGTTGAATATGAAATGGATATGTATAACGAGAACACCCATGTAACCCAATCACGGGTGCCCCTCGAATTTCCCAATGTTCTTCCCGACCTCAATCCCGCTCCGCTTTTCGAGATCAAGTTTAATGCCTGCAAAGCGGATGATGACGGTTTCATCGACTGGAATGAGGTCAACGGTGATTTCAGGGACTATACCGAATTCGATGATGTTGATCCGGTGACGCTTGAGCCCTACTTCACCAACAAGCCCTACATGAGGTTTAAAATTAAACTCTGGTCCGAGAAGAGCGGCGTGGTGATTTTGGGTCAGCCATACACGTGCAGCAGTCTCAGGGTCAAGCGAATCGTTATCAACAGGTCCCAGGTATTCAATTGATTCTTACTGATTGATTTGAGATCGAACACATTCAGCCTCCGGCCGGGACAAGAATTCCGGCCGGTTTTTTGTTTTCTTTTCCCGTTGATTCCCATCAGTGCCGCAGAGACGGCGGGATGCAGAAAACCGATTCGGAATGCAGGGTTGTGTCGCGGTTGACACCCTCTTCCTGCTCGTGTACATTCGGGAAAAGGAGGGGTTGCATTCTTTTTTGAGCGATGGCCTCCGTCCATGAAAGCGGCGGCGAAAGAGGTATATATGACCCGCTCGAACAGAGAGAAGATGTCGGCTCTCGCGTCTCTCTTGGACGAGTCGAAAAAAATAGTTATCGTGGGGCATGAGCGCGCCGACGGTGACGTTATCGGCTCGATGGTAGCGCTCTTTTACCGCATGCGAAGCGCCGGAAAGGAAATCATTCCTTTTTTGTTCGAAGAGATCAATCCCCGTTACGGTTTTCTTGGATTTGATAAGCATGGCATTCTGTTCAATGCTGAAGAGGTAAGTCATCGGGAATCCGTTATTGAAGCGGATGTCATCATTGTGCTCGATACCGCTGCAGATGACCGGCTTCCGGGCTGGAAACCGATCCTCGCACGACGGCAGGGGACTCTTGTGCGTATCGACCACCACCAATCATCGAGCGGTGTTGCGACAGGCGCCGTCAAAGCCGATATCGACATTGTTGATGCTTCCGCGTGTGCCACGAGTGAGCTCATTCATGACTTTTTGACATTGGACGGCAGCTCACTCAGTCGTGAGGAAGCGGTCGGCATATTCGTGGCCATCTTGACCGATACGGGCTGGTTCCGTTACTCGAACACCACACCCAGGATCCTTCGAATAGGAGCGGATCTTCTGGATAACGAAATCGATGTTTCCGAGATATACAGAATGATATATCAACGAAACGACTTGAATCTAATCCGCCTCACTGGCATTGTGGCTTCTGATATCGTAAGCGAAATGAACGGGCTTCTTCTCTGGGGCATGATCGATGGCGATCTCATAAAAAGGCTCGGTCTCGAGAAGGATTTTGAAACGGACGCAATACTCGACATCCTCAGATCCTCGAAAGATGCCGTCAGTGTTGTTCTCTTCAGAGAGACCGGAAATGGAACCATTCGTGTCAACATGCGCTCGAAGGGAACATTTGCCGTCAACAAGGTGGCCGAGGAATTCGGCGGCGGGGGGCACCGGAATGCGGCCGGTATCACTCTAAAAGGGATTTCTCTTGAAGACTCCGCCAGTCGTGTCGTGGGGGCTCTCAAGAAAGCCCTTGCCGGGACTGAAAAGTAATATGAACGCATCCCATCGCAGCTATGCAATCATATCCGATATTCACGCCAACCTCGAAGCTCTTGAGGCCGTCCTTGGTGATATCAAAGCCGCCGGTGTAGAAGAGATCGTTTGTCTAGGCGACATTGTGGGATATGGAGCGGATTTCGAAACCTGCATCGATCTCATATCCGAGAGATGCGGAATTGTACTTTGCGGCAATCACGATGAGGCCGTGGTCCAGGGCCCCGTTGATTTTAATCCCGTTGCACGTGATGTCATAAGCTACACCCGCGATGTTTTGAAACCCGGCTTGATCAGTACTTTTCGGAAAAGATCCCGATGGAATTATCTGAAAGAGCTCCGAAAAGAATATAAAATGGGAACACTCACTTTCTACCATGGTTCTCCCAGGGACCCTGTCCGCGAATACATAATGAAAACGGACGTCGTTTTTGCCCCGGAAAAACTGGTCGAAATCTTTTCCATGATCGACAGCACCTGTTTTATCGGACACACACACCAGCCGGGTGTGATTGTCGAAGGATTCCACTTTCTCGAACCATCGCAGATCAACGAGTGCTTCCGGATCGGAGAAGGCAAGGCGCTGGTCAATGTGGGATCGGTCGGCCAGCCGCGCGACGGTGACAACAGGGCCAGCTATGTCGTCGTCAAGGGGGATGATGTTTTATTTCGAAGGGTATCCTACGACTACAACAAGGCGATGGCCAAGATAAAAGCCAACCCTTCGATTCATGACAACTGTGCGGTCAGACTGGAGTTCGGGAAATGAATTCCGCCTGGAAGAGGACAGGATCAGATGAACGATCATGATCGGGCGGCCGGACGGGGGATCGTCGTTCTTGTTACGGCGCAAAAACCGGAATCTGCACAGAAGATCGCGGCCTCTCTCGTTGAAGAGCGCCTGGCCGCCTGCGTGAACATCGTCCCGGGGGTAAAATCCGCTTACCGCTGGGAAGGCAAAGTGGTCGAGGACGAGGAACAGCTTCTCGTCATCAAAACGCATGATGACCGATTCGATTCTCTCAAGAAAAGAATTGTCGAACTGCATACTTACGATCTGCCCGAGGTCATCGCCCTCCCGATCGAGGACGGGCACCGGCCTTATCTCGAGTGGATCGAAAAAGAAACCCGGCCGAAAAGGAGATAGCTCACATGGGGATCGTTCCAGAAGAAGAAAAATACAGTCTCGGAAGAACCGTGCGCATCGAGATGAAGAACTTTCTCAAAACAAAAACCGCACAATCGATTGAAGACAACCAGGACACGAGA
>CAZWHE010000252.1:0-3234 GCA_964633825.1 uncultured Phycisphaerales bacterium | reverse complement strand
CTATCCGCTGTGGACCCGCGGGAGACGGGCCATTGCCAGGGCTCCGCGGCGGTTCTTGAGGCCGTTATCGGCTTCGTTGCGGATAGGGTCCCTCGGTGTTTTGGGGCGGCTGTGGGGGTTCGCATAAAGAGATTCCGTAAATCCTCCCCCCTGAATCATGAAATCCGAATCGACTCTGTGGAAAATCGTGCCGTCGTAGTGTCCCGACTGGGCGTAACGGAGAAAGTTCTTTGTCGAGATGGGAGCGTTTACATTGTCCAGTTCCAGAGTGATGTCGCCCTTGGTCGTTGTCATGACGACCAGGGGGTGATCGGGCAGGTTTTCCAGATCGAACTCGAAGACCGCTTCCTCAGCGTCTTTCTCCGCAGGCACGGGCTGATCCTCGCCCGAAGAGCAGGCGGATGCCAGGAGAGAAAGGATAACGAAAATTATGGTGAACACACGGAATCTTGCCATGGCGGCCTCCTTGCGAAGGTGGTGGTTCGGTTTTTCATTCGGGTCGCATGATATCGAAACATCCCGGTTCCGCTCTATTTTTATTGGTCTCCTTAGCTCTGCTCGAGCTCATCATCCCGTTGCCTCTTGACCACCGGACCGTCGGCCGATCAGCAGGAGTCCGGCCAGGAGAACGGCTGCACCCGCCCCGATGCTCAGGATGGGCGACCACCCCGCAGCGGCCGGAATGTAGCCGATGACGACGGCGGTCGCCATGGTGCAGAGCGCGTAGGGGATCTGGGTCCTCACGTGATCGATGTGATCGGCGGCGGAGCTCACCGAAGAAAGAATCGTCGTATCCGAGATGGGGGAGCAGTGATCGCCGAAAATGGAACCTTCCAATACGGCTCCTATTGAAATGACAAGCATGGGCAGGGATCCCAGCTCACAGTTCTGGCCCATCCCAACGGCGAAAAGAACGGTGTTGGGCAGTAGGATCGCCATTGTGGACCAGGACGAGCCCGTGGCAAATGAAACAACGCTTGCCGTCACGAACAGAATGACGGGGAAAATGAGAGGGGGAATGACTCCTCTGAAGAGGGCGATGAGATAGTGAGCGGTTCCGATATCCTCGCAAACGCCGCCGATACACCAGGCCAGGAGAAGAATGGCGATGGCGAAAAAGAGCGCCCTCGTGCTGGCCACCGCGGCCTTGATGCACTCGCCCGGGCTGAGAATCTTCTGGTAGAGAAGGAGAAGCACGGCCAAGCCGAATCCCGCCATCGATCCGTGAAAGATCGGTTTGGCCGCGCTGATGTCGGAAGCGCGGCCCAGGACTTCGCGCAGGGCGGCCAGGGACAACAGGTCACCTAGGGGCCGCTCCCAGCCCCCGCCGATGCGCCAGAACTCTTCCAAGGTGAAAAGGATCACAAAGACGATTGGGAAGACGGCGTTGGCCCACCGCTGGGGGATCCCCTTCTTCGCTTCGATTCGCGTCATCTGCGCCGTCACCATCGGCCTCCCGCCGGGGCGTACCGCCTCCCCTGTTCTGCGGGCGCGGCGTTCCGCTGCGAGCATGGGACCGAAGTCGCGCTGCGTCAGGATGATCCAGGTGATGAATATCAGGGTGAAGATGCAGTAAAACCGGAAAGGAATGGTCATGATGAATATCTCGTATCCCCCCTGGCCGATTCCGGCTTCGGGGAGCTGGGACGAGAATGTGGAAACCTCGTAGGCGATCCACGTGGAGAGCATGGAGAGTCCGGCGATCGGCGCGGCCGTCGAATCCACGATGTACGAGAGCTTCTCTCTTGAGATCTTCATCTTGTCGGTCAAAGGACGCATGACGGAACCGACAAGGATGCAGTTGGAGTAGTCGTCGAAAAAAATCAAAAGCCCCATGATGTAGGTGGCGAGCTGGGTGGAACGGACCGTTTTGGCAAACCGGACGATCAGGTTGACGAAGCCGCGGATACCGCCCCCCCTGCTCATGACGCCGACCATGGCGCAGAGCCCGATGACGAACCCGATGATCTCCAGGCGGAATTGGTCGAGGAGCGCTTTTTCGTAGAGATAATGTTTGAAGAAAAGCCAGAGCCCGATCAATGGATTACAGGATGAGAGCAGTGTCGCTCCGAGCCAGACCCCGCAGAAGAGGGCGGGAATGGTTTTTTGAAAGAGAAGTGCGAGGATAATGGCGACGAGAGGGGGAAGAACGGCTGTCCAGCGGTAAAAATACTGCGTGAGCTCTGCGCGGTCGCCCGCGTCCTTTTCATTGATCACCAATCTGCCCGTATCGCCGGACCGGACGGCGGTACAGATCACGCCCACTGTTCCCGGCGTCTTTTCGTCGGGCGCTTCGACGGGTTCGACCTTCTTCTCTCTCATGGCCCAGGCCTGCCCGTCCGTGCCGACGAAAATACGGTCCCTGTGGAGAACGAGCGCCTGGCGCATCTCGCGCTCGGCCTGGCGTGCGAATTCCGCCTGGCGTGCGAATTCCGCCTCCCTGTCGGATGGAACGGAATCTTCTTCGTGTGAAACCGCGCCGCCCCTCCCGAGAATTTTCAAAGATGCCAGCCGGATGACCGATGTCTTTTCCGATCGGGCGTCGCGTTCATCGAGCCAGGCTCGCGTCATTCTGTTGATCGTCTGTAGAAAGAGATAATCCTCATCAGCCTCGGGGAGGAAGAAGATGGAGACGGCTATCAAAAGAAGAAGAGAGTACTTGAAAATTTTCATGCGCCCTCTTTCGATCGCGGGGCCGGTTGTTTCGAAAGCCTCCTCATTAAAGAGAAGCCTCTCTCCGAAGCCAACGCCAAATCGGAGCGGATCGCAATCCTTTTTCCTTGATTTGGGAGTTTCCCGTCCAATAATGATCAACAAATATAACATCGCGGGGGGAGGGCTTTTCCGCGAGAGAACGTTCTCCCCATAAGAGATGAGGAGTGTTTTCCCATGCCCGGCGCCGGTTTAACGGTTTATCTTGCGGTGAGCACCCTGGAATACCTGGTGGTCGCCTTCTTCCTCCTTGGAATCACGATCTTTCTTCTCCTCCAGAGCCGCCACTTCAAGAGAATGGAGTCGTCCGCCGGAAGGGCTTTCAGAAACCAGGAGCTGCTCGACGAGCTCGTCGCTTTGAGAAAGGCCGTCCGTCCCATGGACTTCGATATGGGCGCTCTCGAAGACAAGCTCGACGAGCTTGTTCAAAGCAATGTCCGCGTCGAAGAACGTCTCCTCCAGCTCAGCGACAGGATCTCGGCGGGCCGCGAGGAGCTCAGGAGCCTGGGGCTTCAGGACATC
>CAZWHE010000251.1:0-3245 GCA_964633825.1 uncultured Phycisphaerales bacterium | reverse complement strand
CCAGTAAAACACGAGCACGCCGGCGACCACGGCCGACAGGAAGAAATAGACGGCAACGGCGATCTCCTTGTACTGTTCCAGATCGCTGAGAACAGCGACGGCGGCCAGAATGGCCAGCGCCGAAACACCCAGAATCCGGTCGATGATCACGGTAACGATTGAATCGGTCTTCCTGTTCTTGTACTCTCTGGCAATGTAATAAGCCTTGACCAGATCACCGCCCGTCAATCCGGGAACGACGTTGTTGAAAAAGAAACCGATACAGCTCAGTCTAACCGCCCGGCCGAAACCGATGGGCAGGCCGGCCGCATCGAGGAGGAGCTTCCATCTCAAGATTCCGCAGAGATAAGCCAGAACGTAGATCAGAAACGCTTCGATATAGAGAAGGAAATCGATCTTGCCGAGCACGGTGACCAGGCCCTCATGGAGGGAGAGAGCATCTAATCTTTCCTTCTCGATCGGAATCTTCCGGCCATCCTCCATGACGACAACGGCGGATGAGGGCCGACCCTTTTCAAAGGCGACTTCCAGCACGATCTGGTGCGACGTAAATCGACTGGCGCCGTCCTCTTGAACCAAGATTTTTCCCGAGTACTCCCCCGCCAGGGGCCCGCCGGGCGGAATCACGGCTTTGTCGCTGATCTGGACATAAGACAGAATGAGAACGATGAGAGCTAGAGCGAGAAGGATCTGGCCGGCATGAAGCATCCTTTTTCGAAGGGTCGGCCTGCTCAGATCGAGATCGTTGCCCGGGCTGTTCACCGAACCCCCTTTACCTTGGAGAGCGCCCTCTCGATCGATTCGATCTCTTTCGCGTAAGCCTCCGAGAGCTCTTGAGCGACCCGTCCGGGTTCCACCCCCAGAATCTCGAGAGACGACGCCTCGACAGGAACATTGCGGGTGGAGATGTTGACTCCGAAGTGAATGAGACAAGAGACGGGGGACGGCGCCGCAATGCTCACCGACAGCTTGCCTTCCTCCACATAGATGTCGTCCCCTCTGACCGACACCCCGCCCTGACCCGGCGAATCGATCCGGGCTTCCCGGATGATATCGGCGGCGAGACGAACAAGCATGCGCTGTCGCAGAACGGCTGTTTCCAAAGTAATGCCGAAATGTTCCGCAATAAAATGGAGAAGCTTGGAGCCGCGAATGATTTTATTCTGTCTCAGGTCTTCGAGATCGGCGATGTTCTCCTTGGGGATATCCATGGGGCCCTGAAAAACGACCAGGCTGTCCCCCCGCAGACCGAAAGCCTTGTAGGCAAAGTGGGAAGAAAGCTGGCTGCCGTCGTATTTCAGTTTTTTTTCAGAGATATGGATCTGCAACCGGTTGTTCTCCAGGCTTGCGTGCTCTCAGCCTGTCAGTTCATCGGCATGTTTGGGCAAATATTCCCGCCACCATGCGCGCCAGAAACCGGGATCTGAGTTATCGATTTGCGTCACGTGCTTCAACAGCTCCACGGCATGATAAACCACGCCGGGATCGGAAAAGTCGAGGGATTCCGTGATCTGAATGACCAGCTTATCGCCCAGCGATCTCAGCCTTTCATTCAAGTCCTCTGTTTCGAATCCTTTTTCCCCCAGTTTTTTGAGAAGATGAATCCTGAGACGGAGATTTGGGCTCCTTTCCATCAGTTCGGCCACGGGAAGTCGTAGGTGAGCCATATCAAAGAGGAAAAGGGCGTCAACGGCTACGGGAGGAACGAGCTCGGTTCTTTCGAAGAGCGCATTTGCGGCAGTGATATAAAAAGCATGGGCAATCAAGGGCTCCACATTTCCGCCCGTTTCTGAAGAACCGCTCCTGAGCCGGCGGATAATCTCATCGAAATCGAGGCTGCTATCGCTCTTGTCTATTGCAGAGGTGGAAAAAGCGCAAAGAGATCCCAGAGCCCTGAGGGCGTCGGCGCGAACCAGAGCCGAAGGAGATCTCACGGCGACATAACAGAGAACGGCCACGCCTTTTCCTCTCTCATCAAGAGACGAGTACCCGGCATGTCGCAATATCTTGACCTGATCTCTGCAGAACGAAACCGGGTCCTCGATCTCTAATGAAATCGAGTCGATTTCTATCGCTTTGTTATAGCGATGGATGCTCTCGGTGCTCCGTGAAATGCTGACCTCGCCTTCCGGAGGGCGATGGATTTTTTCCAGGATATCGATCGCGCCCGAAGTGGACGCACACCCCCCGAGAAGGATGGCCATGAACGAGACGAGGACGTAACCTGCAGACTTCAATCGAGTTAACTTCTTCATTGGCAAGTGATTAACATTCCTTTCACGGCAGGATTCTAAGTATTCCGCTTTTTATTGCAAGGGAAAAGGATAATCCCCCGTTATTCGGAGAAGGAAGGGCTGTTCCATCTCCGCCGGAAGGGTGTAAAATGGACATCGAATATTTTCGACTATCATTTCCAGTTCATGATCAAGATCGTTGTTGTTTAAGAGGAGAATCAGTTGAGCAGCTTGGAAACAATCGAGAACGCCTACCCGGACCGGAACTACGAGATCGCCATCGAATGCCCCGAGTGGACGGCCGTCTGTCCGAAGACGGGACAGCCCGATTTCGGAACGATCACGATCACCTATGTTCCCGACAAGCTCTGCGTTGAACTGAAATCGCTCAAGCTCTACATCTTCTCTTACCGGGATATGGGGATTTTCCACGAAACAGTGACCAACAAGATCCTCGACGACTTTGTCGCCGCATGCCGGCCGAAACGGTGCCGGGTGGAAGGGCAATTCAACGTGCGCGGCGGCATCACGACCTTGATCACGGCCGAATACAAGGCCTGATCTTCACACCGGCCTTCGATCAAAGAAAACCGGCGTTCCCCATTGCAGAGGGAAACGCCGGTTTTTCATATCTTCAATTTGTCTGATTTAGAAAACGACCCTGGCCATGACATAGACCCAGTCCGAATCGCGCTTGGGTCCCTTCGTGCCCGTCGGGTTGAACCTACCCTGGTGATACGTGTCTCTCACGAATCCTCCCGGGAAGAAGTGAGAATATCCCGTCACGACCGACAGAGCTTTGGATACCTTCCACTTAACCGTCAAATCGATTTCCTCACCGATGTGGCTGCTCGCGCCCTGTTGGGACGCGCGAATCACCGCGCCTCCGGCGTTGATCCAGCCGTCCGACTTGTCAGCCTGGAGGAAATGGTGGTAATCGATGGATGCGGTGACATTGTCGTGCATAACGGCCGAAGCGGTGAGGCGGAAGTCCCACATATTGCTCCAGCC
>CAZWHE010000250.1:0-3262 GCA_964633825.1 uncultured Phycisphaerales bacterium | reverse complement strand
CACTGGAACCCGGACGAGGATCCCCGCGAGGATGCAGCTGCTTGGGAAAAGCTCCTCCAATCCGAGCCGGTCGAGACGATCACTACCGACAGCCTCGGTTTCCAGTGGCAGGGAAGCGCCCCCTCGGAAAAGGTCCGGAGCGACCATTTCGGGACGCTGGCAACGGCTTCGCTGAGCCTTCCAGGCGGCGTCTACGAGCTCACAACCGTTTCGGACGACGGAATCCGGCTCTGGGTGGACGGCAAGCTCGTCATCGACAACTGGACACACCACGCGCCGACGGAAGACCGGGCAAGGGTAACCCTCGAGAAGGGCGGGCACGAAATCCGCATCGAGCACTTCGAGATCGACGGATGGGCGGCGCTCACTTTTTCCCTGTCGAAAGAGTGAGCAGCGTCACGCGGCCGCTGTAACCGCAGACAATGATCTCGTCCGTGTCGTTGCGCCCGTCGAGATCAGCGGCCGTGAGCCCGTGCCCCTTGTCGCTGTCCACAAAGATCGTGCGGGCATGGAAGGAATCCCGCCCCTCCTTCCGGATGAGAAGGACCACCTCCTTCGAATATCCGAAAAGGGCCACGCACTCGTCGCCGGGATCGGGCGTGAACCGGCCCGAGGCCACGCCCCGGATGCTGTGCGGGCCATCGAAGATCGCCCTGCTCTCCCATTCTCCCGACCTGCCGATGGTATGGCGCAAAACCCGGCCGTCGTCGCCCCCCGTGTAAAAGACGGGCCCCTTCTCCCCCATGGCGATCCGGGCCAGGCCCTGAGAATCCTGGTAGACGATGCGCACGTCCGGCTCGCCCCCATTCCAGCCGAGGTGGACGAAACGGCCGGAGCGGCTCACGAGAAAGACGTCCTTCCCCTTGCAGGCCGGATCGAGATCGCGGACCACCCCGCCCCGGACCCTTCCCGGATCGCGGTAGATCAGCTCGTTCTTCCAGGTCTGATTCGGACCGCACGGATCGAGGAGCACCACTTCGCCGCTGAGTGTACAGGCGAGGAGATCGGGACCCGGCCTGTCGGGAACGATCTCGTCGAGGATCAATGTATGGATCTCGTCGCCCGCGTACCACACAACCCGGCTTTCGAATCCCCCCTGCGGAAGGCGCACGACCTGGTAGAGGTTGCCTCTCTCGCCGGCAAGATAGAGCTCTTTCCCCGGCCGGCCGGGATCAGCGTCCCCGAAAACGGCCGCACCGAGCCACCGGCCGTCCATCACCGTGATCCAGGGAAGGGCTTCATTGTTGTTCATGAAAAGGAGGGCCCCCCGGCCCCGGTCATCCATGGCCACCACTTCATTCCCGGCCTTGCCCTTCAGGATGTCGGCCACACAGACGGCCCAGACCGGAACGTCGCTTTCCCACAGGGTCTCGGCTTTCCATTCTCCCGGGTAGCAAACAGAGTCTCGAGTCTCCTCCGTCCCGGAAAGACAGGACGCACAGGAAACGGCCAGGCCGATGAAGAGCAGAAGAAGCAGAGGGTTTCGTTGAGTGTTCATGAAGGATCAGATTGCCATTTTTTTTCAAAAAAAACAATAAGATCGGCTCTTTGGATGATTTGAGTCCGAAATAGTGAAGGATGGCGGTCTTTTGCGCGTGGATCCGCGCTTCTTTTTTCTCATTACCAACGATCCTGAGAGGAGAACGACCATTCTGAGATCCATTACACAACGGATCACGACACCGGGATTCCGTAAAAGAAAGAAACTCCCCGTGGGTAGCGCCGGCCTCCTCCGCGTCCGGCTTCTTCGATCGCACGTGATCTTTTCCCTTCTCACAGCGCTTTTCGTCGCGCTTGTGGCCTTCTACTACTTGCAGGGCAAGCTGCTCGACGGGACAAAGGAGCGGCTCCTCATGGCGCTCGACAGCCGTTGCACCCAGATCGAAGAGATTCTTGACAAGTACAAAACACTGGCCCGCTCTCTGACCGGGCAGAAAATCCTCGGCGACTCGGCGGTGAATCTCCTTTCCGGCACGGGGGACCCGCTGTCGGCCAGGTCAGACCTGAACCGCCTCCTCGAGGATTTCACGGCAGCCTCTCCCATCGTGCTGTCGGCGGAGGTTCTGACTCGGGACGGAGAGGTTCTCGGCAAATGGGGAATTCCTCCCGAAGACGCCCCTTCAACTGTCTGGCCCGCACCGGAAAGCGACCTCGTGCTGGGCGATCCGCACCTGGGACAGACCGATCCCTGCATCCCGCTCTCGGCCCGCATCGAAACAAAGACTGCTGTTTCCCCCGGCGCGGTTTTGCCCGAGGTCTGTCTCGTCCTCCTTCTCGACACGCGGGACATCGTCGAAATCCTCTGCGACACGAACGGCCTCGGCAGGACGGGAGAAGCTCTCCTTGGGGTGCGGCGCAACGGGTTCGTGGCTTTTCTCTCCTCTCCCCGCCTCGGGCCGGCCGGCCGCGCTCCCACCCTTCCCGTTCAAAGCGAGGCCGCCCGTCCATTCGCCATGGCCGCTGCCGGAATCAAGCGCATGATCAACACGAAGGACGACCGCGGGGTTTCCGTGGTTGCCGCCTTCCGGCCCGTCATGGGGACGAACTGGGGGCTCGTGGTAAAGAGGGATGCCGCCGAAGTGCGGGACCCCGTCTGGAAGGCCGCCCTCCTTATCATCGGAACCTCCCTGTTCCTCGTGGGCGCATCCGTTTACATTTCCCTGAAAAAAATGGGGCCCCTGGCCGAGCTCATGGTGCTCTGGAACCGGCAGCTCAGGGATGAAATCCAGGCCCACACGAAAGCCCTCAAGAAATCGGAAGAGATGTACCGCCTGCTGACCGAGAGCATTGCCGACGGGGAAGTCGTTCTCCAGGAAGGGCGCGCCATATACGCGAACAAGGCCTTCCGCAATCTCGTCGGCTTTCCCGAAACAGGGTATGAAGGAACGCCCATCTCACGGTGGGTCGTCTCGAAACAGGTATCGATGATGCTCCAGAGAGAAGGGCTGCGGAGCCAGGGGATCGCGCCGCCCCCGCGCTACAGGCTCGAGATTCTGGACAGCATGGGAAAAATCATCCACGTGGAAGTCGTGGAAATGGAAATCGATTACCAGGGCAAACCGGCCAGCATTCTCTCCCTGAGGGACATCAGCACCGCCCGGCGGCTCAGAATGTACGAAACCTTTCTGCCCACGTGCAGCGTCTGCAAATCGATCCGAGACGATTCGGCGAACGACCACGGCCGGGGAGAGTGGGTTTCGCTGGAAAACTACGTGCTGCGCCACTCGGACGCCCGAATGAGCCACACCTACTGTCCCTCTTG
>CAZWHE010000249.1:0-3390 GCA_964633825.1 uncultured Phycisphaerales bacterium | reverse complement strand
TCGTATATGGAATCTGAGGATATTTTTCCTTCCATGCTTTACGCTCTTGCGTCCAAGCTTTTTTCGCTTCCTTATAGCGATTGTTCATATCTTTCTTCATCAAACGGATGATATCGTCCTCAAGAACCTCGTAAGAAACTTCTCCTTTATAATCCAATATCCTGACAATTTTCATGTCTCCCGGCCTGGAGAGCCCCATAACAGGCAGAAAGATCTCGGGATTCGCAAACATGTTGCCAGATAAGAAGATAAGTAATAGCAATGACCCGCTGATACGCTTGACTCCCACTCGGTGATCTCCTTAAGGCTCGAAGGGTCCGTTTGTTAAGTGCTTTCTGCCACTATATAGCATATTCAATGCTGTAGTAACATTTGGAACCATTTAAAAATCTACCGACGCAGCAAGTTATGGCAATTTATATCGCCTAGGACTTTGCGTTTCCATTCCTCAGAAGAGACTTAAGTCATCCGATCCAAAATCCCGATTAAATGAATATGGGTGTTGAAAAAAAACATCATACCGATCTGTTCGGAAGAGGTGATAAATGGAAACAGAAGAGAAAAAAGCGCCGGTCGACCATGAAATCGGTATCTTCAAAATGAACAGAATCATCGGACATGACTATAAAATGCAGCAAATTCTCTCGCTTCTCGAGAGCGTGGCCAACACCGGTTCGACGATTCTGCTTTCCGGCGAATCGGGCACGGGAAAAACCCTTTTGGCCAGGATGATTCATCATCAATCTTCCCGCTCCCACAAACCTCTCGTTGAAGTCAATTGCGGCGCTCTGCCCGAAACGCTGCTCGAATCCGAGCTCTTCGGCCATGAGAAAGGGGCTTTCACCGGCGCAGTCCGAGAAAAGAAAGGCAAATTCGAGTACGCCGACGGAGGAACGATTTTTTTGGACGACATCTCCACAGCATCTGCTTCCTTTCAAGTCAAATTGCTCCGTGTTCTCCAAGACAAAAAGATCGAGCGAATCGGCGGACTGGAAAGCATCAGCGTCGACGTCAGGGTTATTCTGGCCTCGAACGTTGATTTAAAAAGAGCCGTCGAAGAAGGAACGTTCCGGGAGGATCTTTATTACCGCATCAATGTCGTCAATGTAGAAATCCCGCCGCTCAGGGACAGGGTGGGCGATATTGCGCTTCTGGCCCAGGACTTCTTGAGAAAACACTCGGAAAAAAACAGCCGCAAAGCTCAAAGATTCCACCCGAATGCCCTGAAAGCTCTTGTTGCTTATGATTGGCCCGGAAACGTGAGAGAGCTCGAAAACGTGGTGGAACGGATTGCCCTCCTCTGCCGGAAGAAAGTCGTCGCCCATTCCGAGCTGCCGGAGAAAGTCCGGGATTCTCAAAAATCGAACGGGAAGGCAAATATCCTCCCTTTGAAAAAAGCCCTCGAGAAACCGGAGCGGAAAATCATTATCGATGCGCTCGAAGCATGCGGTTTCAACAGGCAGGAAACAGCCCGCGCTCTCAAAATCAACAGGACCACTCTCTACAACAAAATGAAAAGACTGGGGCTCCTCAACGAGAAGGGCCATTCCGGAAAGACTTCCGCCGGTGCCGGCACACACCGGCTGCAGAGCTGAAACCTCGTAAAATATCGTCGGGTGAGTGAGGGCTTAATCAACCAACCGATCGCCGTACTGCGCCTTGTAATAATCGAGATAGCGGCCGCTCTTCACTCTCTTCCACCACTCGCTGTGAGCGGCATACCAGTCGACCGTCTCTTTCAGGCCTTCCTCGAATGATCTCTTCGGCGCCCAGCCGAGTTTGTCTTTGATATGGGAATTGTCCATGGCGTAGCGGCGATCGTGACCGGGACGGTCCTTGACATATTCGATGAGGCTCTCGGGCTTATTCAAAACCCGGAGCAAGATCTTGATCACTTCCAGGTTGGTTTTCTCGCTGTTGCCGCCGATGTTGTATACATTGCCCGTCTCGCCTTTCTCGAGCACCAGCGCAAGCGCTTCGCAGTGATCGGCCACATGAATCCAATCCCTCACGTTGAGACCGTCGCCGTATAGAGGCAGCTTCTTTCCCTCGATCGCGTTTGAGATCATGAGCGGAATCAGCTTTTCGGGAAACTGAAAAGGACCGTAATTGTTGGAACATCTCGTAATGATCCCGGGAAAACCGTGCGTCCGGCAGGCGGCTCGGACAAGAAGATCCGACGCCGCTTTCGACGCGGCGTAGGGGGAGTTGGGAGAGAGGGGAGTGTCCTCCGAAAAAGCTCCTTCAGGCCCAAGGGAACCGTAAACCTCGTCTGTGGACACATGAAGAAAGCGCTTCACATCTGCGGCTCGGGCGGAATCGAGGAGGACCTGTGTTCCGAGAACATTTGTCCTGATAAAGGGAGTTGAATCGAGAATGGACCTGTCCACGTGCGACTCTGCGGCAAAATGGATGATCCGGTCGACACTGTGCTTTTCGATAGCATGAATGACCTGAACGGGATCCGTGATATCGCCCTTGACGAAGGTGTACCGTTCATCCTTTTCGACACTCTTCAGGTTTTCCAGATTTCCGGCATAGGTGAGGAGATCGAAGTTGACAACACGATCCCCGCCGATCCCTGAGAGATAGGAAATAATGAAATTGGAACCGATAAATCCCGCTCCTCCCGTAACCAGCAGATTTCCCATATCTTACTCCTTAAGAAAGCGGCGGCAAATCAAGCCCCCGAAGAGCACCGGTTGTGTCTATGAAACGGAACGCCGGGTTGCCAGGTAATCCCGGAGCGCCTCCTTCCAGGGGCGCATGCCGTCGCCGATCGTCTGTTCGAGCCGGAGGTTGTGCAGCACGGAATAAGCCGGCCTCCTTGCGGGTCGGACAAAGCTTTTCGATGAAACCGGAATAACCTCCGCTTTTTTCTTCTCCGAGAGCTCGACAATCGCCTCGGCCAGCTCAAACCACGAGCAAGCCCCCTTGCCCGAGCAGTGATATATGCCCCAGGGAGGCTTGAGTTCGACAAGAGCAACCAGCTGTCGGGCGAGGTCTGCCGAATAAGTCGGGCAGCCGATCTGGTCATCGACGACTTCGATCCGGTCCCGCCGGGCGGTCAGATTCAAGATCGTGTCGACGAAGTTCTTTCCGCCCGGGCCGTAGAGCCACTGGGTTCTGACGATCCAGTGGCGGGGATTGGCTTCACTCACGAGCTCTTCGCCCTTCAGTTTTGATTTTCCATATGCTCCGAGAGGCGAGGTGGGATCGCTTTCCGTATAGCCATCCGCCTTCTCACCGTTAAAGACATAATCCGTGCTCACATGAAGGATGGCGGCCCCGATTTCGCGGGCGGCGCGCGCCACGTTGCCCGCCCCCCGGCCGTTTATTTTAATCGCTTCTTAGCGGCGGCCCGCGCCCCCCGCAACCTCGGGGCAGGCG
>CAZWHE010000248.1:0-3404 GCA_964633825.1 uncultured Phycisphaerales bacterium | reverse complement strand
TCTCGGGCACGGTCAATTCCGTTAACACGCTCTGAAAAGTCATCGGCCGGGACTTTGTTCCATCCTGCCCCATAAAGTTAACGATCCAACACCCCGATGTCAGGCTGTCCAACAAAAAGGCGCCGTTGTCATCGGCGGTGCAGTCCCGGTATATGCAGCCCTGGTGACTGATAACAGTATCTTTTCTGATGAACCGGATCTTGGCATGCTCCACGGGTAGACCGCTCCTCCGCCTCAGTGTTCCCGAAACAGCGGCCAGCACTCGATCCGCATCGAGATCATTCCGGTCGATCCGAAGCCGGGCCATGCTGTCCCTCGACACCTGGATCTCATATTCGATGGGAGAGGAATCGCCAAGCGACACCCGGACCCGCCAGATTCCGGTCTTTAATCTGCGCCTGCATTCGAAGCTCCCATTGGATCTGAAATTTTCCTCGATCATCCATGTTGATATCGAAGAAGGAAGATTCTCCCTGTCGGCGCTCGCAAAGACGATGCCCAGATGATCGAGGTCTCCCCGGAGAAAACCGCTCCCCTTGACGAGCACTCTTCCTTTCGACGGGACCCTGAAGCGGACACCTCGGATGACCGTGTCCTCCTCCAAATCGAAAGCGATTCCCATTCCATTGACATCAACGGCAATGTCTTTGGTCTCTGACTCGAAATCACTGTCAAAGGGCCAACGGTTGAAGAAGAGACGGTACCTTCCCGGTTCGAGACCCCTCAGGCGGAACCGGCCCCGGCCGTCGACTTCGGAACGATTCCATACAAAAGACGAAAAAGGATCTGCGGCCTCTGCATAGACAATGCCGGGAAAGATCGCTTCTCCCGTCTGATCGTCGCTGACAGCACCCTCGATCACGCCTCCTCTTTCGTGGATGTCCTTGCTGACAATGCTCCGGCTGTGTGGATCGATGACCATCGGCTCCGCCATGGCTTCGGACCGTGCCGATGGAAAGTATAGGAACACCCGGTACCTGCCGCCTCGCCTGAGCTTTCTCATTTCGAAGAAACCCTGATCATTGCTGGCAGAGCAATGGACCGGTTCATGGGAAGAACCCGCGGACCTGAGCTCGATAACACCTCCGGCGGCAGGTTCTCCCCTGTAATCGTAAAGTATCCCCCTCCAGGTGATATCTTCCTCGGAAGGGCCGAAATCGACGAGAAGATCGTGATCAGCGATCTTTACCTTTTTTCTCTCCCTAGTAAAATCCGATCCCCTATTATAAAGTGTGTCTCCATCCAACGGGAAAGCCCAAACCTCGACCTTCGTACCGGGCAGAACCGGCGCGGTTCGGTATGCTCCGTCGGCGCCGGTCAGAACCGGCCGGGAGAGGGGGATCTCCTTTCCGCGTACGCTGACAACGATCCCGGATGCGGGTTCGCCCTGATCGTCGTACACCTTTCCATAGATATGACGGCCCTTCTCGAGGCGTATCTCGATCCCTTCTTTATTTATCGGAGCTTTCACGCACCCTTCAGCAAACCTCGGGTGAACGGCCGCTATGGCACGAGGTATACGGTCCAATCCCGACAAGGCGAACCTCCCCTCTTTGTCGGTCAGGCCGTGAACCCTGCCGCCGGGAAGATCGAAGAGGATCTTTTCCAGTGATGTGCGTTTCATCACCCCGACCAGGGCGCCGGCCACGGGAAGGCCGGTGGCGTCATCGACCACGCGGCCCGTCAGAGTGATGCCGGGATCGAGCTTGATATGAAGATCAGTCAATTCCGATTCTGCTGAGATGAAAAAAGAGCGGTTTTCAGGAGAATGCCCGGAAGAACTGATATTGAGGGTATAAGAACCTGTCTTTCCAAGGTGATTAAAGGAGAAAAATCCCCTTTCATTCTGAATCCTATCAGAAAAAACCGTTGATAAAAATACCATCCGCTCGATGTTGTCTCGATACAAGCAAAGATCAAAAGATCTCACAGGCTCGCCCGTGACCATCTCGGTGACGCGGCCTGAAATCGGAATCCCATCCGGAAGAATCCGCTCCCGGGGGATTTCAGTGTTATTATTAATAGAAGAAATGAGCTCTTCATTCCCTGGGAGGAGCTCATTCCCCAAAGCGTCAATCGCTGATTCCGGCATAATTACCGTTGATTGATTGGACCCGCTCTCTTTCGAATCGATCAGCCAACCGAACCAGAGAAAGGATCCGATTAAGAGTGCCGCCGCCGTAACAGCACCGATCTTGAGCGCAACGGTCCCCGCGCCTGCATGAGCCGTGGCAACCGACGTCGAAGCAGAGGCGGCAGTTGACGTGACCGCCACGCCGGCAATGGGCGCCAGGGCCATGACCCAGGCCTTCCGGTCGCCCTTGTACTCCTTGTCGAGCCGTTTCCTCAGCAGCGCCAGCCCCCGCTGGATCCAAGTTTTTACCGTGGTGACGGGAACCCCGGTCTCCCTGGCGATCTCCTGTGGCTGCATATCGTCGTAAAATCGTTTCAATATTGTAGATAGGTAGGGTTCCTTCAGGGCCAATACTGCATTGATAACAAGCTGGATCTGATCCTGTTGTTCCACGATCTCATCAACGGGACGGGCCCACTCTATCTTGGATGCCCACTTCTCGCGCTTCTCCCGCCGGGCCGTGTTCCGTTTCTCGATCCGGGCCAGGTTGCGCATAACAACCGTAAGCCACCCGTAATGGACACGGTCTCGTTCCGGAGATTTTTCCAGAGTCACCTCCCAGGTTTTCTGGGTCAGGTCCTCAGCGCTGTGTTCATCGGTAACCAGGCGGCGGGCCAGGGATTGTACGAAATTCGAGTGTTCGAGAAGGGCTTCGATGTTCATTTTTAAATATCTCTTCAAATAAACATGAATTGATAAACCATACGTACAAAAAGCCCGAATTCATTCATTAAGATGCCGCCAACCCGGAAAGGGACTCAATCATTTTGAAAAAAAAATTCAGTTTTTTCAAAAAAGCGTGAGTCCTTTTCCTGTTCCGCGGAATCTTCATTAAGTGGAAATAATAACAAATTACGGAAGTTCTATCGACTGAGAAGATTTTACCGATGAATGACAAGCATTCAGGCAAGCCGAAACAGGGACCGGGCCGGAACATCAATTCTTCCTCGTCTGAGCACCCCGAGTTAGAAACTCAAACCGGCTCTGGTCCCTATTTATTCCCCGAATGTAACAATTCCGGCTTTTCACCCGATGAAGCCAGGGATTCGCTGCTAAGACCCGGCTCTGTCAAGGGGAAGATGGCCCTGATCACGGCGCTGACCACGGCAGTCACTCTTCTTGCGGTCTATGGAGCCTTCATTCTTTACGAACTGACCGCTTCGTCCGACAGGCTGATTGAAAAAATCGGCTCTCTGGCCCAGGTGACGGGCATCCATTGCAAGCAAAGATCGGAGAGCACACGTCTGAACTCCAGTCACACTTGAATCTG
>CAZWHE010000247.1:2535-3411 GCA_964633825.1 uncultured Phycisphaerales bacterium | reverse complement strand
TTCGTCGTCGAACCGGGCGCGGACCCCGGTAAGATCCGGCTCGCTTACCGGGGAGCATCCGAGGTCTCCGTGAATGAGAGCGGCGAGCTCGAAGTGACTACGCCCGCCGGGATTTTCGAAGACGGTCTTCCCTACGCCTATCAAGTGATCGACGGAGAGAAGAAGGAAGTGTCCATGCGCTATGCCCTTGACGAGGATGCCGGGGAAGGCGCTGTTTCCTATGGTTTTGATCTGGGCGACTACGACACGGACGAAAAGCTCATCCTCGACCCGGCCTTGCTCGTCTACTGCGGGTACATCGGCGGAAGCAACGATGAAAATAACCATGCCATCGCGGTGGACGGTCAGGGCAGCGCCTATGTCACGGGATTTGTACGATCCGAAGAGACGACCTTCCCCGTGATAGTCGGACCTGACCTCACTTTCAACGGCAACGTTTACGACGCCTTCGTGGCCAAGGTGAACGTCCCGGGAACGGGGCTCGATTACTGCGGATACATCGGCGGCTATAGTAATGATTATGGAAATGGCATCGCAGTGGACGGCCAGGGCAATGCCTATGTGGCGGGAGAGACATATTCCGAGGAGACAACCTTCCCGGTTGTGGTCGGACCCGATCTCACCTACAACGGCGGAACGGTCTATGGCGGCGACGCCTTCGTGGCCAAGATCAACGCACAGGGAACGGGGCTCGATTACTGCGGGTACATCGGTGGAATCGACCAGGATCATGGCCAAGGCATCGCAGCGGACACCCAGGGCATTGCTTATGTGACGGGTTACACATGGTCCGACGAGACGACCTTCCCCGTGATAGTCGGACCCGACCTCACTCACAACGGTTACAGCGCCGACGACTGCTTCGTGGCCCGTGTG
>CAZWHE010000247.1:0-2525 GCA_964633825.1 uncultured Phycisphaerales bacterium | reverse complement strand
GAGTCGTTCTCTACTTCACCGTCTTATGGTTCTTCGGCGTCGACGGCTTCGTGGCCATTCTGAATGCTCAGGGTACGGGGCTCGATTACTGCGGGTACATCGGTGGAAGCGATGATGACTTCGGCCATGGCATCGCCCTGGACACTCAGGGCAATGCCTACGTGGCAGGCTGGACATTATCCTCTGAAACGATTGGCTTCCCGGTAACCGTTGGTCCGGACTTGACTTACAATGGCGGTTACTCGGACTCCTTCGTGGCCAAGGTCGAATATACGCCCAGCCCCACACTTACCGTATCTCCAAACCCGCTCCTCGCGGGCCACCCCGGCACATTCACCGTGACAAACGGCCAGCCCAATACGGCCACATACCTCGTCTACAGCCTCAGCGGCCCGGGCTCGGTCTGGGTTCCGCCGTTGAACGTGACCATCGACCTCGCCAATCCGAAAAAAGCTTTCGGCCCCACCCAGACCAACGGCAGCGGAACCGTCGTCTGGAACGCAAATATTCCGAACGGCGCCTCGGGGGTGAACGTCTGGTTCCAGGGCGTGCAGTTCGGACAGACAACGAATGTTGTCGCGATGACGATACTGTGATCGAATTTTTCGTCATATAAGCGACTGAAAACAACCGTGCGAAACGACTCATTTTCCACGCCGGCTCCGCCCGCTTGGCGGGAGAGAAAAAATCCCCCTTCACATTTAATCGTTTTTATGCATAATACCTTTTCAGAGGAATTGAATGGAACCAGTCAAGCCAACCTTATCGCATGGAGAAGGAACATGATCCGCCTGACCATTATTCTCGCCATTATTGCCGTGATTCTGCCTTCTGCGGCATTGACCGCTCCTGAGGAAGCCAACGCAATACAGCCGCCCAACCCGCCGTCCGGCAAAGCAACCTGTTCTGAACAGGAAAAAGCCCGCGTCGAGCGGTCCTTCGGCCGGCTCCCGCTCTATTTCATCGAGAACCAGGGGCAGGTCGACGGAGACGCGCCGTTCTACGTCAAGGGGGCGGACAAGACACTCTACTTCACTTCAAAGGGTGTCACCTTTGCCCTGAAAGACCGGGACAATGACAAGAGCGAACGCTGGGCCGTCAAGCTCGACTTCGTGAGCGCGAATCCGGATGTCAAACCCCGGGGTGAAGACAAACAAAAAGCGATCTTCAGTTACTTCAAGGGCAAGCCCGAGAACTGGAAAACCGGCCTCCCCACTTACAACAAAATCGTATACGAGGATCTCTGGCCCGGAATCGACCTGGTCTATTCCGGCACCGTGAACGAGCTCAAGTACGAGTTCGTCGTCGAACCGGGCGCGGACCCCGGTAAGATCCGGCTCGCTTACCGGGGAGCATCCGAGGTCTCCGTGAATGAGAGCGGCGAGCTCGAAGTGACTACGCCCGCCGGGATTTTCGAAGACGGTCTTCCCTACGCCTATCAAGTGATCGACGGAGAGAAGAAGGAAGTGTCCATGCGCTATGCCCTTGACGAGGATGCCGGGGAAGGCGCTGTTTCCTACGGTTTTGATCTGGGCGGCTACGACGCGGATGAAAAACTCATCCTCGACCCGGCCGTGCTCGTCTACTGCGGGTACATCGGCGGAAGCAACGATGAAAATTGCCACGGCATCGCGGTGGACGATCAGGGCAATGCTTATGTGACGGGTGAGACATGGTCCGACGAAACGACCTTCCCCGTGGCCGTGGGTCCGGATCTCATATACAACAGCGGCCCTTATGACGCCTTCGTGGCCAAGGTCAACGCCCAGGGAACAGGGCTCGATTACTGCGGATACATCGGCGGGAGTAACAGGGATCAAGGGAATGAAATCTTTGTGGACGGACAGGGCAATGCTTATGTGACGGGGGAGACAAGATCGACGGAGACGTCCTTCCCCGTGGCCACCGGGCCGGACCTCACATTCAATGGGAGCTACGATGCTTTCGTGGCCAAGGTGAACGCACCGGGGACAGGGCTCGATTACTGCGGTTATATCGGCGGCGCGAATAACGACTTCGGCAACGGCATCGCCGTGGACAGCCTGGGTAATGCCTATGTGGCCGGGGAGACACGGTCCGACGCGGCAACCTTCCCGGTTTTGGTCGGACCGAATCTCACCCACAACGACCCTTACTACTATGACGCTTTCGTGGCGCGGGTGAACGCCCTGGGAACGGGGCTCGATTACTGCGGATACATCGGCGGAGCGATCGACGACTACGGCCAAGGCATCGCCGTGGACGGCACGGGCAATGCCTACGTAACGGGTTACACATGGTCCGACGAGACGACATTCCCCGTGGCGGTTGGGCCCGACCTCACCTATAACGGCGGAACGCCCTACGGCGGCGACGCCTACGTGGCCAAGGTCAACGCCCAGGGAACAGGGTTTGACTACTGCGGATACATCGGTGGAATCGACCAGGATCACGGCCAAAGCATCGCCGTGGACGGACAAGACAATGCATATATAACGGGTCACACACAATCCGACGAGACGACATTCCCCGTGATAGTCGGACCT
>CAZWHE010000246.1:0-3416 GCA_964633825.1 uncultured Phycisphaerales bacterium | reverse complement strand
CTCCACCGCCCCCTTCAGCTCGCCCATGCCCCGCTCCGACCAGGCGTTGTGCTGCTGACGGAGGGCGAGATTCTCCAAGGCCAACGTGGCCCGCGAGGCGAGGAATAGCCTTAGGAGGTTGAATAGGAGCCGCATGGAGAGCCAAGCCTCGGTGGGCCGCCGAGACTGATCAAGCAGGGGAAAGAGCCGTCAGATGGGGCCGGATGAGCTATTTAGGAGGGACAGCGAGCGTTTGGCTTCCGTTTTTGATCGGCACCTCGAATCGGGGCGCTTGGAGTTGGCCGAAGAGGTCCTGCACCGACTCGTTGCAGTTCTCGGGTCTATTGCTCCTGAGATACGACCGCAGTTAAGGAAGAACCTGAATGAGGCCATGGAGAGTGAACACTCTCTCTTTCTTCGCCTACTCTGGGTCTTCTTAATTGTCGCCCTGGTTATCGGGTTTATCCTGCTTCAGTGGATCCTCATTCGGCTGTGGTCTTGAGCAAAGTCGAGGGTTCTCGGGATTCGTATGTCACACCATGGCTTAGTCGGGATGAGGGAATCCCGGGATCTGCCCGCTCTCCTCCGGACTGACGTGGCATGATGTTTGCCCCGCTCCTTCCGTGATCCCTGCCCCCCGCATCATGAGAACCTTCGTTCTCCCGCTCCTCCTCGCCGGCTGTGTATCTGCCCCGCTGGGCTCCGATTTCTCTCATGCCCAGGATCTGGCCGCTCGCGGCCAGTTCGGTGCCGCTTGCGAACTCGCTGGCCCGCTCCTGGACCAGGAACCCGAGGCTGCCGGCCTCCGGGAAGCCTGTGGCTGGGCTCTGGAGGCCGATCTCTTCCGAGAGGCGCTCCATTGGGGCACGGTCTTGCTCGAACAGGAGCCGGGAGACCCGGAAGGCCACGCCGCCCGCGGCCTCGCCTTGCAGGAACTCGGGCGGCCGGCTGACGCCCTGGGGAACCTGGACGCGGCCCTGCAAGCCGGACCCGCCCGCCCCCGGGTCCAGCGTGCCTTGGGCCTGGCCCTGTTCCAGCTCAACCGGAATCCCGAGCGGGCCCAGGCGCTGCTGGTCCTCTCCGGCGCGAAGGACGGGCAGACCACCCAGGCCCTGCGGGAGCTCGACGCCGAACTCCACCCCGCGCCGCAGCCCGACGCCTGGACCCGGACCCCGGCCCTCTCCCGCGGCGCCGCCTGTCTCCTGCTCGAGCAGGAGCTGGGCCTCTCGGCTTTCCTGGCCCGGTACCTCGCCGAGCCGGGGCGGGGCGACGACCTGGCGCGACGCCAGGACCTCCAGGACGAGGCCGACCGGCTTTCCGATCTGCCGGCCGACGAAGCCGAGGCGAGGATCCTGGCCCGCTTCGTCGCGGTCGGCCTGGTCGCCGGGAATTCCCGCCGCTTCCGGCCCGAGGAGGAGATGGAGCGCGGCGCCTTCGCCTGGATCGTGGCCGAGATCGATCGCCAGGTCGGCGACGGGGCCGATCCGGACCGGGGGTCGGTCGACGCCGACTCGCCCTTCACCGACCTGAGCGCGCGGCACCCGGACTACCGCGCCGCGCGGCTGGCCACCGCCCTCGGCGCCATGCGCACCGACGGCGACCGGCGCTTCCGCCCGAGCGAGCCGCTGTCCGGGCTGGACCTCGCGCTGGCGCTGGAGCCCCTGCGCGCCGTGCTCGAGCGCAGCGCGTTGTTCGATGGACCGAGCGGGGAGCGTGCTCCGGCGGAACCTGCCGCCGCGCCGCCTGCACCGGCCCCGCCGGTGGAGCCTGCGCCGGCCGAGGATCCCGTCCAGGAACCCGACGTGGCCGCTGCCGCCGTCCCTGCCGGCTACCTCGGCGAGGCGGTCGGGCGGGACCGCGTCACCGCCACGGCCTCCGCTCGCCAGGATGCGATGTCCCGCGCGATCACCGAGCTCTACCGGGAGGAGGGCCTGGCGGCGCCGCTCGACGCCGCCGTTCGCCGCCTGGCCGAGCTCCAGGATTCCCTGGGCGGCTTCCTGACCACGACGACCCTCGAGGAGAGCTGGGACGACGAGACCAGCCTGGCCCGCGTCCGGCTCGCCGTGGAGGCCGACCGCGCCGCCTTCCGCCGCGAAGCGGCCCGCGCGCTGCGGCTCCAGGTCAACGCCAGCGGCTTCTTGGCGGACGCCCTCGCGGCCCGCTTCCGGGACCGCTTCGCCACCGCCGGCTTCGAGGTCGTGCTGTCATCGGCGCAGGAGGCCGCCGACGCGCGGGTCGAGGTCACCGGCCGGGCCGATGAACTGCCGGGCGGCGAGGCCGGTTTCAAGGCCTGGCGACCGGGCCTGTCTGTGCGGGTGACCGCCCGCAGCTCCCGGGACGACGCCCGGGTGCTCCTGCTCGACCGCGCCTTCGGAGGGGAGGAGGGCGGCGTGCTCTACGGCACCGACGTCACCGAGACCGTGCGCGAGCCGGTCCTGGGTTGGGCCGACGAAGCCGCCGATCTCGCCGCCAACCGGATCCTTGACGGCGTGGTGGCCGGTGCGCGGCGCACCATCGTGGTGCGGGGAGCTACCCAGCGCCATCTGGGCGCCGACCTCCTCGCCGCGATCGAGCGGCAGGGGGCGGTCGCCGGGGTCCTCGGCATGAGCGAGCTGACCTTCGAGCCACCGTTCGCCGAGTTCCAGCTCATGTTGGACCGCCGCGGCGCTCTCCGCCTCGGCGAGATCCTCACCACCCTCCACCTCTCTGAAGGCCGCCGGGTCCGCGTGGTGCGCGAAGCCGGCTCCACCGTCCTGATCCGCATCGAAGCCCGCTGAGGTCGCCATGATCCTGCTCCTCGCCCCTTTGCTCCTGGCCGCTCCGCAGGCGGATTCGACCACCCAGCAGCCGACGCTCGAGACGGTGCTGCCCGGCCGCGCCGACGAGCTGGCCCTCGATCTCACCTTGAGCCTGCGCGAAAGCAGGGTGCTCGACCGGCGCCAAATCCAGGCATTTGCCTTCCCGGGCGCACTGGGAGATGTCGAGGGCGCGATGGGGGATCGCCTGGTCTCCTTCCTGCTCCGCGACCTGGGCTTGGAGCGGATCGCCGAGCGCCGCGAACGGGAGCAGCTCCTGGCGGACTGCTACCGCACGAGCGGCTTCGAGAAGGGGCTCTATGACCCGGACCGTCTGAAGACGCTTGGAGGCCAGTTCCTGGACAACGAGGCAGCGCTGGGGATGCGGATCTACACGATCGAGGGCGCTGAGGGGCTCGAGATCTATGCCCAGGTCGCGCTCTGGGACGTCCGCAAGGCGACCGAAATCTGGAACGACCGCGCGCGGATCGACGCGCACTGGGTGGGGCCGCCGCCGGCGCCGGAGTCCTGGACCGCGAAGTGGCCCCAAGCCCTGATCGTGCTGGTGGCCCTGGTCGTGGTCGTCGCCATCTTCCGGCGCATGGACCGGGCCGAGCAGATCCGCAAGGCGGCCAAGCGCGG
>CAZWHE010000245.1:0-3436 GCA_964633825.1 uncultured Phycisphaerales bacterium | reverse complement strand
GCAGCACCTCTGAGAGGCTGCATGAAAAACAAGACTGATCAAGAGAGTCACGAATTAAAGAGGAGAAAAAGATGGTTTCCAAGGACAGGATGAAACTCAACGTGGGCCTCGCCGAAATGCTCAAGGGCGGGGTCATCATGGACGTCACCACGGCCGAACAGGCCAAGATCGCCGAAGACTCGGGCGCGGCCGCCGTGATGGCCCTCGAGCGCGTGCCCGCCGACATCCGGAAGGACGGGGGCGTGGCCCGGATGGCCGCCATCGACGTGATCGACCAGATCATGAGCGTTGTCTCGATCCCGGTCATGGCCAAGTGCCGCATCGGCCACTTTGCCGAGGCCCGGATCCTCGAAGCGATCGGCGTGGACTACATCGACGAGAGCGAGGTCCTCACACCGGCGGACGAGCGGTTTCACGTCGACAAGTTCGCCTTCAAGATCCCCTTTGTCTGCGGGTGCCGCAACCTGGGCGAAGCGCTCCGCCGCATCGCCGAAGGCGCGGCCATGATCCGCACCAAGGGCGAAGCCGGTTCGGGCGACATCGTCGAGGCGGTCCGCCACATGCGGAAAGTGCAGGACGAGATCCGCGAGCTCACCACCCTCGGCCCCGAAGAGATGGTCACGAAAGCCAAGGATATGGGCGCGCCCGTCGACCTGGTCCGCATGGTGGCCGAGGACGGAAAGCTTCCCGTGCCCAACTTCGCCGCCGGCGGGATCGCCACACCGGCGGACGCGTCTCTCATGATGCAGCTCGGCGCGGAGGCCGTCTTCGTCGGATCGGGCATCTTCAAATCGGAAGACCCGGCGGACAGGGCGCACGCGATCGTGCAGGCCACGACCCACTACGACAAGCCCGAAAAGCTCCTCGAAATCTGCCGCGGACTGAAGAAAGCCATGAAGGGCATCGACGTGGCGAAGCTTTCCGAGGAGGAACTGCTCCAAACAAGAGGCTGGTAGAAAGGAAGGGGGACACAATACGCAGTGATGCGTATTGTGTCCCCCTTTAAAACATGATCGGTATCCTGGCACTGCAAGGCGATTTCGAAGCCCACGGGGCGATCCTGGACAGCCTGGGCGCCACCTGGATCGAGGTGACGACAGCGGACCGGCTCGAGAAGATCGACGGCCTCGTCATTCCCGGCGGCGAATCGAGCACAATGCTCAAGCTGATGACGCCCGAGATTCGGGACGGCCTCCTGGCGCTGCACGCCCGGGGAAGGCCGATCTACGGAACCTGCGCCGGCGTGATCCTTCTGGCCGCCACGGTGACGGGCCCCGCCCAGCCGTCGCTCGGGATCCTCGACGCCGTGGTGGAACGGAACGGCTACGGACGCCAGATGGAGAGCTTCGTGGCCCGCCGCGACGACGCGGGGGTCCGCGTGCACGGAGCCGCTGTTCCCGAAGAGATGGTCTTCATCCGGGCGCCGCGGATCCGCAGCGTTGGAAAAGATGTGAAAGTCCTGGCCAGTGTCCACGGAGACCCTGTCTACGTTGAACATGGCGGCGTCACGGCCACCACTTTTCATCCCGAGCTTTCAAAAGAGAGCTCCGTCCACATTCGTTTTCTGGAAAAAACCAAAGCCCGCCCTGTATAATCCCCATGGACGACACGCGGCGCGGCCCGGACGCGACTGTTTCGAAAAGCGCCCCTCGAAAATCGGCGGTTGACCCTGGAGGCACGAGATGACCCTGGCTTTTTCCGCATTCCTCGTTGCGATCTTCGCTACCATCAAGAGGTGGAAGATCGTCTTCTTTCTCTTCTGCTTCAACGCGGCTTTTGCCGCGCTCGTTGCATACCCCCTGATTTCGGACATAAGCAGGGAAGGAGGTTATTTCGGAGGACTCGCGGATTTCATCCGCTCCTTTAATCCCGAAATATTCCTCGACTTCAAAAACACGGGGAATGGAACCGTCGACATGGCCCTGTCCCAGGCCGGTTTCCTCGGACTTCTCTACTTCTTTCTCTATAACATCCTGACGGCCGGCGTCACCGTGATCCTGGCCGACCCGCGCGAGACCACGACGCTGAAGACTTTCTTTCGCTCGTGCGGTTTCTTCGCGTTCCGGTTCATGCGGCTCTTCTTCTACTACGCCGTCCTTCTCGTACTCATCGCCCTTCTGAACAGCCAGCTGAACAAGGCCGTCTGCTGGCTCTTCGAAGAGATGTGGAATTACTCGGCCGGCTCGGAAACACTGGGCTGGGTCCTCCTGGCCAAGAACGTGCTGATGCTCGTCGTTCTCGGATACGGTCTCTTGTCGTTCAACTATGCCAAGGCCGCCGTCGTGATCGAGGACGGCCATTTCATGGGGTATTATTTTTTGAGAGGAATAGGGTTTACTCTCTCCCACTTTTTCTTGACGGGGCTCTACTTCGTTCTCTCCCTCATCCCCTTTCTCATCGCGATCCTCTTTTACATCATTGCCTCGCGGGCGGTCGATCCCCTCGCATCGTACAC
Source organism: uncultured Phycisphaerales bacterium (assembly GCA_964633825.1). Taxonomy (GTDB): domain Bacteria; phylum Planctomycetota; class B15-G4; order B15-G4; family CAYZWU01; genus CAZWHE01. The sequence continues at coordinate 981 of CAZWHE010000245.1, read as the reverse complement.
CGTGCTCGGCGGGATCCTGCCCTGGGAATGGATCGTTCCCGGGGGAGTGGTTTACATCCTTGTGGCTCAGGTCGCCCAGATTCTGTTCCAGGCCTGCCTGATCCAGCGCCTTGCAGGACAGATATTCATTTTCAGGAAAATGTTCCTCCCCACGTCGCACCCCGACCCCGATCTCCAGAAAAACATCCCCGATTCCTACTTCGTCGTCGACAAGCCGGAGCCCGGACCGCTGCCCGGAGAAGGGAGCGATTACCCCAAAGCCGAGGAGGGCCCCAACTATGCTTAGGAATCCCCTGATCGCGATTTCAGTCCTCATCATCCTCGGCGGCACGGCGGGAGCGGAGAGAGCCGCGGCGGCCGACAAACCGGTCGTGGCCTACACCATCACGGCCGAGCTCGACACGGAAACGTGGACCATCGACTGCACGGAAACGGTCACCTTCCTGAACAAAACCGGCGCGGCCACGGACGTGCTCTTGTTCCATCTCTACCCCAACGGCTTCGCCAACAACCTGTCGGCCCGCCAGGCCGGAAGATCGCCCTCCGATTTCAAAGCTTTGGGCGAACCGAACTGCGGGTACATGAACATCGAGAAAGTGGTGTTCGCCGGAGAAGCCGCCGAGGCGGCGGCCGGAGCGACAGCCGGAGCGCCAGCCGTGATCAACGACACGCTCATGAGCATCCCCCTCTCCGAGCCCCTGAAACCGGGGGAAAGCATCACCCTCTCCATCGACTTCAGCGTCAAATCGCCGAGCCGGACCATCTCCCGGTCGGGTTTCATCGGCTGGCACTATCACGCGTCGCAGTGGTACCCCAAGCTCGCCGTTCTCGAAGAGGATGGGTGGAACGCCCCCGCTTTCCTCCCCTGGGCCGAATTCTACGGGGACTTCGGGACCTTCGACGTGAGCGTCACCGTCCCCGACACTATCAACGTTGTGGCAACGGGCTCGCAGAAATCGGTCTCCCTCGACGACAAGGGAT
>CAZWHE010000244.1:0-3468 GCA_964633825.1 uncultured Phycisphaerales bacterium | reverse complement strand
GAGAGAGGTGGAATACACTCTCATGGAAATGATGTCGGAGAGGGTCGACTGAATCTCGAGCGTGATGTATTTCCTGTCGTAGGAGACGGTGGGCTTGACGTCGAGAACGATGCCCTCCTGAATCACGCCGATGTTAGGATTGGCGATGAAGGCGCTGTTAGCCACATCCACGTCGAATCCCTGGACGTACGACACCTGGTTGATCACGGTGATATACGATCTCTGAGTGTTGAAGACCGTTATGATGGGGGACGTGATTTCCGTCGCGTTGTAGGATTTTTCCACGGCGCGAACCACCAGGTTGAAGAGCGTGTCGTCGAGGAGAGAGAACTGGAAGGACCCGCCGCCGATTGTGCTGAGCAGGCTTCCCAGGGGGTTGCTGAACATGCTTTCGTTGCGGAACCGGATGTCGCCGTCCGAATTATCGTTGAAAAAGATACCGGCTGTTGGATTGTTTCCGGCTCCGCCGTCGCCCTGGTTGTCATACCCGGCGGACGCGTTGTCCTCGAATCCGCTGGTCACGTCCATGGGGACATCGGTTGTTTTGCCGTCACCGCCCAGACCTCTGAAGTCGGCGCCGATTTCCTGGATGAAAGCCTTGTTGATCTGAACGAACCGGCTTTCGATGGTGACCACGCAGCTCGAGAAACGTCTCAGGTCGTCGAGGAAAGCGGCGACCTCTTTCTGGATCGCGTTGGTGTGGATCACAAGGAGGCTGCTCTCGTCGGCAGAGATGTCGATGTTGTACTGGTCGAGATCCCACGATTCGCGGGCGATGTTCTCCCGGATCAGGTTCATCACCTCTTCGGGAGGGATGGGAAGCTGTTTCTCGAGATCGCCGCCGAAAATGGATGATTCGTCGTCCTCACCGATCTCTTCGAGCGGCGTGATCTGTCCGATCACGGGGCTCCGGAATTCGGTGAGACCGAAAGCGATATCCCTGATGGGATGGATCCGGATGACGGCGTCGCCGAGGGCTTTCTCTTTCTTTGTGATGAGAACCGCTCCGTTCTTGACGATCCAGGTCAGATCCTCTCCGACCTGCTGGGTGATGATATTCAACAGCGCTTCCACGGTGATGTCGTTGAGGTCCCGGAGCGTGACCATCTCACCGGCGTCATAGAGCTCGGTTTTGACTTCCGGATCGACGATGACGGGTATGGCCGTGAAGGATGTGATGACGCTGGCGACCGTTCCAACCTCCTCTTCGTCGAAGTTGAAGTTCGCCCGCGTGTTTTTCAGCTTGATCTTGAGCTCCAGGTTTTCGGGATCTTCAGCCGCTTCGAGGCCGAGGCTTTTCAAGGAGGAGCGCATTTTCGAGATCTTCGACCACGTGTCGTCGTCGGTCTGCGTCAGAATGTCGGAGTAAGGAATCCGGGCCTCTTCGATCTCTTCTTCCCACTTCAGCCAGGCTTCCCGCCTGCGGGCCATGTAGTCTTTCTGATTGAAGGAACGCCGTGCTTTTTCGATATCATCGAGGAGGTTGAGGGCCATCTCGTTCTTTTTGTCGAGCTTCAGGACCCTGTTTACCAGCACCTCGGCCTTGTTGAATTCCTGGGTTTTCATTTTTTCCATCGCCTGCTTGAGAAGCAGCGATTTTTGGAAATTAATCTGATCCCTCTGAGCCTTCTCTTCGCTTTTGATGATGTCGAAAGCCTTCTTTTCCTGTTCCTTGCGCAGTTCGTCGATCATGGTTTTCCGGAGACGCTTGGATTCCGCCAGCATCTCGCTCGCGCTTTGTTCCAGCGTTCCCCATTCGATGTTGTACGTGTCCCAATGAATCTGATTGAGCACGCGTTCGAAATGCAGGATGGCACGGTCATAGTCGCGGCGTTCCATCTCCTTCTTGCCGTCGTTGAAGGTGGATTGCGCGCTGTATTTGAGCTGCTGCTTCCTGATCTCGTAACGTTCCGTGGCCAGACGCTTGACCTCGGAGATTTCGCCCGGCGCCCTTCCGAGCAGTGATTCGATTTCGGTCAAGGCTTTCAACACGCTGCTGTTGAAGGGATCGATTCTCAGAGCTTCCGTCAGCTGTGCTTCGGCTTCTTCGTATTTGCCATTCTCTTTGAGTCTGACAGCGTTGTGCAGATAGCGCTCGACCATGATGATATTCTTTTGCTGGATCAGCTCCTGCTTTTTCCTGATGCCGTCGAGCGAGGGTTCTTCCTGAGGATTTTCCTGGGGAATCACCTGTATCGCGTCGAGAGATGCGTCGGCGAACATGACATTGTCGTCCGTGTTGCCGGCTGCCAATCTGTTCGGGGATTGGGAGCTCGAACAGGAAAAACTGAAAAGGATGAGAATGGAAGAGATCGTGAGGGTGATTACTGGTGTTTTCAAAATGACGTCACTCCGTGCAGAAACAAAAGCTTTTGCCTCAGGGAAAATGGTTGACGCGAGTCGAGTTAACTGCCTAAATAACAAAGGGTTAAGAATATACAGAATAGATCGAAACATCTTATCAGGGTCAATAAGCAGAGTCAAGTAAAGATTGAAAAAAAGAACGTTTGATAAAACGAATAATGCCTTTTGTGATAAATGGTTATCGCGGCGGACAAGTGAACGTTGTCCAAAGGGACAAGAGAACGTTGTCCAAGGGACGGCCGGCCGAATGTTCTTTTCTTTCAAATTCGAAAATTAAAAACCTTCCTTTTCCTGATAGCCTGAGCGCACCTTGTTGAGTATTGACCGGTATTTGTCTTCAAGCACCGGTTGTTCCAAGGATTTATAGAGGCCGACCAGTTTTTGTAACAGTCTTGGGTTATTTTGATTTATCTCTATCGATTTCTGAAAACAGCGGAGTCCCGATTCCATGTCGAAATAAGGGTTTTTATTTCGTCCTGATTTCGGTGTCGTCAGGAGGTAGCCGTAGAGCTCGTGGCTCATGGCGTCATTGGATTCGTTTTCGAGACGGCTGTCGAGGGTTCTTTTCGCTTCGCCGAAGCGTCCAAGTTGGATGAGGCACCAGAGCGACATGTGAAAAGATTCGATGGCGTGCGGATCCAGTTTCAGACTCTCGAGAAACATTTCCCGGGCCCTTTCGATGAGCTTGCCGTTGCCTTCCTTTTCGCCCATTTCCCTGAGCACCCTTCCGAGCCAGAAAGCGCAGGCCGGATTGCCCGGGTCTTCGCGATGGAGCTCCTCCAGAAGAGATCGCGCCTTGTTGTTGAGTCCCGACTGGTTCATTGAAACGGCCTTGAGGAAACGTTTCACCATGTCGGATCGATCCGGTGGATGAGGAAGCGCAGCGTTGGATCTGATGTCGAGGAAATGTTCCTCTGTTCCGGCCGTGCTTCCGAAATAACCCGGAAGTGATCCCGATAGCTCCTCTCCGGGCCCGGTGACGGACCGCGCTTCTCTCGTTCTTTCGTTGAGCATTTGCACCAACCGGACAGCTTCCGGGCCGGCTTCGGACAGGGGAAGAGGATTCTGTTCGGACGGATCTTTGTCAATGTTGTAGATCTCGGT
>CAZWHE010000243.1:0-3496 GCA_964633825.1 uncultured Phycisphaerales bacterium | reverse complement strand
CCGACTGCACCGGAAAGATCGTGGTCGTCCACAACGGGATCATCGAAAACTATTCCGCCATCAAAAAGGAGCTCGGAGAAAACGGACACGACTTTACGTCTCAGACCGATTCCGAGGTGCTGGCGCACCTGATCGAGAAACATTTCGAAGGAGATCTGGCCGCCGCGGTTCGGGCGGCGCTGAAGAAGCTGGAAGGATCTTACGCCCTTGTCGTCATCCACGCCGAACACCCAGACCGGATCGTCTGCGCCCGCAAGGATTCCCCCCTTATCGCCGGAATAACGAAAAACGACATGTACGTTGCATCGGATATTCCCGCAATCCTCGAGCGGACCCGGGAGGTTCTCATTCTCGAAGACGGAGATGTGGCCCAGCTGACGCCTGGACGGATCGAGGTGACCGATGTGAACGGCAAGGTTCAAAAAAGACCTTCGCGCCGAATCGACTGGGATCCCGTGATGATTCAGAAGGGCGGGTACAGGCATTTCATGCTGAAGGAAATCGACGAACAGCCCGTTGTCGTCTCCAACACGATCATGGGGCGCCTGAACGATGACGGCGCCGGTGTCTGCTTCGAGGACACGGCCGCTCTCGAGGATTCCTTCGGGAGCGTCGACGGAATAACGATCGTGGCCTGCGGAACGTCGTGGCACGCGGGCCTGACTGCCAAGTTCATGATCGAATCGATGGCCCGGCTTCCCGTCGAGGTGGACTATGGCTCGGAGTTTAGGTATCGCAATCCTCTCGTGGGACCCGGGCGGCTTGTTGTAGCAATTTCTCAGTCCGGGGAGACGGCCGATACCTTGGCTGCGTCGAGAAGCGCAAAGGCGGCGGGCTCGCCGGTGCTGGCCGTGTGCAACGTCAGCGCGAGCACTCTTTGCAGGGAAGCGGACGGCGTCATTCTCACCGAAGCGGGGCCCGAGATCGGCGTGGCCTCCACGAAAGCTTTCACGACCCAGCTCGTAGCCCTTCTCCTCCTGTCCATCGGTCTGGGGCGCCGCCGCGAAACCCTGCCGCGGGAAGACGCCCGCAAGCTCATCACCGCGGTCCGCAGGCTTCCCAATGCCATGGAAGGGGTATTGAGAAAAAAGGACCGGGTCGCCGAAGTGGCGGGCAAAACATGGCGCGCCGACGATTATCTCTTTCTCGGCCGCGGCATCAATTTTCCCATCGCCCTGGAAGGGGCCCTGAAGCTGAAAGAGATCTCATACATCCATGCCGAGGGATATCCAGCCGGTGAAATGAAGCACGGCCCCATCGCTCTCATAGACCGTGATCTTCCCGTGGTCGCCGTTGCGACGCGATCCGTGGTTTATGACAAGGTGGTTTCGAATGTCGAAGAGGTCAAGGCACGGGACGGGAAGATCATCGCCGTCGTCAATCCCGGTGACGAAAGGGTGAGCGGCCTGGCTGACGATACGTTCGAGGTTCCACATATGCCCGAAATGCTGTCTCCCATTGTCAACGTCCTTCCGCTGCAGCTTCTGGCTTATTTCGTTGCCAAGAGGAGGGGATGTGACATCGACCAGCCCAGGAACCTTGCCAAGTCGGTGACGGTTGAATAGTAAAGGTAAATATCCATGACCCACGCCCTCGTGACAGGTGGTGCAGGCTTTATCGGTTCCCACATCGTCGAGGGATTGATCAAGCGAGGAGCCCAGGTTCGGGTGTTCGACGACTTTTCCACGGGCAAACGCGAAAACATCGAGGGAGTCGCCGCGGACGAAGGCGTGGAGATCATAGAGGCGGACCTTAGGGATTACGGGGCGGTCCGGTCCGCCATGGATGGCGTGGATGTCGTGTTCCACGAGGGGGCTCTTCCCTCGGTGACGGAGTCCATCGTCGATCCTGTTCGATTCAACGAGGTCAACCTCAACGGAACGCTCAACGTGCTTCTTGCAGCGAAGGAATCGGGAGTTCGGAAAGTCGTCTATGCCGCTTCATCTTCCGCTTACGGCGATTCGGAGGTCCTGCCCAAGAAGGAAACCATGCGCGAGGAGCCCATTTCGCCCTATGCCGTGAACAAGCTGGCCGGCGAGAAGTACTGCCATGTCTTCGACAGGGTCTATGGATTGGATACTGTCGTTCTCAGGTATTTCAATGTTTTCGGTCCGCGCCAAGACCCTTCTTCTCCTTACTCCGGGGTGATTTCGCTTTTTATAACAAAGCTTCTCGCGGGTCAGAGGCCCGTGATCTACGGAGACGGCGAGCAGTCGAGAGATTTCATCTATGTTGAGAACGTCGTGTTGGCCAACATCCTGGCTTCTCTTTCGCGAATGGGGGACGGCGGTGTTTTCAACGTGGCCGGCGGAGAGAAAGTGACCATAAACGAGCTCTTTCGGATGATCAGGGAGCTGATCGGCGTCAAGGAGATCAAACCGATTTATCGGGAGTCCCGAAAGGGCGACATCAGGCATTCTGTTGCCGATGTCGACAGGGCGGGAGCCGCATTTGGATTCAAGCCCGTTATCGGGCTCCGCGAAGGGCTGAAAAAAACCATCGACTCTTACAGGAATCTGGCACAAGAGACCAGGGAGCGACGGGAATGAAAGGCATTATACTGGCCGGAGGTTTGGGAACGCGATTGAGTCCTCTCACCAAGGTGACGAACAAGCATCTCCTTCCTGTTTACGACAAGCCCATGATCTATTACCCCATCGAGTGTCTCAAAAACGCCGGAGTTTCCGACATTCTTCTGGTCACGGGCGGGAACAGCGCCGGCGATTTTCTGAAACTCCTAGGGAACGGCGCGGATTTCAGCATCAATCTCTATTACGCGTATCAGGTTGGTGAAGGCGGAATCGCCGACGCCCTGCGCTTGGCCGAGAGCTTCGTCGGGGGAGATAAAATGGTTGTTGTCCTGGGAGACAACATCGTCGAGAAGAGCATCGCCGGGGCTGTGAAGGAATTCCGAAAACAGGAAAAGGGAGCCCGAATCATCCTCAAGGCCGTCGACGAGCCCAGTCGTTTCGGAGTGGCTGAGCTGGACGGGGATCATATCGTCGGCATCGTGGAGAAGCCCAAAGCCCCGGCATCAGACATGGCCGTAACCGGTATCTATATGTATGACAGCAGAGTCTTCGATATCGTAAAGACGCTGAAACCGTCGAAGCGCGGCGAACTGGAGATAACGGACGTCAACAATGCCTACATCGAGAATGGAGAAATGACGTATGAAATTCTCGATGGTTGGTGGACCGATGCCGGGACTTTCGAATCCCTCTCCGGTGCTGTTGAGATGATCAGGAAGAACGGGGCCAATAATCCGGATTAGGCTGTCATGAGCAGAGTTCTTGTCACCGGAGCGGCCGGAATGCTTGGCTGCAAAATCGTCGAGCTGGCTCCTTCCGGGTGGGAAATAGACGGGATCGACATCGAGGATTGCGACATCTCCCTTGAATCCGAAACAAAGGAGATCGTTCGCTCTTTTCATCCCGATACGGTGATCCACTGTGCCGCCATGACCGACGTTGACGGGTGCGAGGGAGATGTCGCA
>CAZWHE010000242.1:0-3547 GCA_964633825.1 uncultured Phycisphaerales bacterium | reverse complement strand
ATCATGAAAGAGTATACCGTGTCAACCCTATCCTAACCGGAATCGTGCTACTCTAATATCTCTTCGGGCCGGATGCAAGCTTTTTGGGATTACGTCGCGATATTCAAGACAGAATCCAGCACCGTTCCATCGACCCACTTGACAGCGGCCACGACCTTGTCGCCCGTCCCGGGCGGGGCGGGGGGGCCGCCGCAGAGGCGGAAGACCTCGTCGCGCAGATCCTCGATAGCTATAATAGGAAGATCCTTCCCCTTAACGGCTTCGAGCAGGTCTTTTCGGAGGGGATTAACGGCGATGCCCCGCTCGGTCACGACCACGTCGATGAGCTCGCCCGGGCCGCAGAGCGTGGTCACACGATCCACAACCACGGGTATGCGATCCCGGAAAGACGGTATGGGCAGAATGGTGCACTTCGAAAAGAGGCAGTTCTGCCAGCCGCCGATGCCGTGGAGAAGCCGGCCGTCGGAATGGGTCACCACGTTGGCGTTGAAGCCCACGTCCACCTCGGTCGCTCCGAGCACGACAACGTCGACCATGGATGCGAAGTTGCCCTTGCCGTGGAAATTATAACTCGTGAACGGGCTCGTGTCCTGGTGATGCGTATTCTCGCGCATCGATGCAACGCCGTCGAGATCGAAGGTCTGGCCGTCGAGAATATAATCGGTGAGCCCCTCGTTCAGCATCTCCACGAGATACTTGTTGGAGCCGCCGCGAACGAACCGCGCCTTCACGCCCGCATCGCGCATCATGCCGGCGAGATAGTTCGAGAAAGCGAGCGCCGTGCCGCCCGCGCCGGCCTGGAAAGAAAAACCGCTCCTCATGATCCCGGCGTCGCGCACAAAGCGCGCCGTCAGCTCCGCGATGAGCAGCCGGTCCGGGCTTTTCGTGATGCGCGTCGTGCCGGAAACGATCTTTTCGGGGTCGCCGATCTTGTCCATGACGACAACGGAATCGACGTGGTTCCCCTGGATCTGCCAGGGAATGCACGGGAAGGGGATGAGGTTGTCCGTGACGACCACGACGTTGTCGGCGTACTGCGAATCGGCCAGGGCGAAACCGAGCAGCCCGCAGGCAGAGGATCCGGAAACTCCGTTGGCATTGCCGAAGGGATCGGCCGTGGGCGCAGCGATGACGGCGATGTCGATGTGAACCTCCCCGTCCTGAACCGCCTGGTAGCGGCCGCCGTGAGAACGGAGAACCGCCGTGCCCCGCATCTTTCCTTCCGAGCAGTAGTCGCCGAGCGGGCCGTTCATACTCCCCTCGATGTGATGGATCACGCCCGATTCGAGGTGCCTGATCATCGGCTCGTGGCAGGGGAAGGACGCCGACGGGAACCACCTGAGATCCTTGACGCCGAGCTCGGCCGCGGCGTCGAAGACGGCGTTGGCCACGAAATCGCCGTTCCGGAAATGATGGTGCGTCGAGATGGTCATGCCGTCGCGGAGCCCGGCCTTTTCGAGGGCGCTGCGGATCGTGGCCGTCACCTTGTCCCCGTCGCTCGGATAATCGGCGCACGTCGCGACGGAGGGCGCGGACTTGCGGCCCCCCGGCCGGTGCCCGCCGACCCCTTTGTAAGGAACGACGGATTCGTCGTTGATCTTCTTGGGAACGAGGCGCCCGGCCGCGTTTTCGCACATTTCTCCGGACGGGTTTTTATCGCGGGCCTTCCTTGAGGAATTCACCGATCCCATTTCACCTTTCTCCTTCTCGTACACCGCGCCGGCCGGGCGGCAGTTTTCCACACTTCTCGGCCAGCTCGACGACGCGGAGCGCCCTTTTCACCACGGGCGGGTCGATCATTTTCGTGCCGAGAGAAACGACGCCGGTCCCTTTCGCCTCGGCCTCTTCGAAGGCGCTGACGATCTTGACCGCCCTTTCGATCTCGCCGTCGTCCGGGCTGAGGGCCTCGTGGATCACGCTGATTTGGCGGGGATGGATGCATCCCTTCCCCTCGAAGCCGAGCGCCTTCGCTTCGAGCACGGACCGCCTCAAGCCGTCCATATCGGCCACGTCGGAGAAGACCGTGTCGATCGGCTGAATGCCGGCGGCGCGCGCCGCGTTGACGACCTGCGACCGCGCCCAGAAGCTCTCCTTCCCATCGAGGGTGCGCTCGGCGCCGATGTCGGCCGTGTAATCCTCGAGACCCACGGCCAGGGCCACGTTGTTCTCCGAGGCGGACGCCACCTCGAACGCCCTGATCGCGCCGAGAGCGCTCTCCATGATGGGCATGAGAAAATGGGAACGATCGATTTTCTCTTGCTTCGCAATCGCCATGATTCGTTCGTCCAGATCCTTCACGCGGCGGGCCGATTCGCACTTGGGAATGATGATCACGTGAACGTTCTGAGGGATGATCCATTCCAGGTCCTCGAGGCCGGCCGGGAGCTGGTTGATGCGCACCATGCGCTCGGCGCGCCCGAAATCGACGACGCGCAGGGCGTTTCTCACGAGGATCCTGGCCGCGTCTTTCTCGGCCGGAGCCACCGAATCCTCGAGGTCGAGGATGACGCCGTCCGGGCCGTGGAGAGCGGCGTTGATAAAAAAACGGGGTTCGTTTCCGGGAAGATAGAGGCGGGACCGCCGCATCCGCTCTTTTTCCGTTCCCGCGGAAAAACCCGGACCCGCTTCGGGAAGATAGGTTCCGGTCACGGAAACGCCCGAACGCCGTACAGCCGTTTCCAGGCGGGCCGCGATCACGAAAGGGAGCGCTCCCTGGTCATTGATCTCGACGCGGCCGTGCTCCACTCCCAGTGCTTCGAGAACATGGACGGCGAGATCGCGGATCGCTCCGCCGTACATGGACGCGACCTTGCTCTCGAGATGAACTTCGATCCCGCCCGATTTCACCGGTGCGAAGGAAACGAAACAGTCCGATCGGACGCCCTTCCCGCTCGGACCGGCCTCTGCTTTCTGCGGCATATCCTGTACTCCTGTACATTGTTCCAGGTCAGTCCTCTGATTTAATCCGAACAGTCTATAGATATAAAGAAAAACAGCGGATAAACTACCCGCTGTCTTTTTTTTTAAACAATCTCGATCAACCGCTATAAAAGTTATCAGCGGAGCCTTTGCCATGACATTCGATATCGAGTCATTTGCCGACAAATACAACGAACACATTGCGGCCAGGAAAGCGGACGGAATCCCGCCCCTTCCGCTCTCGGCCGACGACGTGAAAACGATCACACAGACACTTCTCATTCCCAAGCTCGACCCGGAAATCCTGAAGGTTCACGGCGCGAAAGAGACGGTCTCGTCCCTGCTCCATCTCCTCGACGAGCGCGTCCCCCCCGGTGTCTACCCCGCTTCCCATGTGAAAGCCGACTTCCTCGGCCGGGGCGCCCTCGGAGAGCTCGAATCCCCCCACATCCCCCCCGAGCACGCCGTCGAAATGCTGGGCAAAATGGCGGGCGGGCGCTGTGTGGGCTATCTCCGGAAACTGATGAACGAAAAGGAAGCCCTGGCCGGGAAAGCCGTGCAGACGCTCGAAAAGATCATTCTCGTCGACAAGGATGATTTCGATGCCGTTGAAAAATTCGCCGGGAAA
>CAZWHE010000241.1:0-3592 GCA_964633825.1 uncultured Phycisphaerales bacterium | reverse complement strand
CGGCTATATGAAAAACGTATGCGTTTTGCAGTCATTTGAATCCATAAGAGACTAAGGGTTTTTCCCGAATAATCGGGCTCGGTCTGACCGATCCCGAAGCGGTACCGGTCATTTGCGGCCCACCATGCCAGAATGCGAAGGTTTCTCTCCCGTGTTTCGTCGCAAGGCTCCCGTTCGAGCACCTTGTAGAAATCTTCCTCGTTCAGGGTCCGGTACTTCTTGGCTTCGGGCCATTCCTCGAGCTCCTCCTCGAAGTGGTCGGCCTCCCCAAGCTTTTCGGCATCCACGATCCAGAACAGTTCACTGCAATGTGGGCACTTCACAATCGCGGGACGGTCCGGAAGCATGGGAGCTACGCGTTTTCCGTCCGTCCAGTGCAGGGCGAAGAAGGTGTTTCCGCTGACCAATGTCTCCTGGCGAACCGGTTTTCCGCACTCCGGGCACTCCCGAATGATTTCCGGACCGTAAGAATGTCCGTGAGAAGCGGATGTCAGACAAAGTGTTATCAAAAGCGTAATAATCAATGTGCGTGTGTTCATGTCTGATTCCTTTCTGGCATTCCCGCTAACCGGGTCAAGTTGAATTCTATCATTTCACCTGTCGGATGGCGATGACAATGATCGACCATTTTCTGTTTAAACGAGAAATCTCTCCCGGACATAGCGAATTATTTGGAGTGGTATTCCTTCCGATTGATCCACAGAAGTCTCAGGAGGGATCGGAAGTGCCGAACCTTCCTTCGATTTCGATTCGACAGGAAATCCCTCTTCAGCGAGTCGAAAATCCAGCAAATAAGTAACCCGAGGGGAAATCCGAGCAGCATAAAGAAAAACAGGAAGTAATACGGAGATCTATCGTGTTTTGGCCTGGTTTCATCGAAGGGGATCTTCAGGCCTGCTACGGACCGGATAAAGCGCTCGTCGGCCTGTGTCGTCTTCTCGAGTCTCTGAACGAACAGATTTATTTCGAGATTGATAGATCGCATATCCTCGTCTCTCACCATCTTTTTGGAGATGATACCGGTCGCGTGCCGGTCGAGAAATTCGAGGTACTTGATGGTCGAGGTTCGATCGAGCATTCCTTTGCTCATAGCTTGTGGATAGTCTTATTTCCATTTCGGACTTTTAATTTTTAAACGAGAAAAATCCCCTCGATATAGCATATTTTTCTATAATAAAGCGGTTGGCTGCGTTATAAATCAAGAACAGTACGACCATTGAACAGTCCCGGCCAGTGTCCTGATTTGAAAAAACGTTTGCGAAATTTCTTGATGTTCTGTGTCTTTTTGAGATTGCCTGATCTGTTATGCCCGCGCGTGCAGGCATCTCATGAAATTCCGGCATAAAGCCGGAATGACAAAAGAAGCCGGAATGACAAAAGAAAATGGTAACTGATTTCTGATTCAGGACACTGGGGAAAGAAACAAATGCCCGAGTATCCCTTCGACGTCACGGCGATAATCCAGCAGTTCGAAAACGACCTCTATTACGGGGAGTTGTTCTTTTTCCCGGAGATTTCCTGTTGCGAGACGAGCAGGGAGAAACTGGTCGCCGCACTGGAGAACAGGGCGAAGTCGACCCTCCAGAACCTGGATCGGCACGAGATTCATCAGCGCAGCTCATCAGGCACGCCGGTTCTCGGGGAAGTGTCCCTGGAGATCGAGCCCGCGAAGCGTTCGAGCGGATGGCGCGACCCCGTGGTCCTCACCTTCCGGACGCTCCGGTGGCGTCACGGTGGGGAGGCGGAGATCGCTTATGTGCCCGAGCTGGGAATAGAGGTCGTCGCCGGCAGGGGGGAGGACCTGCCGGAAATGGTCCGTTCGCACATACGCTTTGCCCTCTCCCGGAAAAAGGCGCTGGCGTCCATCGGGGAGCTGTGCCGGTATCAACGGGCCATATATATCGAGCTGGAGAGAATCTCCCTGGAGGTGGAAATTCACACGCCGAGATACGAGGAGCAGAAGAGAATCGAGGAGAGGAAAAAGGGGGGGAAGAAGAAGTCTGTGCTCGAGACAGTCGGCACACTGCTGAACGATCAGCCCATGAAGGCCGCGTACGAGATGGATGACGTCGTGGACCGGATCGCCGGGGTGTTGAAAAGCGGCCGAAACCGAAGCGTGCTCCTGGTGGGGGAGTCCGGGGTCGGGAAGACGGCGGCCTTCCACGAGCTGGTCCGGCGGCACGCCGGGCATTACAGGAAAGGCACACCCTACTGGGCCACGAGCGGCTCCCGTCTCGTTGCGGGAATGACCGGCTACGGCATGTGGCAGGACCGGTGCCGCAATGTCTGCGACGAGGTTTCCGGGAAAGGGGCGGTGCTGCACCTGGGTAACCTCGTCGAGCTGCTGTTCCTGGGCCGATCCGAGCACCAGCACCTGGGGTTGGCCTCCTTTCTCCGCCCCTATATCGGCAGGGGAGCGATCAGGGTTGTGGCGGAGTGCACGCCTGCGCAGCTGCCTATCGTGGAGCGGGAGGATCCGCACCTTCTCGGGGTTTTCGAGCGGATAGACGTGGAGGAGCCGGCGCTGGAGAAGGGGAGGAGGATTCTCGAGCAAGCGGCGCTGTCGGAAGGCGTGTCGGCCGGGGTCGAGATCGAGGACGGAGCTGTCGACAAGCTCGATTCCCTTCACCGGAGGTTCGCGGCCTATTCCGCCTACCCGGGGCGGCCGTTGAGGTTTTTAAAGAATCTGATACGCGATTGCCCGGCGGAAGCGACGATCGGGGCGGGATCGGTTTCGGATGCCTTTTCCCGTGAAACGGGTCTGCCTCTCTTCATGCTCGACGACACGATTCCCCTCGACGTCTCCGGGACGCGATCCTGGTTCGCCGCCAGGGTCATGGGGCAGGAGGAGGCGGTAGGGCTCGTCGTCGATCAGCTGGCGCTGGCCAAGGCGCAGATCGCCCGCCCGCGGAAGCCGATCGCCTCGCTGCTCTTCATCGGTCCGACAGGCGTGGGGAAGACCGAGATGGCCAAAGCGCTCGCTTCTTTTCTCTTCGGGAGCCGGGATCGTATGATACGCGTGGACATGAGCGAGTATTCCGACCCGGTTTCCGTGAGAAGGCTCATCGGAGGCAGTTTCACCTCGGAAGGCCTGCTCACCTCGAAGGTGCGGGAGGAGCCCTTTTCCGTGGTGCTGCTCGACGAGTTCGAGAAGGCCCACGCGTCGCTGTACGACCTCCTCCTCCAGGTTCTCGGAGAGGGACGCCTGACCGATGCCGCAGGGCGGGTGGCGGATTTCTGCAACACCATCATCATCATGACGTCGAACCTGGGCGCCAGGTCATTCCGGAAGGATACGCTCGGGTTCGGGGATGTTAAGGATGTGGAAGCTCACAGCAGGACGCACTTCGAGTCGGAGGTTCGCCGTTTTCTCCGGCCGGAGATGTACAATCGAATCGATAGCGTCGTTCCCTTCGCTCCCCTCGACAGGGAGACGATCCTCGCGATTGCCCGGAGGGAGATCGACCTGATCAAGAAACGCGACGGCGTGCTCAAGAGAAACCTCGCGCTGGACCTGCCCGGGGAGGCCGTCCGCTTCTCGAGTGCCTGCATCTTTCCACCGAACCCCCGCCCATCCATCCGGCTCGGTGGC
>CAZWHE010000240.1:0-3622 GCA_964633825.1 uncultured Phycisphaerales bacterium | reverse complement strand
TCCCGGCGGTTTCGATTTATGACTATCACCCCCCTGCATCAATATCCTGCGCGGACTGTCCAGTAACGGCCCCACTCGACGGGAGTGTGATCGTTGTTCATCAGGTTGTTGGGATCGAAACCGCCGGGAGTGTCGGAACCGCAGTAGAAGGCGTCGCCGGCCACGTAGGGCGTTGTCTTGTCCATGGGGCAGCAGTACTGGTAGGGGCCGTGAGTCATGACACAGCCTGCGTAGAACTCGCCGCTCACCACGACGGGCGTTGAGAGGGGGATGACATTCACGATATCGGTGTCCACGTTCTGGACGGTCGTTGGCTCGCGAATCAGGAGGACGCAGTCCGCGGGATCGCCGTCATCGGTCGGGTCGTCCCAGACGAAGACTTCGCAGGGCGTGCCGTTGCCGGGCGCGATCCCGGGAAAGAGGGGCGAACCGAAGATCGTCTGCACATTGATGATCGTCTCACCCCCGGGAAAGGCGCTGAACCTGTGCATCCAGCAGATGTCGCCCCCGCCGGGCAGGCTGAGAAGATCTTCCGTCGAACCGTCGTCGTAAAAGTAAGTGCCGTGCATCTGATCGGTGATCACGAAGTCGCACTCATCGTAGGTGATCACGGCCCCGGGCGAGGCCGCGCCGTCGGCATTGCCGTCAAGGGCCAGGTAGACGACGTAGCTTCCCTGGTAGGGAATCACGGCGTCGAGGACCGTGGCGCTCATGTCAGCGAGCGGCCCGGTGAAGTAGGCGCAGCCGAGGTTGGGCTGGAACCCCGTTCCGTTGTGTGAGAAGTACCCCGAGAAGGAGGGCTTGATCACAACGAGAACGTCGAAGGGAATACCGGCGGCGCCCCGGGCCTCCACGTCGATGTCGATCACCGTGCTGTCCCCCAGCAGCACGCTCACACCCGAGTCCTCGCCGTTGACCTTGACGTCCACCTGGGGTTCGGGATCGAGGTTCATGTCGTAGCCGCAGATCACGTCGGGCGCGCCCTGGTGCAATCCAGCGAAGATCCAGCCGTGCGTCGGATCTTCGAACATGGTGGCCCCGCCCGCGATGCCGGCCGCGCTGTCGCCGCTCCACGTCTCGCCCGTGAAGGTCCCCGTCATCGGATCGAAGGCCGTGCACTGGCAGCCCATGCCGTCCTGCGACCAGATCCATATGAGCGGCTCGGCGGGATTCCGGTCGTCCCAGGCCATGCCGTAGGCCGTGGCGACGATCGAGGGAAAAGAGTTGTACGAGCCGTTCCTGAAGACCTGGTAGATGTCGCTGCCGAAGGTCGCTGTCCAGAAGGAGTCGCTTACGGGATCGTACGCTTCGGCACGCGCCGGCGTGATGGGGGTGAAATAATAAACACCCGTGGCCGTTCCCGTGGCCGGGTCGATCTGCTCGATGTAATAAGAATCGCTGGTATAGAGATAGGCGCCGTCGAAGCACATGTCCCGATAGCCCCAACCCGTGTGTCCCGTGTGATACGTGCTGAGCAGGGTCGTCCCCGAGGAGTCGATCCGGTAGATCACCGTGTCGACGAAGTCGAAGGCGCTCGTCACCCACCAGTCAACGCCGTCGAACTCGACACCGAGGGCGAGGGGCTCGAAGGTGAGCGCCTCGATGTCGATGGTGAACACCTTGTCATAGAGGGAACGGGAACCCGACGGGCCGCCCGCAGTCAGTGCTTTCTCCATTATCGGAGCAGAGCCTGCACGGTCGGCGGACAAACCCTGGGCCGAGCCGGCCGAATCGAACAGGCCGAGGAGGAAAAAAAGAGCGATGGCCACAGTCTTGGCGCGTCTCATACCTTTCATGATACATCAAAAAACACTGTTTGTCCACGCCGGCATCGACTGGTTCGGGGTTTCGGAGATCATCGATCGTAAGAGAGCATTGTAAAAGCACTTCAAGAGCCAATGAACTCGAGCACTTCCGCTCCTTCGACATCGCGGCCGAAGGGGAACGTGTGAACTCGAGGCTCTCCCAGGCGGGCTGTCGCTCCTTCGAGATACTCCTTCCACTCGTCCTCGGGAAAAGGGAGATGATTGTCCCGGTAAACGATGAGCCACGTCCGGCCTTCGTGCTCCTCATCGAGACGATCCACCTCCGGCGCCCAGAGGACAGACACGCGTGCATGGAGCATGATGTAGTAACGCATTCTGGCCGCCGAGCCGCCCCACTTGTACAGATCGGGCGCATGGCCGCATTCGCCGAACCGGCCGAAGACGACCCACCGGTCGGCACGGTCCGTCCGCTCGTCGAGCCAGCGGACCATCTCGCGGTTTTCGGCGTCGGAGATCTTTTTGTAGGGCGAGGCGACATCCCTGACGATCCCGGCTGCGGCCACGGCGATCATGAGGAGGGCGGCCGCCCGCACCCCCACGGACGTCTTCCGCAAAGAGAGGCGCCACCTCAGAAGAGCGACCAGACCGGCCCCGGCGAGGAGGCATATCGGGGCGGCCAGGTGCATGTTCGTGCGGGCGCTCCCCCCGTAGGGATACTTGTGCACGACCGCGGCCAGAAACATGACGGGAAGGGAGGAGAGGAGGAGAAGAACAAGGCTCTTCCTCCCCCGGCGCCAGAGGGCGATGCTTCCGGCGATGACGAGGAGGGTCGTTGCCGCGCACCCAAAGTCCCTGCCCCCGTTGGGGTAGGCGAACATGTTTCCCGTGTGCTGCTTCACCAGCCAGAGAGGAAGCTCGAGAGGCCCCGGAGGAAAGTGCTGCGCCCACTGCCCCGCCGAGATCACGACCGGATCCCACTGCTGCCCCGAGCCGACGAGGGCGTACATGGCAACGAAACTCGCCGCCAGGAGAAGGCCGTTCACGAGCTTTGCCGCGATCATCCACCGTGATTTGCCCATCCTCAGCACGCGCCAGCCCAGGACAAGGCACGCCCCGCCGGATACAAAGACCGATGTGTAGGAGAACCAGACGGCGAGTGTGGTGAGGAGGGTGTAACCGACCTAGGCCGCCCGGCGCTCGGGACGCTCGAGGACCCGGTGGGCGAGCCCGATAATGGCGATCGAGATCAAGAGATCGAGGCTGTAATGCTTGACCTCG
This sequence comes from uncultured Phycisphaerales bacterium, assembly GCA_964633825.1. Taxonomy (GTDB): domain Bacteria; phylum Planctomycetota; class B15-G4; order B15-G4; family CAYZWU01; genus CAZWHE01. Next base: position 578 of record CAZWHE010000240.1, on the reverse strand, counting down.
GCGGCATGGCGCACCGGATAGTAGGACGCAGCGAAGAGTGCGAGGGCAACCAGGGCGGCGTGCCGTCCCAGAACGCGACAGGCCAATCGCCAAAAGAGAAGGAAGGCCGCGATTCCGGCCGCCCAGGGCAGAAGCCGGAGCGCCCATTCCGCCCTGCCGAGGAGCTCGGACAGGGCCAGGTTCGTCCAGAGAAAACCGAGGGGAGCGACCATCTGGTGATCGAGGGTTTCGAGCATTCCGCCGAACCCCCGGAAGAAGAAGTTGACGGCCACGAAGGCTTCGTCACCCCACATGGGAAAGACCACGGCGTAGCGCACGATTCTCCAGGCCAGGCCCGCGGCAAGAACGAAAGTCACCCAGGTCCAAAGCCGCCCGATCCGCATGCTCTTTCCTTTCGATCACCCACTACTCAACCTGCTCGGCGCACAAAACCGAAGCGCCGGTTCCCGTCGGCAGGAGACCGGCGCCTCCGATCTATTATATCCCGATTCCCGATACCGGCAATCGCCTAGGTGGCCGGGCTAGTCCCTAAACAAGCCTGATTTCAATCAATCGTGGTAGTGAAAATGGCGGAAAGG
>CAZWHE010000239.1:0-3633 GCA_964633825.1 uncultured Phycisphaerales bacterium | reverse complement strand
ATTATATTTTAGTTACAGTATACCTAACAAAACCCTAACAATCAAGTGAAAAATTTTTTCCGGCCGGAGTCGATTTCTTGGGTTTCGAGGATGATCCCCGCGGCGCTCATCACCGGCGCCGCGGCCGGCCCTTACCCGCGGCGAGGAGCTTGCTGATTTCGGGTTTGTTGAGCTTTCGCCACGACCCGGGCTTGAGGCTGCCGAGAGCGACCGGCCCGATGCGGATCCGTTCGAGCTCGGTCACTTTGAGTCCCATCTTGGCCATGACGCGCCGGATGATGCGATTTTTCCCCTCTCTGAGCGTGATTCGCAGGATCGTTTCGGTCCGAGTGGAGCGGATTTTTTTGACCTCAGTGGCTGATGTCTTTCCCTCGGAGGTCCAGATCCCGGTGCGGAGCTTTTCGAGATCCCGGGCTTCGACGCGGCCCCGGACACGAACCCGGTAGGTCTTGGGAACGTCGTACCGGGGGTGGCAGACGGTGTTGGAAAAATCTCCGTCATTGGACAAGATGATGGCGCCTTTCGAATCGACGTCGAGACGGCCCACGCAGAAGAGGCGCGCGCCGCCGGCTCTGCCGCCGAAGCCGCCGCCGGTTTCGACCAGGTCGGTGACGAGGGAACGATCCGACCTGTCCCGCCTGCTGGAACAAACGTACCCCACCGGTTTGTTGACGAGAATGTAGACTTTTTTCGGAAGCTCCACCTTGACGCCGTCAAAAGTCACTGTCTGCTTGTCCGGATCCACGACTGTTCCCAGCACGGTGGCCGGGACATTGTCGATTGAGATCCTTCCCGATCGGATCAGATCTTCGCAGCTCCTGCGCGATCCCAGGCCCGCTGCAGCCAGGAACTTCTGAAGCCTCATTTTCGTCATGGCAGTTCCTTTTCTGTCTGCGAGGCCAGGAGCATGGTCGCGCTCCCGCTCGTCTCGATTGTGACTGGAGGGGAGAGGGCGGGAAGGAAAAAAGTATCGCCCCGCCCGAAGCGGCTTCGGCAGCCTTCCGTCCTGAATTCGCCTTTTCCGTCGATAACCATGGCTGCCGAGAAAACGGGACCCCCTTCCGGCAGCTTCCGGCCGTCGGTCAGCTCGAGCCGTCTCAGGCTGAAATAGGAGCACGACAGGAGAAGGTCGTCCTTCCCGTCGGCCGGCGGCGGCTGCGCCGGATCGGCCGGAAGATGGGAAGCGGCTTTCCTGGCTGATTCCAGGTCGGTTTCGCGCGGGCGCCCCCAGTCATAGATGCGGAAAGTCGTGTCCGAGTCCTGCTGGACCTCGACGATCACACATCCCTCGCCGACGGCGTGGATCAAGCCGGCCGGAATGAACGCCGTCTCTCCTTCTTGAACCTCCTCGGCGTGGAGCAGCGCCTCGATCCGGTCCGGTTCCGGCCGGGACGCGGCCTCGTCGAAGAATTCGTCGAGATCCAGTTCCTTTCTGAGGCCGCGAAAAATCAGCGCTCCCCGAGCGGATTTCAGGTAATGCCAGCACTCGGTCTTTCCCGAGGCGAGCCCCATGCTGCGGGCGAGCTCGTCGTTGGGATGGACCTGTACGGAAAGCCTTTCCCGGGCATCGATGATCTTGATGAGGAGAGCGGGCTCGGCGCCCTCCCCGATCAGGTGAGGGTGTTTCGACTTGACGAGATCGAGGGAGCTCCCCTTGAGAGGACCGTCCGCCACGAGCGAGGGATGCTCCTTCCGGAAGCTGAGCGTCCACCATTCGCCGATCGCGGCTCCTTCGGGCGGAGCCCAGCCGAAGAGAGTCTCCACGGAAGAGCCGCCCCAGACGCGCTCCACAGGAGCCGGAATCAGCTTCATGGGGAGGGGCGGGATCTGCTTGTTTCGGCCGGCCGTCATAGAGCCGCCTCCTTTCGGCCCCTCTCTTTGCCGTTGCGGCCCAGGAGCCGGCGCGCTTCCTGGACCGCGCTCCCGGCCGGGGAAGGGCCGGCGATCATTTCAGCGAGCTCGCGGACGCGCTCTTCTCCGGTCAGCTCGGCCGTCTCCACAAGGGTTTTCTTTCCGAAAGAGGATTTGGACACCTTGTGGTGAAGCGTTCCTTTGGCCGCGATGGCGGGGAGATGGGTGACGGAGATGACCTGCCGGCTCAGGCCGAGGGAGACGAGAAGGTCGCCCACCACGCCGCCCAGGCGGTTTCCCACGTTTTCGTCGATCTCGTCGAAGACCAGGATCGGCGTTCCGCTGCACTCGCCGAGCGTGCTAAGAAGGGCGAGGAGGATGCGCGATCGCTCCCCTCCCGAGGCGATGGCGTCGACCGGAGCGGCCGCTGTTCCGGGATTGGTCGAAGCCATGAACCGGACCGGCCCGGGACCGAGAGACGTTGCCGTAGCGAGGATGTCCCTTTCGTCCGGATCGTCCACCGTGATCGAAAAGGCCACGTCCTTCATGAGGAGCCTGGCCAGGGTATCGTCCACTTTCCGGGCGAGCTTCCGGCCCGCTTCCTTCCGGATCTTGGTCAGTTTCCGGCCCAGAAGGAGGAGATCTTTCGTCTTTTTTTCGAGCTCGGCCTCGAGCTCCTCCACGCTTTCCGAGCCCGTGGTGATTCTCGAATGCTCCTCCTCGATCTTTTCGAGAAATTCGAAAAGGTCGGATTCCGTGGGGCCGTATCGGCGGAGGATTCTCTGGATCTCGGACAGCCTTTGCTCCAGGCTCTCGAGCCGATCCGGATCGGCGTGCAGGCTTTCGTGAATGTCGCGCATGGTGAAGGCGGCTTCTTCCAGGCCGACGAGCGCGCTCTCGAGGGATTCGATGCAGCTTTCGATCTTGTCCCCATCCCGGCGGGGAAGGCTTTCGAGAGTTTTGACGAGAATCCCCAGCCTGTCGGCGATCGAGTCTTCTCCTTCGTAGAGGTCGCTGCGGCCCGTTCCGAGCGCGTCCCCGATCTCCTTTCGGCTTCCCAGGATCCTGTGCTCTTCTTCGAGCCGGGCCGTTTCTCCGGGATCGAGGTCGAGCTTCCTGATCTCATTGATCTGGTATGTGAGCAGGTCGAGGCGGTCGCGGCGCTCGGCGGCTCCGCACCTCACCTTCTCGAGAGCCTCTTTTGTTTTTCGCGCCTCATAGAGAGCAACGGCAAAGTTTCGGCCCAGGTCCTCGCAGCCGCCGTACCGGTCGAGGATCCCCGTTCGCTCTGCGGGCCGGGAAAGAGACGAGAACCCCTCCTGCCCCGAGATTTCCATGATCGGCTCCATGATTTTTCGGAAAGCCTGGAGCGTCATGCCGCGGCCGTTCAGGTAGCACCGGTTGTCGCCCGAGGCATCGATCGTCCTGCACGCAACCAGTTCCCCGTTCTCGTCGGCTGCCTGGGGCGCCGTGGATTCGAGAAGGGTTTTCAGCAGAGCGGGGTCCATTTTGAAGGACCCTTCCACGATCGCTTTGTTCCCGAAAGAGCCGATCAGTCCCGATGCCGCCCTCTCGCCCTTGAGGAGCCTGAGCGCCTTGACCAGAATCGTCTTGCCCGCGCCCGATGCTCCGCTCACGGTGTTCAGACCCCGGATGAAGGAGATCCGGTCCTTTTTCATGAGGATGAAGTTTTCGATTTGAAGTTCGACAAGCATGGGGGGGAGAAATAACAGGAGGGCCGAAGGCTCGCAAGAAAAAAGAAAGGGTGTTCAGATCCGGAAG
>CAZWHE010000238.1:0-3636 GCA_964633825.1 uncultured Phycisphaerales bacterium | reverse complement strand
CCGGGGCGGGCAACGGCCCCGGGGCGGGAGAATCGTCAAAAAAGATGAAGCGGATAATGCGCGGCTTGTTAAAACGGTTCTTCGCCCTGGGATTCGGTTTGTGCGTGGCCCTCGGGGCGGCAGAGATCATCCTCAACCTCTGGTGGCCCCAAAACACACTCTCCCGCCTCGACGCGAGGCTGCCGCGATGCTACCGGGAGCACCCGGCCGCCCTCTTCGGGCTCGAGCCGGGCGTGCGAACAGAGATCTGGACCCCCGAGTTCAATCATCCCGTGGTCATCAACGGGCAGGGGCTTCGGATGGACCGCGATGTCACCCGATCCAAGCCCGAGGGGGCGACGCGGATCCTTGTTGTCGGCGACTCCTTCGCTTTCGGCTGGGGCGTCACGGCGGCCGAAACATTTTCGACCGTCCTCGAACAGAGCCTCCGGTCGAGGGACAGAAACGTGGAAATCCTGAACCTCGGCTTCGCCATGGGTCCGGCGCCCGACAGTTACTACGCCGCCCTGCGCCGGGATTTCCCTTTCGAAGCCGACCTGATGCTGGTCACTTTCTTCATCGGCAACGACATCGCCACGCCGGAAGTCGTCGAATGGGCGGAGGTCGACGAAAAAGGACTCCCCCTCCGGGTGACATACGACCAGTGGCGGATCGACGATGAGAACCGGCTCCGCCGAGCCGAAACGCAGTGGCGCTACCGCACCCCGATCGTTCGCAATTCCCATCTGGCGATCGCCCTCGCGGAGCTCTTCGACCGCGCGGCGGGGACGCCGGCCGCCGACTCGGCCGAGGAGACGGAATGGAATCCGCCCGAGCTCTACGAGAAGAACTGGCCGCCCGGCCTGGCCGATTCCTTCGACAAGTCCGTCCGCTGTCTCGCCGCCCTTCGCGACCTTGCCCGCATCCACGGCCAGGATTTCGCCGTCGTCGTCATTCCCCACAAGAACCAGATCTACAGCCACGACCTCGTGGAGAATAAGGGCGAAGAAATCCGGGTGCGAAGGCGGATCCGTTTCACACGGGGCGGCGAGGTGCCCCAGCGGCGTCTCGCAAAAGCCCTGTCCGAAAAGGAGATCAAGATGGTCAATCTCCTCCCCCATTTCGCCAAGTCCGGGAACCTGCGCCTCTTTTACAGGCACGACGGACATCTCACGGCAAGGGGGCATCGGGTCACGGCCGGTATCCTCGAAGCCGAGCTCGTGCGGCGCGGTTTTCTCGATTAAAGGGGACACAATACGTATTGTGTTCCCTTTTAAAAGAGAGCGTAGATGAAAGGCGCAAGGGCCGAGCCCTCGCCGAATATGATCAGCAGTCCGAGCAGAAGCATGATGATCACGATCGGCATGAGCCACCACTTCTTGTTCTGCTTGAGAAACTGAAAAAATTCGACCAGGATCGACATCTTGCCCATTGGGTCTTTCTCGATTATGTCATCTGCCGTTGGGTTCGTCAGAGACGAGTTAATTAAAACTGTCTCTCAAAATCAATACGGCTTTGCTCGGAATTCTTTTCGATCCAGTAACTCTCGACCTCGCCCGGAAACTTCGTGTCCAGCCGCCGGTTACCGAAGAGACGGAACAGGATCCCGAGCGGAGTGAACACGACATAGAAGAGAAAGCAGAGGATGACCTTCGTCATGAACCAGCCGATGCAGAGCCCCAGGTATGAAAAAAAGATGAAAAGGGGCTTAATGGCGAGCGGGAAGAGGATCCCCAGCAGGGCGACGAGGAAACCGGCCCCGTAAAACCAGGGATAGAGGGTGTTTCCCAGCGCGAGCTGCACCGTTCCGATAACGGCCAGAATGGCGCCCAGTCCGTAGGAAAACTTTTTCCACTCTCTCTTGTCGCTGAACTTCGTTTTATCCACTAGTCGAGCTCGAACACGTCCTTCCAGTCGATGTCGTCATGAAATTCGGGCTGCTTCTTCTTGTCCAGTATGAAGCTTCCCATGACCAGGTAATCCATCTCTGTTCTCATGAAACACTTGTAAGCGTCGAGTGGGCCGCACACGATCGGCTCGCCCCTCACGTTGAACGAGGTGTTCACCAGCACGGGACAGCTCGTCAGTTTCTGAAACTCCTTGTGCAGCTTCCAGTATTTCGGATTGGTCTCCTTGTGAACGGTCTGCACGCGTGCCGAATAGTCGATGTGCGTGACCGCCGGTATCTCCGAACGGGCCACGTTGAGCTTGTCGATGCCGAAAAGATTCATGTCCTCGCGGGACATTTCCTTCCGGACCTCTTCCCTGACTCCGGTGACGAGCAGCATGTACGGGCTGCCCCTGTCGAGATCGAAATATCGCGGAGCTTCCTCGATCAATACGGAGGGCGCGAAGGGTCTGAAAGATTCCCTGAACTTGATCTTCAGGTTCATCTTTTTTTGCATTTGCGGCGATCTCGCATCGCCCACGATGCTCCTCGATCCGAGCGCGCGGGGACCGAACTCCATCTTTCCCTGGAACCACCCGACAACGTTTTCCTCGGTGAGAAGCTTCGCCGTTTTTTCGAGCAGAGCCTGTTCGTCGAGTTTCTCGCGAGGGATGGAGTACTGATCGAAAAAGGAGACGAGCTCGCCGTCGCTGAACTCCCGGCCCAGATACGACCCCTTCTGGACATCGTTCTTTCCGTCCGCTCTCCTCTCGTTGCCCAGATAGCCGTGCCAGACCGCCAGAGCCGCACCCAGCGCGCCGCCGGCATCCCCCGATGCGGGCTGGATCCAGATATCGTCGAAGATGCCTTCCCTCAAGATTTTCCCGTTGGCCACGCTGTTCAGACCGACGCCGCCGGCCATGCAGAGATATCTCTTCCCCGTCAAATCCCGGGCGTGCCGGGCCATGCGCAGCATCGCCGTTTCCGTGACCTCCTGCACGGACCGGGCGAGGTCCATCTCCTTCTGGGTCAGCGTCGACTCGCTCTTGCGCGGGGGGCCTCCGAAGAGCTTGCTGAACGCCCTGTTCGTCATCGTCAGGCCCGAGGCGTAATTGAAATATTTCATGTTCAGCTTGAAGGAACCGTCCTCTTTCAGGTCGACCAGGTTGTCCAGAATCGTTTGGACATACTTCGGCCTGCCGTAAGGCGCCAGGCCCATCACCTTGTACTCGCCCGAGTTGACCCGAAACCCCGTGTAATAAGTGAACGCCGAATAGAGCATCCCGAGGGAGTGGGGAAACCTGATTTCCTTGAGAATGGCGAGCCTGTTTCCTTCCCCGCACCCGATGCTCGTGGTCGTCCACTCCCCCACGCCGTCGGCCGTGATGACGGCTGCTTCCTCGTAAGGAGAGGGGTAGAACGCCGACGATGCGTGCGACAAGTGGTGCTCGGGGAAAAGTATCTTTCCCTCGTATTCTCCGAGCTCTTTCTCGATCAAATCCTTGATCCAGATCTTCTGCTTGAGCCAGAGGGGGACAGCCTTGAAAAAAGACCGGATTCCAAGCGGTGCGTAATGGAAATAGGTCTCCAGAATGCGCTCGAATTTCTGAAAAGGCTTGTCGTAGAAAGCAACGTAGTCCAGATCGTGCGGATCGAGATCGCATCTCTCGAGACAGTCGCGGATCGCGTTGCGGGGAAATCCGAAATCGTGCTTCTTCCTGGTGAACCTCTCCTCCTGGGCTGCTGCGGCGATCTCGCCGTCCCTGACC
>CAZWHE010000237.1:0-3733 GCA_964633825.1 uncultured Phycisphaerales bacterium | reverse complement strand
GCCACATGGCCCAGCTCGACAAGACCTTCCCCACCAATGACTGCTCCATATGAATTCTCGCCCCCAAAATGGTGGAAGTCGGTCGACATCCAAACATCGAGATCCTGACCTTTACCGAGGTTGACGCCGTGGAAGGGGATGCGGGGGATTTCAGGGTCACCCTGGTCACGAAGCCGCGGTACATCCTGGAAGACGAATGCACGGGCTGCGGGACCTGCGTGAAATACTGTCCCAAGGAGTACCCCGATCGGTTCAATCAAGGGATCTCTCAAAACAAGGCCGTCCATGTCTACTTTTCTCAGGCGATTCCGCTCGTCGCCTACATCGATGACACCTGCCTCAGGCTCGAAGACGGAACGTGCGATATCTGCAGAGGCGTCTGCCAGCAGAAAGCGATCGATTTCGGACAGACGATCGAGAAAAAAGAAATCAATGTGGGGACGATCATCCTGTCCACGGGTATGGAGCCCTTCGATCCTGCATCCGTAGAGGAATACGGCTATGGCAGAATGCAAAACGTGGTCACCAGCATGGACTTCGAGCGGCTGCTCTCCGCCACAGGACCTTTCATGGGCAGGATCCTGCGCGCTTCCGACAAGAAGCATCCCCGCAAAATCGCCTGGATCCAGTGCGTCGGTTCCAGAAGGGTGACCCCCGGGGAGAACAGCTACTGTTCGGGCGTGTGCTGCACCTACACTCAAAAACAGGTGATACTGGCCAAGGAGCACGAAGCCGAAGCGGAGTGCACCATATTCCACAACGACATCCGCGCCTTTGGCAAGGATTTCGAACAGTACTACCGGAGGACGGAGCAACTTCCCGGGGTACGGTTCATCAGAAGCTTTACATCGATCGAGAGAGAGATTCGGGACAGCAAAAATGTGGTGGTTCGATATGCGACACCAGACGAGGGCGTCAAAGAGGAAGAGTTCGACATGGTGGTCTTGTCCGTCGGATTGAATCCTCCTGCCGATAATCAGGGGCTCTCCCATACATTCGGCATCGAGCTCAATTCACATGGATTCTCCAAAGCGCGTCAAGGCAATCCCATGGCGACCACCCGGCCCGGGATCTTTATCAGCGGCGCCCTGCAGGGGCCGACCGATATCCCGGAGTCGGTGTTCAGCGCCAGCGGCGCCGGCTCCCTTTGCGGCGAGATTCTCGATCACAGGCGGGGCAAGCTGAATCAGGAGAGAATCTATCCGGCCGAGAGGGATGTGGCCGCCGAAAAGCCCAGAATCGGAGTGTTCGTGTGCCATTGCGGGGCCAACATCGGAAGCGTGGCGGATGTTCCTTCTCTCGTCGACGGCGCCCGGATTCTGCCGGGCGTCGTTCACGCCCAGGAACAGCTCTTTTCCTGTGCGACCAATTCGGCAAAGGAAATTACCGATCTCGCAAAGGAAAAAGGGCTCAACCGGGTGGTCATCGCCGCCTGCTCTCCCAGGACCCTCGAAGCGCTGTTCCGCGACACCCTCCGTGAGGCGGGGCTCAACCAGTATTACTGTGAGATGGCCAACATCCGCGAGCAGTGCACGTGGGTCCATTTAAAACAAAAGGAAGAAGCAACCGAGAAGGCCATGGACATCATCCGCATGTCGGTGGCGCGGGCCGGCCATTTGAAGCCTCTGCAGGAATTCGACCTGCCGGTGAACAAGACGGCCCTGGTCGTCGGCGGCGGTGTCGCCGGCATGACAAGCGCGCTCTCCATCGCCAGGCAGGGATTTCACGTTCACCTGGTTGAGAAGGACAAAGAGCTAGGCGGCATGGCGCGAAGGATACACACCACCCTGGAAGGGATGGATGTGCAGGCCCATCTGAAAGACCTGGTTCGAAGCGTGTACGAGAACCAGCTGATCCATGTGTTCCACGAAGCCGCCATCAAGAATGTTTCCGGCTATGTGGGAAATTTCACCACCACCCTGGAAAGCGAAGGCAGGACAAGAGAGATCGAGCACGGCGCCGCCGTCATCGCTATCGGCGCTGATGTTTATGAGCCGACCGAATACCTTTATGGAGAGAACGAAAGGGTGTTCACCCACCTCGAGCTGGGGGAGAAGATCGCAGGGAGAGAAGAATCGATAATCGACGCCCAAAGCCTGGTGATGATCCAGTGCGTGGGCTGCAGGAACGAGGACAGAAATTACTGCAGCCGGGTCTGCTGCAGCCACGCGATCAAAAACGCGTTGGAGCTCAAAGAGCTGAACCCCCGGATGGCGATCTATATCCTCTTTCGTGATATGAGAACGTACGGGCTCAAAGAGGATTATTACCGGGAAGCGGCGGACAAGGGGGTGGTCTTCGTCCGGTACGACCCGGCCGACCCGCCCCGGGCGGAAGAGGCCGAGAACGAAGAGGGAAAGCCTTGCGTGCGCGTCAGCGTGCCCGATCCCATTCTGGGCAGCCTGCTCGAGCTGGATGCCGATGTCGTCTCTCTCGCGGCGGCCGTCGTTCCCTCCTCGGGGGCAAAGGAAATCGCAGGCCTGTTCAAGGTCACGTTGAGTCCCGACGATTATTTCAAAGAGGCCCATGTCAAGCTGCGGCCCGTTGAGTTCGCCACGGACGGCGTCTATCTTTGTGGAACGGCCCACTATCCCAAGCACATCGAGGAAACGATCAACCAGGCTTACGGGGCGGCCGGCCGGGTCGTGACGCTGCTGTCGCACGACACGGTTGTCGCTTCCGGTTCCGTTGCCGAGGTGAACGAGCACGATTGCGTCGCCTGCGGGGCTTGCATGACCTCGTGCACGTATGGCGCGATAGAGTTCATCGATACGGACCGGGGCCCGAAGGCCCGGGTCAATCCGATTCTGTGCAAGGGGGACGGCGTGTGCAATGCCAAGTGTCCGACCAGCGCGATCATGGTAAAGCACTTCACCGACGAGACGATCCTGAGCCAGATCGACGCGATCGGTACGATCGACCGGATCGACGCGGGAGAAACAGAACCAACAATGGAAGAGGTAGCGACGAGATGAGTAACGGTCCCGATTTCAAGCCGAGAACGATCGGTTTCGTCTGCCACTGGTGAGCATACGGGGCAGCCGATACGGCGGGAGTTTCCCGTCTCCAATATAACAGCGATATCAGGCTCATTCGCGTCATGTGCTCCGGGCGGGTCGACCTGGCGTTCATCTTCAAAGCTTTCCTGGCAGGACAGGACGGCGTCCTGGTCGGCGGTTGCCGGCTCAATGATTGCAACTACGTGACGCAAGGAAATTACGATGCGCTGGGCAATACGTATATCTGCAAAAACATTATGGAGCGCATCGGATTGAACCCCCGGAGGCTGAGCATCGAATTCATGTCCGGCGGCGAAGGAACCGTTTTGGCGGAAGTCGTTAACAGGTTCACCGGAAAGATCAAGGAGCTGGGTCCCCTTGGCGAAACAGAGGGGATCAAGACGGACAGGTTGAGAGAAGCTCTTGAGGCCGCGATAAAGCTGATTCCCTTCCTCAAACTGGTGGAGCGGGAGAAGCTGAGAGTGCCTGTTAAATCGGAAGAGGCTTATCACGAGTTTTACACCAGCGACGAGGTCAACCGGTTATTCGATGAGCTGATCGGCGATAAACTGGCCGTCAGCCGGATTGTGTCGCTCCTTCGGGAAAAGCCCCTCTCGACCGGCGAGATTGCCGAAGCCCTAGGCCTGAGCCCGTCTGAAGCGGCAAAACAGATGAACAGCTCGTCGCGGCGGGGATTGGTCAGGTACGATGTGGACAGCAACTGCTATGCGCTC
>CAZWHE010000236.1:0-3786 GCA_964633825.1 uncultured Phycisphaerales bacterium | reverse complement strand
TCCAAGATACACGAGTTATACAACGCATTAGAAATTTTCAATAGCTGACTACAAGAGGAACAGCAATACTGATACGGGGTATTTTAGAATTTTTGGAACTTTTTCTGATCGGTTTCTTTGCCGGGGTAATATTGCACTCCGCCAACACTTTGCTCAATGTTCCCCGCTCAATGCAGGAAATAAAAAACAATCTTAATGCTTCAGCCAAATTCTCCTTGGCTTTCTTTCGAGTGCACCCTTGAGTTTGAACATCAAGATAAGGACATGAAGCCAGATATGCGTTCACATCTTCGCACTTCGTCAATGTGAACGGCAGATCGATCGTCATTGAGATCTTTATTTTTTCAGGCATAGGTATTCCAGAGACCCTAATAGCCCCATCGATCATAACTTCATTTCCTTTACTGATATCGACAGCTCACAGGTGTTTGTTTATTGATAATAAAATGAAATTTATTGATTAATACCTAATCGAATCCGGATCCCTTGAAAAATACTACTTCAGGGATAATACTTATGCAAAATACTGGATTCAAGGGATATTTCTTCTCCTGTCGTGCATTTCTAATAAGGAAGTATAATATTCCCCAAGAATCTCATTCTCAAGCTCCGGATTTTGATGAAATTCGAAATCGCAAGACCGAGCGATAAATATTGACGTTGCGCTTTGTCCCGAGGTACGCAGAACTCGAATATTTTACACGGTTCATGGCGAGAAGCCCCACCGGTAATTCTACAGCCGGACACCCCGAAATATATGGTAGAATAATCCCGCCTGATAAACCTCTCTCTCCTTGGACAGCGATTCGGAGGAGGACTCCATGAAAGCGCGATCATATATTCCTGTTGGATCCCTATTTTCCTTTGTTTTCTTTTGGGCTCTTTTCGCCCCGGCCCTCGAGGCCGGCGATTTCGACCGCCAGGTCGGCGAATCCGTGGACATGACACTGCTCAGCCGCTCCGATCCCACGATTATCCGCTTCGATTTCGATTCCTGCGCCCGGGAGACGGTGATGATCAACGGAAGGGAATTCTTGTCCCTCCGGCTCGATGGGGAAAGTCTTACGTTCGAGAAGGGGCTCCCCGAGCTCCCGCGGGTCTGCCGGAGCATGGTCATACCAAACGGCGCCAAAATGAAGGTCGACGTCATCGACTCGGCGTGGTCCGAGATCGAGGGAGACGTCGCGCCCTCCAAGGGTATCATCTCCCGCGCGGTGGATCCCGAAACGGTCCCGTACACATTCGACGCTTTCTACGGCATGGACGCCTGGCACCCCGCCGAGCCCGCGGCCCTGGGAGCGCCCTACGTTCTGCGCGATCTCCGCGGCGCCGTGCTGACAATGAACCCATTTTGCTATAACCCGGCGAAAGGGATCATCAGGGTTTGCACGAGCATGACCGTAAAGGTGACGACGTGCGGCGTAGGAGTGGAGAACGTGCTGCCCGACGCGTCCCCGCGCAGGCCGAGCCGGGCTTTTCACCAGCTTTATAAAAACCATTTCGTGAACTTCACGGGCGGCCGCTACCCGCCGCTCGACGAGGAGGGCGACCTCCTTATCATCGTCCACGACGCCTGGTGGGCCAATGTTCAGCCGCTGAAGACGTGGAAGGACTCAATCGGCATCGCCACAACCGTTGTGAACGTCTCGACGATCGGAAACAACGCTTCATCCATCAAGAGCTACATCCAGAACGTCTACGACACGAGCAACCTGGCCTTCGTGCTCCTCGTGGGCGACGACAACCAGGTCGCCTCGCCCACGGCCAACAACGGCGCCTCGGACCCGAGCTACTCTCTCCTGGCGGGCGGCGACAACTACCCCGACATCATGGTGGGGCGATTCTCCGCTGAAACGGCAGCACACGTGGACACCCAGGTGGAGAGGACCGTGGAGTTCGAGCAGGCCGATCACTCCGACTTCTGGTTCTGGAAAGGGACGGGGATCTCCTTCGAATTCAACCCGGAGCGATCCGGCGAGGGAAACCGCGATCAAATGGACCACATCCGGAAAGAGCTCCTGGCGTTCGGTTATATCCATGTGGACGAAATTTACGATCCCGGCGCCACGGCCCAAGAGGTTGTCGACGCTCTCAACGAGGGGCGCGGCATCGTGAACTACTGCGGGCACGGCTCCACCTCGTCGTGGGGAACGACCGGTTTCTCCAACAGCCACATCAACAGCCTGGTGAACGACAACATGCTCCCCTTCATCACTTCCGTGGCCTGCCAGAACGGGAACTTCAGGGGGCGCACCTGCTTCGCAGAGACGTGGCTCAGGGCGACGCACAGCGGCGAGCCGACGGGCGCCGTGGGCGCCTACATGTCATCGGTCAACCAGGCGTGGGGCCCGCCAATGAAGGCCCAGAAGGAGTATATCGACAGGTACACCGACGGGTCGTACGACTGCTACGGCACGCTCTGTTACGCGGGATCGTGCAAGATGATCGACGCCTACGGATGGTCCGGCGTGAAGGAGTTCCAGAACTGGCACGTCTTCGGCGATCCCTCGCTCGACCTGCGCAGGGGCGGCGGTCCGCCCGCACCCCCCACGCCCGACATCAAAGTGAACGGCAGTGACGGGCCGCTGAGCGTTCCCGTGGGAACGGTCCTCGACGTCACGGTCTCGCTCGACCCGGGCGACCTGGCCGGCATCGACAACGACTGGTGGATCTTTGTGGAGCGCAACTCGAGCACGACCTACTGGTTTTCTCTGCCCCAGAGCTGGACACAGTCGGCCGTTCCGATCCGGGCCTACGGCGGTCCGCTCCAGAGCCTGCCCGCCCACACCGTAGCGAACGGCGCCCTTTCCGCGACCGGACAGTGGGATTTCTTCTTCTGCGTCGACTCGCTGAACAACGGCTACGACGGGACCCGCGAGGATTCGGTCCGGGTCCAGGTGAACTGAAACCGATCTTTGTGACCATACCTCGGCAATGGGCGGTGTCCCGCCCCTTCAAACAATATGTGCGGATTTTGCATTGATAATACGGGCTATCCGCATATAAACCATTGAATCGATTGTTTGCGGATAAGGACAAGCGCGCCGATAGGACAATCACCCAAAGGAGAAAAAAGATGAAAGGGAGCATCCCCCTTTTGACGGCGGAGGGCGAAGGCCTGGCCGAGGCCTGGGAACAGTCGCTGATCAAGGTCTACAGAGAAGGCTGCGAGATTAAAACCGAGTACGACAAGCCCGAGGACCCGCCGAGCAGGGACTGCTCCATGACGATCGTGGTCCGGAATCCCCTCGCCGAACCGATGATCCACAAGGACCTGCCCGGCGGCCTGGAGGACCTTCAGGAATACGTGATGGAGGTCCTGGACGGCATCAAGGACCACTGCGTGCGCAACACGGACGTGGACCCGAACGACACGCGCTGGGAGTACACCTACCATCAGAGGCTGGCCGCTTATTCCGCCCCCGGTGAGGACAAGGAATACGATCAGATCGAGATGCTGGCCCGGAAGCTGGCCGAGGTCCCCCACACGCGCCGGGCCCAGGCCGTCACGTGGAAGGTGTGGGAAGACAACGACTGCTACGATCCCGCCTGTCTCCAGAGCATCTGGTGCCGGCTCCTGCAGGGCGACGGCGGCGCCTGGTGCCTGAACACCAACATCAGGTTCCGGTCGAACGACGCGTACAAAGCGGCTTTCATGAACATGTTCGCCTTCATCCAGCTCCAGAAGAAGATCGCGGCGCGCATCTCCGAGCTCTCCGGCCGGGAGGTGAGGCTGGGGCGCTACGTGCACCAGGCGGACAGCTACCACATCTACGGCTCGTACTT
>CAZWHE010000235.1:0-3853 GCA_964633825.1 uncultured Phycisphaerales bacterium | reverse complement strand
GACCAAGCTCAAAGAAGCCATACTCGACTGCTGAGCCGTGGAGTTCGACCGACGTGGGGGGGTGGTCGACTACGAACGGGGCGGCGGCTGCGCTTGTCAGGATTGCGATTGATCGACAAACGGTTGGTCGGTGGCATTGTTTTGTTCTTCAGGCCATGTTGTTCCCGTTATTTCGTTGTTGCTGGAGCACAGCCATGAGCGAAGAATGCATCGAGTCCGGCGGCTCAGAGAGCAAGGACCGTTTGATCTGCTCAGGCATCTGGGGAGGCATTCGAGATCAGGACCAGACCATCAGCACCGATGGGCTCAGCGCGTCCCTCTACTCGTCGTCGTGCGACGGGGGCAAGGGAGGGGATTATTTACTACGTCGGGGGCTGCAGGCGCTCCATGAGCATACGGGTGACGGACTGACGCATGACGATGTGACCCTCATCGCGATGGAGGTCCGCTGAGAAACAAGGGCTCGTGCGGAAACAGGCCAAGGGCCGCGTTCCTCTTGCCAAGATCAATGGGCGATCCACGCGCCCCAATCCAGCCGTCAGTGGTAAACACCGATGGCCCTGGGAACGTAAAGTGCCCCGGATTCGTTTCCCACTCCAATCGTCATCGATATCATGAAACCCTAGGCAACGCGATGCCGGATGTGTATACTTTTTCCGACGCGAAAGCATGGGTGTGTCGGGCTTGGCCTAAAGGCCGGGACGTTAGCCCGATGCCGAAGCAGCCTTGCCGTACGGCAAGGCAAGGAACAAATCTCGTCAGGACCGTGCCGAACCTGCCTGCCGGGTAGGCAAATCCCTGATGTAAAGCAAAGTCTTTGGTATGCCACTTTCGCTTGCGTTATACAACAGCGCAACCCGTATCGTTTGAAAGGCAAACCGTCAAGCAGATCGGAGAAACGAACTATGAGCAAAGAGAAGATTGTTTACCCCTACGTGCCGAACTCGGTGCCCGAGGTCCAGGCGCAAATGATGAAAGAGGTCGGCGTAAAAAATGTCATGGATCTTTACGAAGAGATTCCGGAGCGTTTGCGGTTCAAAGGCAAGATGAAACTGCCGAAGCCCCTTCGGGACGAGTGCTCGATTCGGAGGCACATCGAGGGCTTGCTGGCCAAGAACAAGGATGGTTCGGAATATCTGAATTTTCTTGGTGCGGGCTGTTCGCAGCATTTCGTGCCGGCCGTATGCGATGAAATCAACGGCCGCGGCGAGTTTCTCACCGCTTACGTGGGAGAGTCCTACGCCGACCACGGCAAGTGGCAGGGATTTTTCGAGTACTCCAGTATGATGGCTGAACTGCTCGATATGGACGTGCTAAGCTGCCCCGTCTATGACGGCTCACAGGCGGCGGCGACCTCGCTGAGAATGGCGTGCAGGGTTACCGGTCGCAATGAAGTCCTGGTTGCCGGATCGATAAACCCGGATGTATTGATGGTGATCCGGAACTACACGAGGGGTACGCCGCAGCCGCAAGTTGATGTCAAGACGATCAAATTCGATCCGAAGACCGGGCTGCTCGACCTGGAGGACCTGAAGTCGAAGATTTCCTCAAAGATCGCAGCTGTGCTCATCGAAAACCCGACATATCTCGGTGTCATCGAGACGCAGGCGGCGGCGATCGGGAAGATCGTGCGCGACAGCGGGGCGGAGTTTATCGTGTACGCCGACCCGATCTCACTGGGAGCCCTTGTGCCTCCGGCACAATACGGGGCGACCTTTACCTGCGGAGATATTCATCCTCTCGGGATGCACATGCTCTGCGGCGGCGGGCAGGCAGGCTATATCGCCACCGGTGACGACATGAAATACATCGCGGAGTTCAAGGACCTGATCTTCGGCCTGACCGAAACCGTCAAGCCGGGCGAGTACGGGTTCGGTGAAGTGCTCTTCGATCGGACCTCCTACGGCTCGAGGGAAAAGGGTAAAGAATTTACCGGCACCACGACCGGGCTTTGGGCCATTACCGCCGGGGTCTACCTGGCGTTGATGGGGCCCAAGGGCATGGAAGAAGTCAGCCAAACCATCATGCAAAAGGCCCAATACGCCGCCAAGAAGATCGCCGGGATCCAAGGCCTGTCATTGGCGATGGATACTCCCTTCTTCAAGGAATTCGTCGTGAATTTCGACTCGACGGGCAAGACTGTCAAAGAGATCAACAAATCCCTGCTCAAACAGAAGATCTTCGGCGGAAAGGACATCTCGGCCGAATTCCCCCAACTGGGACAAAGTGCGCTGTATTGCGTTACGGAGATCATGACGAAAAAAGACATCGACAAGCTTGTTTCCGCTCTTGGTAAAGCGATCAAGTGAATATCCCCAAAGCATCCAAGACCTTCGAAAACGAAGAGAAATCGGAGAATAGATCATGGGTAGAGATAACAAGACACTTCTTCGAAAGTTTCATCAGGCTCGTTGGGACGAAGAGATCATCTTCGAACAGAGCATTCCTGGCGAGCGAGGCATCCTGGTGCCCCAAGCCGAAAAGGCCATCGTCAACGAGGTGGGCGATGGAGTCTCGGTCATTCCCGATAGCCTGAGGCGAAAAGCCCCCGCCGCACTTCCGGAAATGAATCAGATGCGGGTACTGAGACACTTCATGCGACTGTCGCAGGAGACGATGGGCACGGACATGACGATCGATATCAGCCAGGGCACCTGCACGATGAAGTACAGCCCGAAGTTTCAGGAGCACGTTGTCGGCAGGAATCCGGGCATGACGGAGATCCATCCCTTGCAGGATGACGAGACGATCCAGGGCATTCTGGAGATCTATTACAAGTTAGAACAGTTCTTAAAAGAGATATCCGGTCTGGATCATTTCTGCTTCCAACCCGGAGGCGGCGCGCACGGCGTTTTCACAAATTCTTCCATTGTCAGAGCCTACCACGCCTCCAGGGGCGATACCAAGCGGACGGAGGTTATCACCACCATGTTCTCGCATCCGTGTGACGCTGCGACGCCCGCCACCGCCGGGTACAAGGTCATCACACTCATGCCGGACGAGAACGGGTATCCGGATCTCGATGCCATGAAAGCGGCGCTGTCGGATCGCACGGCGGGGATCTTTATCACCAATCCGGAAGACACAGGAATCTACAATCCGAGAATCGAAGAATATGTGAACGCCGCCCATGCCGCCGGCGCGCTGTGCTCGTACGACCAGGCCAACGCCAACGGAATGTTGGGCATCGCCAGGGCCAGAGAGGCCGGATTTGATCTTTGTCACTTCAACGTTCACAAGACCTTCTCCTCACCGCACGGCTGCATGGGCCCGGCCATGGGAGCCATCGGCGTACGAGAACATCTCGCCAAGTTTCTTCCCGTCCCGCGTGTAGAGTGCAACGGCAAGAAGTATTCCCTCAACTACAACTGTCCGGATAGCATCGGGAGGGTGAGATCGTTTTATGGAAACGCCCCGGTGGTCCTGAGGGCTTACGCATGGATTATGCAGCATGGGGATGCGGGGCTGAAAGAAGTAGCCATCTGCTCAGTACTCAACAACAACTACATGGAAAAGAAACTGCGTGAGATCCCTGGCGTGGTCGTCTGGTACGCCGAGGGCAAGCGCAGGCTGGAGCAGGTACGGTATTCCTGGGAGAAACTGAAAGCGGACACCGGCGTAGGAACCGATGACGTCATGCGCAGGATGACCGATTACGGCTTGCAGCACTATTGGACCAGTCACCATCCGTGGGTCGTGCCGGAACCGTTCACGCTGGAGCCCTGCGAATCCTATTCGAAGGACGACATCGACGAGTATTGTGCGGTTCTGCGCCAGGTCTCGAAGGAAGCGTACGACGATCCTGAGTTCGTCAAAAACGCGCCGTACAACTCCGTCGTTCACAAGGTTCCGG
>CAZWHE010000234.1:0-3952 GCA_964633825.1 uncultured Phycisphaerales bacterium | reverse complement strand
CCTCCAAGGCGATTCATAACAGCACACCTGCCGGCCGGCCCCTTGGGAAAAAAGCCGCGGTCTGTTCCACTTATTGACTCCTGTCGCGGCAAGGGTAATATCACTGACCGCGACGCACCGGATGAAATGCAAGAAAAGGAAACGAAATGAAACGAGCGCTACTCCTTCCATTGATCGCAGTGTTTATTCTGATCGGCTGCGGAAAGAAAATGCCCGCCGTCGATATTTGGACCGCCGCAGGCTCCGGAAATATCGACGCCATCAAGCAGCACATCGCTTTGGGCGCAGACATCGACGCGAAGGACCCGGCCGGCGGCAGCAGCCCTTTGATCGTTGCGGCTCTTTTCGGCGAGACCGGGACGGCGAGTTTTCTTATCGAAAACGGAGCGAGCCTGGCCGTCAAGAACAACGACGGATCGACGCCCCTCCACGTGGCCGCCTTTTTCTGCCATCCCCAAACGGTCGAAATGCTGCTCGAGCAGGGCGCGGATCTGGACGTGAGGAACAACTTCGGGCATACCCCGCTCGAGACGGTCTCGGGCGAGTGGAGCGAGAAGCTCGAGCGTATTTACGAACTGTTCTCCGGCTTGCTGAAGCTCGAGCTGGATATGGAACAGATAAAAACAATGAGGCCGAAAATCGCCGAGCTTATCCGGAAACACGCCGGAGAACAGAGCCAATGAAGCACCTCTTCACATAACGGCTGAATAGGACAATGCAACCACCCGAGGCGCCCATCGCTGCCGGAGAGATCGTTCAACGCCGCCATGATGTCGACTGGCTGAGGGTCTGCGCGCTGGGCCTTTTGATCATCTATCATGTGACGATCACTTTTCAGCCGTGGGCGTTCATGATCTTCTTCGTGCAGAACACAGAAACCATGGAGGGGCTGTGGATCTTCATGTCGATGATCAATGTCTGGCGCATTCCGATTCTTTTTCTCGTCTCCGGCATGGGCGTCCGTTTTGCGATGGAACGCCGAAACTGGATAGGGCTCCTCAAGGACAGAGCGGTTCGCATTTTGATCCCGCTTGTATTCGGGTACTTTTTCATCTGCCCCATAAGCGCCTATATTGCATTGGACCATTATGGAAAGGAGCCGGTGTACGCTCCCAACGCCGGCCACCTCTGGTTTCTGGGCAATATCTTCGCCTACGTCCTGCTGCTTCTCCCCTTGTTCGTTTACCTGTTAAAGAAACCGGACAATCTTTTCTTCCGCGCCCTGTCGCGATTGTTCCGGCAGCCCTTTGCGCTCTTCCTGATTGCGCTGCCGTTGATGGCGGAAGCCTGGCTGGTCGATCCGCAGATTTTCGTTCTCTACGCGGAGACTCTGCACGGTTTCTGGCTGGGCATGCTCTGCTTTTTGGCGGGCTTTGTATTCGTCTCGCTCGATTCCGTGTTCCGGCAAGCGGTGGAGAGGATTCGCCACATCGCTTTGGCGGCGGCGTTTTTGCTTTATTTGGGGCGTGCCGTCTTCGAACTGTCTGATGATATCAACGTGCTCACGGCTTTCGAATCGACGGTCTGGATGCTGGCCATACTCGGATACGGATCCCGCTATCTCAACAAGCCGTCGGGCCTCCTGGCGTATCTCAGCAAGGCCGTTTATCCGGTCTACATATTGCACCTGCCGGTGCAGTACGGGCTCTCCCTCCTGATCCTGCCTCTATCGCTGTCGCCGTCGGGCAAGCTGGCGCTCCTCCTGGCGGGAACTTTCACCGTCAGCCTGGGGATCTACGAGCTTTTCATCAAGCGGTTGCGCTGGATTCGGCCCTTATTCGGGATGAAATATCGGAGAGCCGCTTCCTGAAACAACCGGCGTGTGGAGCCCGCCCTTGCCTTCGGCCGGTCCTTTTTCTACCATTAGCGGCTGCTCAGTTCCGGATTCACGGACAGGGGACTTGAACCCCGCAAGCTCATACACATACCGGGTGCGCCACGGTCTGCAGCGCACGGAGCCTCGCGCGAAGGGACTTAAACAAGGTGGTCACAATCTGCGACCACCTTCTGAGACTGATGGATCCGAAGCCACCCCCGAAAACCAGGCGGATTGGCTTCCACAGAGATTGACTCCAACCGGGTGATGGATCGCGGGCAAAAAGGTTTTATCGTGCCGGGTGAGAGTCTTCGATCGTATTACACCCCGGGAGAACCTCAGATGTCTCAAGAACCGGCTGACGCACTGGAGAGACTGGTCCATGGCGCTGCAGACGATCTCCGCCGGCTGAACTCCGCCAAGGTGGTCGGCAGGCCTTCGCCGAAGAAGTGGTCGAAGCAGGAAATGCTCGGCCACCTGATCGATGCCGCGGCGAACAACCACCACCGCTTCGTGCGGGCGCAGCAGGCCGACGAGCTCGTGTTTCCGCCCTATGACCAGAACGCATGGGTCGACTGCCAGCACTACGACCGATGCGGCTGGGACCGGCTCGTCGATCTTTGGATCGCGTACAACCGTCACCTGGCTCATGTCGTCGCGAACATTCCGGCGGACAGGATGGAGACACCCTGCATGGTGGACTGGTATGATGTCCCGAAGACCATTCCTCTCCGGGCCGTTGTCGAGGAATACCTCGTTCATACGAAACATCATTTGGAACAGATTCTGGAGTAGCGAAGCAATGACCATGAGCGATGTTCTGATTGTAATCGCCGTCATCGGCCTGCTGTGGGGCGTCGTCTCGGCTCTCATGCCGGATGGAATGCGGCGATTTGGCTGCAACAATGAAGGAATCGCAATGAGAACGCTCCCGTATTGCGCGGCTGTCGGAATGCTGGCGATCTTGGCGGGCTGCTGCAGGTCCGACCCGGCTGCCGGTGAAGCCGCTGCCTCGAACACACAATCGGAGATCGACGTCTTCGAGGCCCTTCTTCGACACGTCCATTCCTCTTATGTTTCCGATCCCAAGACGACCTATCGGAAGTACTTCGTGCTCATCAGGAGCGAGGATCCCTCGGACGAGCTCGTGAGTCGATTCGCGGATCTGGATCCCGGCTTCGTCAAAGGCTCCGGGTTCCCATCCGCTCCTCGAGGCGAGGCGTTTCTTTTTGAGATTACCGACAAAATGTGGATAGATGCGCAGACTGCCGAGGTTTTCATGAAGCACAGGACCTTAGGAGCGAACGCGTAAACCCTTTCCAAGAATAGCGGGGAGTGGTTGGTCATAAAGACGCGGATGAAATCGATACAGTGAGACACTCTGAAGAATCCATGCACACCTGTCCCCGAGGAGGACCTGCTGATGAATCCAATGGCCAAAGCGTTTTTGCTCGGACTGGAACGAAGCAACATGTTCATCGGTCTGTTCTCTGAAGGGATGACCGACGAAGACTGGCGGAAGCAGCCGGATGGGGTTCCCAACCCGGCGATCTGGACGATCGGACATCTCGCCTTTCAGCGCGCCCTGTTTCTCGAGATGCTCACGGGCCGGCGGACGTACGATGAGGACTGGATCCCTCTTTTCGAGCTGGGATGCGATCCGCGAGAGGCCGCCGTCTACCCGGACATCGATACATGCCGCGCGTTTCTGGACGCCCGCCTGCACGACCTGAAGGCCTATCTCGAAAGCGCCGACGCCGAGGATCTGGAGAGCCCGCCTTGTCTGCCGTCCAAGTTTTTCCAGACCAAGACCGCAGCCCTGGTTCACCTGACCCATCACGAGGCCCACCACACGGGGTGCCTCTCGCTGCTGCGCAGGCTTCTGGGAAAAGAGAAAGTGATCTAGCAATTTTTAGTATGAGATCCCTCGTTTCGATGATTACTTTGGCCGCCCTCGCAGCGGTTTCCGTCAGCTGCACGGCGGTTCCGGATTCAAGCCGGCGCTTCGACATCACCGACGATCTGTATGTGCGCCATATCGAAGAGAGGATCGTTGTCGCCACCCATTCGTTTCTCTGGGGAGCCAATTCGCTGATCGTCGAGGCTGTCCGAGAGCAGGGGGCCTGGGCTGGAACG
>CAZWHE010000233.1:0-4073 GCA_964633825.1 uncultured Phycisphaerales bacterium | reverse complement strand
ACAGAGGCAGCCGTGTCCCTCCGAAATAATCCGTCTGAGTCCAGAATCCAACCAATCCATATTGTGCTTGTTACGCGGGCATCGGACCGCCGCAAACGCTGTCGTTTCGAGGAAGATGTTCTCTGCAAACTAGGCTCATATCAGACAGGCGAAGTACTGTTGGCCGAAAACCATGAAACAGCGTAAGTATCGGCCTACCCTTCGATCCGCCGGCCCTGAAGCCAGCTCTTTGGCCGCCCTGAGTCTCGCAGTAGGACCGGACCAAATCGTTTCCCTTTTTACCGCGAAGCGGTGATCTCGAGGGAGCGGTCCGCGCGGAGAGTGGATTTGCCGGCTGTTGACGGCTGAAAAGGCGTATCGATTTCGGCAGATGGTGTGTTCAGGCGGGTGGGGTGGTTTGAGAATCCGGTGGAATACTGCCGACCTGCCGCCAAAGTGGGGTTTGTTCTTCTTATCCGCCGCAGACCCCGCTGCCCGCTCGCGGCCCCTCGCGAAAAGGCATTGACAGCCAAACGGATCCTGCAATACTAGGAGCCCGTAGGAAGGACGTCGTGTCCGGGAGAGAGAGCGACACTGCCCGGGACAGCTCCCCGCGGGACTGCCCTACTCCGATGGAGAACGTTTGGTTTCAGACCCTGGAGAGGGGCTGTTTCCTCTATCGGAGACCGTTCGATCTCGGTCTTCCTCCCTCGCGCGTCGACAACGATGGACCGAGAGCGTTTCCAGCAGATCAAATCGATCTTCCAATCCGCCGTCCAGTGCGATGGGGAGGCGCGGTCCGCCTATCTCGACGGAGTCTGCCGGGGCGACCCGGCCTTGCGCGCCGAGATCGAGAGGATGCTCGAAACCCGTGAGGAGGTGGAGCACTTCCTGGAAGCGCCGGCGGTCGCGCAGGTGGCCGGCGGCCTCGAAGCTGTTTCCTCCTTCCCCCCGGGCGGCATCGCGGCGGTGAAATCCCCGCACACGGGGGCGCTGGGCGCGGGGGGCATGGGCGAGGTCTACCTGGCCGAGCAGACGCGACCCGTCAGGCGCGACGTGGCGCTGAAGGTGGTCAAGCTCGGGATGGACACGCGGGCGGTGATTGCGCGTTTCGAGGCCGAGCGCCAGGCCCTGGCCCTGATGGATCACCCCAACATCGCCAAGGTACTCGACGCGGGCGCCACGGAAACGGGCCGGCCCTTCTTCGTCATGGAGCGGGCGCCGGGCGGGCCGATCACCGAGTACTGCGATGTGCTCCGCCTCAAGACCAAGGAGCGGCTCCGGCTTTTTCTCGATCTGTGCCGGGCGATTCAACACGCCCACCAGAAGGGGATCATCCACCGCGACCTGAAGCCGTCGAACATCCTCGTGGCACGCGAGGACGGAGCCCATTCGATCAAAGTGATCGACTTCGGGATCGCCAAGGCAACGGACCGGGATCTCACCGATCTGACCCTAGTCACGGCGCCGCACCAGCTGCTCGGCACACCGGCGTACATGAGCCCGGAGCAGGTGGTGGGCGGCGGGAACGTGGACATGCGTACCGACGTCTATTCCCTCGGTGCCATCCTCTACGAGCTTCTCACCGGGGCGAAGCTCTTCGATTCCCGGGTGCTCCGCGACCCGGGGTACGCCGAGGCGGTGCGGACCATTCGCGAGGTCGAGCCGTCGAAACCCTCTACTCGAGTGAGCAGCCGCTCCAGGTGGCCCAACGGCGGGACCGGAAGTGAAGGCCAGCTGCTCGAAGTAGCCCGCGCAAGAAGAACTCACCCTGCCGCCCTGCGCAAGCAGCTTCGCAACGATCTGGACTGGATCGTGATGAAGGCCCTAGAGAAAGAACCGGGCCGCCGCTACGAGATGGTGAGCGCCCTCGCAAGCGACGTCGAACGTTATCTAAACGACGAACCGGTGTCGGCGGGCCCGCCAGATACGTGGTACGTGCTTCGGAAGTTCGCCAAGCGGCGGAAGGGGATCCTCACCGCAGTGACGGCGATTGCGGTTCTGATCATCGGGTTTGCCGTGGCCATGTATTTCAAATCGGAGGAGAACCTGAAACTGGCCGAGTCGGAGCGCGAGGCCAAGGTCCGGCTCGCCAAGAACGCCCAGCGCCTCGAACGCCAGCTCGAGGCGAACAAGCTCGAGCGCGGGCGTCTCCTGGGCCGCACCCGGAATCTCCTTGCGGCCGAGAACCTCATCTGGCCCGAGTTCTTCGTTGCGCCCGATTCCCCCCAGGTCCTCTGGACCCTTCGAGAACTCTACTACACCAATCCCTGCCTGGCTCACTTTCGGGCCCACCAAGACGTTGTCTGGGAGACGATTTTCTCCGCTGACGGGAAGCTGCTCATCACTTGCAGCGAAGACAAGACGATCAAGCTGTGGGACGCCGCCACGCTCGAGCATGTGCGGACCCTCGAGGGACACGAAGCGGGAGTGACCTGCCTGGCTATCCGTCCGGGCCCCGAGAACGGCGGGACTCTGGCCTCGAGTGATACGGGCGGGACGATCCGATTCTGGGATCTCCAATCGGGCGCGGTCCTGCGTACAACTCACGTGGGCCATGAGGGTCTGTGGACATTCTGCTTCAATCCCGACGGCAAGAGGCTCGCTACCGGCGGCGCGGACAGTCCCGTACGGATCTGGGACGCGGATTCGTGGGAGTGCGAGGCCGTTCACACCGTGGACGCCCGGAATGTTTGGGGACTCCGGTTCAGCCCCGACGGCAGGACCCTGGCCTGCGCGGCCAGGGATAGTTCGATCCGGCTCTGGAGCGAGCCGTTTCTCTCGGCACCCGCGATCGTGCACCACCCCTATGGAAATAACAGGACCTTGGCTTTCACGCAGGACGGCGGGACGCTCATCACGGCCGGCGGCGAGCGCGTCATCCGGTTCTGGGACACGGCCACCGGCGAGAACATCAGAGCGATTGATTCGCCCACCGCGACGATCCGGAAGGCGCTCGTCAGCGGGAATGGCCGCACGCTGATCACGGGGGGCTGGTACGCGGTCGATTTCTGGGATCTCTCGTCGTATCGACGCTTCCGTTCCCTGCCGAATTATTATGCCGTCTGGGGACTCGGACTCGACCCCGACGAAAAGACACTGGCCACCGGCTTCAAGGACGGTTCGGTTCGCGTCTGGGAACTGGCGCCCTCCCGGAACGTGCGGCGCCTGGGACGCCACGACCGATGTACCGCCGTGGCCGTCAGCCCCGACGGCGGGCTCATCGCCACTGGGGATTCCCTGGGTACGGTCAGGACCTGGGAGACCGCGAGCGGCCGGTTGCTTTCCACCATCGAAGCCGGCGGGGGCTCCGTGGGAACGATCCGTTTCAGCCCCGACGGGACGAACCTGGCTTGGGGAAGAACGGACAAAAAGATCGTGCTCTGGGATCTCGAGAAGGGAGTTTCGAGGGGAGGGTTCGATGCGTACGTGGGGGGGCGAGGTGCCTTCGACTTCGGCCCACGAGGAGAAACGGTCACCTTCATCGCCCCCGATCGCAGGTCGGTTCGGACCGTCGACCTTGCAGACGGCTTGCCCCGGACCAGGATGGAGACTGTCGACGGCGGATTCCGGATGGTCCACGCCGATCCTGTCGCCGGCGGCATCATCGCTTGCACCAGGGAGACCATGTCCCACGAAATCTGGCACCTGTCGGACAATAGACGCTACACCCACGCTGTGAAAGGAACTATTCTCGCAATGGCCGTCTCCGGAGACGGTCGCTCCGTCGCTGTCGTCGTGGGCCCGGACATACACATCCTCCATTTGCCCGATCTGTCTCTTATGGCACGTCTCCGAGGCCACGCCGGACGGACCCGGGCCCTGGCTTTCCATCGGGCCGATCCGAACCTGCTTCTGTCTTCTTCCGACGCCAACGAGATCAGGATCTGGGATGTTGCCGAACAACGCTGCCTCGCCACCTTCGACGGATTCCCCGGTATGGACAGGCTCTTCTTCGACGTTTGTCCCAAGGGAGACAGGATCGTGTGCGCCAGCGGCAAGGAGGAGGTCATCCTTTTCGATCTCGCCTACTACGACCGCTACGTCGCCGGCAACCTGGCCTTCCACATGGAGCGTCTCGAGGGGGGACACCC
>CAZWHE010000232.1:0-4075 GCA_964633825.1 uncultured Phycisphaerales bacterium | reverse complement strand
TGTCGTGTGTCACGCTATTTGAGACTGGCATTTCCCGTTTCACAGGACTTTTATAAAAGCGA
Source organism: uncultured Phycisphaerales bacterium (assembly GCA_964633825.1). GTDB lineage: Bacteria > Planctomycetota > B15-G4 > B15-G4 > CAYZWU01 > CAZWHE01. Next base: position 4,013 of record CAZWHE010000232.1, on the reverse strand, counting down.
GTTGATATAGGCAGTTCGGCGGTTCTGCCTTGCTTTCAAGAGAGACAAACGCTAAATCGCAACTCCCCCCACGATCCCCTGTTAACAACACATATCTTGGTACGGACAGTACAAAGCTCGAGTTTTTTCACCGAAAGATCCCCGGAGTAGAGAAGGAAGTTTTTGGCGGAGGTATAGGCCAACAGAAGCCTGTAGGGGCGGCTCTCGAAGAGAAGGTCGATGCGGACCTGGGGAGTGCATTCGTTGCGGTCGGGGCATTGCTGGCAGAGTTTATCCGGTTCTCGGAGAGCCTTGACGGCGTCGAGAGAGCGACAGAGCGGGCGTCGGCCTCGGTACAGGGTGCGTGCAGCGCCGTGGTTGAGGATGCGGCACTTCAGGCAGGGCAGGTGCTTTCTGCCCTTCTCTACTTCGATCCCATAAGGCCGTATGGTCATGTAGCGTGCAAGCATGCGAGCAAGGATGTCGCGCACATGGTGCATCTGTTGGTTGGACATGGCTTTCTCCTTTCATGCGAGATCCCAGCGTTGAAGGATCTCATCGAGGCTCAAAGGGTTGATCGGGCCCTTTGATCCGGCCTCGGCCAGGCTCCTGCGAAACAGGGGAGCGATGAGGCCCGGGATCCCTCGGCCTCGTTCGAAGAGGATGCGCATCCCCTCCTGGCAGAGACGTTGGGTCTGGTCGGCGCCGAAGTGGTGATCGAGGAATGAGGACAGCTCCTCCAGGGTCAGGCCGGTGAGCTCTTCGCGCACGACGATGCGACGCCACAAGGGGGGGATGGCCTGGAGCCTGGCGCGAAGCAGGGGCATTCCCACCAGGAGGATACGAACGGAGCCCTCGTCGACGAGGTCGCTTTCGACCAGGGCCCTTGCCTCCGACAACGTCTCTTCGGGAAGCTCGTGGGCTTCGTCGAACCAGAGGAGAAGCTGGTACGGTTCGTTGTGCACAGAGTGCACGAGGCCCTGGAGGGTCTCGCTGTGAGAGCGGCGAGTCGGGAGTCTAAGGCTGTTGGAGAGGACCCGAACCAGGCCTGTGGCGTTGAGACGACGGGCGCCGGAGAAGTAGAATACGCGGTAGCGGCACCGGTCCAGTCCATGACGCAGTTGTCGGCAGAGCATGGTCTTGCCGGTGCCGGTCTCTCCGGTAAGGAGCAGGTAGTGGTCCTCATGGCTGCGAAAGGCGTTTTCAAGGGTTTCGAGGGTGTGCACGAAGTCGGCGAAGGGAAACGGTTGGGTCTGGTTCATGGCTGATCCTCCGAATCGGGTTTGGTCTTCCGGGCTGCCCGGATAAGTCGGTCGAGGTGGCCGAGATAGGTTTTGAGGGGGCGGTTGGGCCCGAGGGCGCGTCGCGTCTTCTCGATGGCCTCTCGAAAGGGTTGTGCGGGCAATGGACCTCTTTGTCGATAGAAGGCCTCGATGAGAGTGGCCTCACGCTCGTCGATGGGGACGGAGCGTTCGAGCAGGCGTGCGAGCTCGCGAAAGACTTCCGGCAGTCCGAAGCCGGGTTGGGCGTTCGGGCGGGTCTGCCCTCGCCAGAGGTCGAGAAGTTTCTGGAGCTGTCCGGTGCCCCGTTTTTCTATGGCCTGTTCGTGCTCGAAGGGACGTTTTTTAGTGAAGGGCTCCAGAGGGATCTGGTGTTCGTCGTCGATCACGACGAAGGCCTCATGCTTTTCGACCGGGTCGTAGCGAAAGCTGCATCGTCTGCCCGCATAAAGAGCGGGGACACGGAAGAGTCCTGTGGGCAGGGCCACTTGCCCGGTTTTGGAATGGCTCTTGGCGTCGATGGAGATCCGGAATGCCCGGAGGAGGTCGTTTGCGCTCATGCGTCGATTGGAGATGCGAGCTGCAAGGGCCTGGGCGGGAGTCATCTTGATTTCACGGTGCCAGTGTTGGTTGTAGAAGATATCGATCGTGGCCTGAAGCAGGGCCTCGAGGTGTTCGAGGTCGACGACCTCTTGTTGTGGAAGCTCTTTGACGAACCACCGCTTGAGCGCCCTGTGATAGGCCTCGATCTTTCCTTGCGCCTCGGCGTTGCGCGTCTTGACCCAATTGCGGTGTAGCCCCAACAGGGCAAGACCGGCGCGGAAGGCCTTCGAGTCGTATGCCGAAGCGCGGTCGAACTGCATCCGTTCGGCCATGCCCCACTTGGATGCAGCCAGGCGAAAAACTCGTACGGCGGCTTCCAGACTCTCGGAGAGGGCGATGATGGCGGCCAGGACGTAACGGCTGTAATCCTCGAGGATCGAGAGCACGTGGACCCGTATTGTCTCGCCGTTTGTGAAAGTTAGGGCAAAGGGCCCCTTTCCATCTAACTGCCAACTGATATGTGGCCTGTCGGTCTCGTACAGATCGCGCAGCTTTTTGCCCGTGCCCTTTCGGCGCCGCAAGATTCCCTGGAAGGCAGGGTGTGCGAGAAGGTCTCGGCTGAGTGTGGATCGGCTCATGGGCCGCTCTCCGAACTCGACCTCAAGGTAGAGCATCAACTGGGTGAGCGAGCGATCCGATTGCTCGTAGAGCAGCCCCAAAGCGTAGTCCACATATACGGAACGGTCGTCTCGTGGGAGTCCCTTGTCTTTCCTGGTCTTCGGCAAAAGCCCCGTAAAGCCCTTCTCGCGGTAATCGTTGAGCCAGCGAAACAGAGTGCTTCTGCTGATCGGCTTGCCGGTGGCCTCGTCGCCGTCGTCTTCTGAACAGGGCCAGAACACACCTCGCTTGGTCCTCTGCTTGAGGAGGAGGCGTTTCTGCTGAATTGAGAGACTTTCATCGAGTAGAGGAGAGATCATTTCGTATCGCCAGGTGGCGATCTCCCATGGATCGGACATGGCAACCTCCGTTTTCGTAGCGTTTGAGGCCAAGATGCCATAAGCGCTGAATCAACGAGTTCAATCGCCGTGCAGTCAATCCCGGTTCGAAAGCCCAGGCCGAACGAGTTGCCCAAACCGAGGATGAGACGATTGAGTTCGGAGAGCATCCATGGGGTCTTTGCGCCGAGAACAGCGCACCAGAGCAGAAATCGTTTGCATGCATCGAGACGCTCCCGACGTGCCTCACTGCGGTAGCGCCGGGGGTTGACCGAAAAAGGCTCCTGAGGCGGGCTCTTCAGAGCCGCAAAGCGACATTCGAGCTCGGCCTCGATCCTGGCCGCAGGAAGCGCTTCGGGGACCTCCCCCACTGCCCGCCCCAGACACCAGGCTCCCAGACCCTCGGTCCAGCCGTGCAGGGTGGTGTGCGCTGGTGTGCGTTCGCCATAGAGCTTGCTCCAGACCACGGAGCGCAGCGAAAGGTCTCCCCGGTTGTACAGGCTGACTGCGAGCTCGATCACATCCAGGGAGTAGAGCTTTCGCGCCAGGATGTCTGCAGGAAGGACTCGGCACCGGCTCTTGCACACCGAACATCTCGCCAGGGCGATCTTGACGGTGCGCTCGACCACCACGAGCACGTAGTAGTCATCCCGTTCAAGGACGAAGGCCGTCCTGTCCACGGTAGAGCCCGTCAGCTCCAGCGCTGCCGGAGAGCCTTGCTGATGATAATCATCCGGATACTTTGGGCAGGTGGCCCCCGCCAGGTACTTTCCGAGAATGCCTTGCTTCAGGAGGGCTGAGTAGGTATCATGCAGAACTGCAACTGTGACCGGGATAAGAAGCCTCCAGGACAGTTGTGCGAAGGGGGCAGGGCCTTGCCCCCTTCTCTTTATTTGGGCCGTCTATCCTATAGAATGGACTCTCTCCCGGGAAGACCCGACCCACACCGGTCTCTGGCTGTTCTTTCGTTGCTGATAAAAATCGTAATCCCGGCGAGTAGTAGTGAGGAGGGGGCGTGAGGAGTGATGTCTTATTTTTCTTTCAAATCAAGAATATGGGGGCCGTGAGGAGTGCGTCTCAGAGTACGTGAGACCCGAGGTCAAGAGTGCGTGGAACGCGACAGGCTACGATCAAAGCAATTGAATTCGAAATAGTGGAGGATCGTATTATCATCGCATGGAATCTCGCGTCGTTTTTCATCTTTCGTAACTATCTC
>CAZWHE010000231.1:0-4156 GCA_964633825.1 uncultured Phycisphaerales bacterium | reverse complement strand
GTGTGCGGTGTTTGCTTCCGGGTGCTTCTGGGGTACGGAGTTCTTTTTCGCCCGGGCCGACGGGGTCTTGTCGACAACAGCGGGTTACATGGGGGGGGAGAAGGAAAATCCCACCTACGAAGAGGTCTGTTCCGGAACGGCCGGACACGCCGAGGCGGTCGAGGTGATCTATGATCCCGCCAGGACCACCTTCGAAAAACTGGCCCGCCTCTTCTTCGAGACGCACGATCCGACCCAGGTCGACCGCCAGGGTCCTGACGTGGGGAGGCAGTACCGGTCGGCCGTCTTCTACGTGACCGACGAGCAGAAGGAGACCGCGGAAAAGCTGATCAACCTCCTGGAGAAGAAAGGCCTGGTCATCGCCACGGAAGTGACGAAAGCCTCCGCTTTCTGGAGAGCCGAGGAGTATCATCAGGAATACTACCTCAAAAACGGCCAAACCCCATACTGTCACGTATGGACCGAGCGGTTCTGACGAAGCCGGGCGGTTCCGACCGAAACAGGGAAATAAATTCAAAAAAAACCGCAAGAAAAACTTGACGAACCGCATCTACTGTACTATAATAGCTAGTACAGTGGTTACAAATTGGCAGGTGAAAGGAGTTTTCAGATGAACAGGCATGAAACAGATAAATACACGAAGGGATTCGACAGGTGATTGTCCGAATCGATGCACAGTCTGCCGAACCGATCTTCGAGCAGATCGTCTTCCAGGTGAAGGGGTCGATCGCCCGGGGTGGGCTGAAGCAGGGGGACAAGCTCCCATCGGTCCGGGAACTGGCAAAAGAACTGGCCGTGAACCCCAACACGGTGATCCGCGCGTACGAGTCGCTCGAGAGGGACGATCTCGTTGTCAGGCGCCAGGGAGCGGGCTGCTTCGTGACGGGCAAGAAAAGCGCCCTCAGCCGCGGCGAGCGGCAGAAGCAGTTCGGTGTTTTGATGAAGCGGACCGTCACGGAAGCCTTTCATCTCGGCTTCCGCGTCGACGAGATCCGCAAGGAGCTCGAGAAAAACCTGAAAGGTCTTCACTTTCCCGGGGAAGGGAGGTCTGAACAATGATTCACACGATCGAATTCAACGATGTTTACCGCCACTTCGGAGAGCAGGACGTTCTCCGCGGCCTCACACTCTCTGTGGAACCGGGCAAGATCTACGCCCTCCTCGGCCGCAACGGGGCGGGAAAGACGACGGCCCTGCGCATCCTTCTCGGTTTTCTCGAACCGATGCGCGGCCGGACGTCCATACTCGGCGTGAACAGCCGGTGCCTCGGCCCGGCCGACCGCGGCCGCATCGGCTACCTCTCCGAGGGGCACCGCCTCTACAGCACGATGCGCGTGAGGGACGCCGTGAGCTTCGAAGCGGGCACGCGGTCGAAATTCCGCCGGGCATACGCCGAAAAGGCCATCGCCCGCTGCGGTCTCTGCATGACCAAGTTCATCGGCCTCCTCTCGCGCGGGCAGCGCGCCCAGCTCTCCCTGATCCTGGCCGTTGCCGGCGAGCCCGAGGTGCTGATCTTCGACGATCCCGCCATGGGGCTCGACGTGGTGATGCGCCGGGAGTTCCTCGACGCCATGATCGATCTCTTGAGCGGCCAGGGGTGCAGCGTTCTCTTTTCGTCCCACATCCTGACCGATGTGGAGCGGATCGCCGACCGCGTGGGAATCCTCCACAAGGGGCGCCTCATCGTCGACGCCGATCTCGACGACATCAAGAAGAGGGTGCAGAAGCGGCGCTGGACCGGCCCGGATGAGAAGGCGCCGAAGCCGCCGGCCAAAGCGCCGAAGCCGTCGGCCGAAGCGCCGAAACCACCCGACATGGAAGGCCTGCTCCGCGCCAGGCCGGTCCGGAACGGGTACGACCTGACCCTTCTCGACCTCGACGAGGAGCACGAAGCCCGGCTGCTCGAGGGGGGCGCGTCCCTCTCGGAGCCCTTCGTACCCAACCTGGAGGATCTCTTCCTCGATCTGACGACCGACAATGATTCGCAAAGCCCCCTCTCCGAGTTTGTGGAGGATCAATCATGAAAGCTCTGATTAAAAAAGATCTCGGCTGGCTCTCCTTTTTCTTTCTGATCGGAACAGCCATCCCCTTTTTCATTCTCCTCGACAAGGGATTCAACAATGTCTGGGTCCTGCCGCAGCTCGGGAATTACGGACTGATTCTGGAGTTTTTTGTCGCCTGGTCGCTCTCCGGCCTCGCCTTCGGGATCTTCGCCGCTGTCCGGGAGGAGCTGACCAAAACAGAAGACTACCTGCGCCACCGCTCCGTTGGCCCCGGCCGGATCTTCGCGGCCAGGACGATTGCGTGCTCCGTCGTTCTCCTCGCCTGGATCATTGTTCCCTTCGCGATCCAGGCCCTCTTCATCCGGGGGCGCTGGGCCGAAAACGCCTCCCTCGCCGAGTGGGGCCGCTTCTGGTATTACCTGGGCGTGGGCCTGGTTGCTTTTTCGAGCTTTGCCATGGGTTACTTTGCAGGGACGCTGAGGCTCAACTGGATCAAGCGCGTCTTGATCGGCCTGGCCGGAACCACGGCCCTCGTCGCGACCTCGTGGGCCGTGGCGTGGCTCTTCGGGAAAGAGGGCGTTTCCTCTTTTTCGGCGTACGTGATCGCACACCTGGCGATCACGGTCTTCCTGTTCATGGCCGCATACAGGAACTTTCTCCCCGGTTACGACCCCGACCGCCCCGTTCCATGGAAAACCTTCAAGCTGTCGGGCACGGCGGTTGTCTTCTTTTCCATCGTCTCCGCCTGGGTCTGTCTCTCGTGGCTCCAGTCGGAGATCCACTCGGCCTTTGCCCAGGGCTGCCCGTCAATCTGGCAGACCGGTTCGGGAGAGGTCAAGCTCGTCGAATGGAATTCGGACGAAGAGTGCTACTGGGAAGTGGATGACAGGCACCATCCCGACGGCGTTCTTGAGGAAAGCGATCAAAACGCCGCGCATCTGTTCAGCTCGGGGTGGTGGACCGCCGTCGATTTCTATCAGACGAACTTCGGCTTCTATCCCTTCCATTCTCCCTGGACAGAGGTCCGGAGATGGTACTTGGGAAGCGAGGTCGTTTGTTTCGACGGGCTCTGGTACTGGGTCGGCCGGCACAGTCACGATCGCATGGTGAGGAGCTATTTCCATTACCCCGAGGGGATGCTCTATCTCTACTCTTTTTCCTCACCCTACGCACAGAGAACCCCGTCGATAAAAAAGATCGGCAAGGGCCCGGGCAACGAGCCATTTTCGAGCAGAGCCAGGCCGCTTTCAGTGACCCCCTTTTCCAGCCTCATGCAGGTCTGCGATTCGGAAGACGGAAGCCTCTGGTCGTGCGACATTGGGAAAGGGGAGAAGGCATTTCGGAGAACGCCCCTGCCGAACGACGATCTTTACCGGCATGCAACGAGCATTCATCACCTGGCGGACGAGGTCGATGAAGACGGAAATCCCATTCTTCCCGAGAGGATCGAAGAATATACCGCCGTGATCGGCGATCGCGGAGTCTATCTCTGGAACGGGGAGAGTTTCGAAGAAGCGCCTGAAAATTTGCGGGCTCATATGATGCGGCAGGAGCGCCGTTTCAATATCATCGAAAAGGATCCTCTCGCTCTCAAGATCGAGGTGGTCGACGTGGAAGGGAAGCCTTTCTATACCCACCAGTACGGGCTCTACACGATCCGGGAGAAAAAGTATGGCGCTTTTCTCTACATCTTCAGCATTCTTAGAACTCCGGCGACCGAGCTGTACAGCTTTCTGGCGTCCGGGACCGAGCCCCAGTCCGCTTTCCTCGGTCCCGGACTCTTCGATGCCCTCGTCGATCCTCTCCTCGTCCCGGGCAAGCGCGCCTGGCTCCTTTTGTGCAACCTCGGGCTGGCCCTCTTTCTCGCCGTTCATTCGATGAGGCGCCTCAATCGCTTCGGCGCCCCGAAGAGCCGCGTCCGATACTGGGGCCTGGCCGTCCTCTTGGGAGGCGTTTTCGTCTATCTCGCCTACCGCGCTTTCGAGACGGAGAGGGCCTATCGCACCAGCCCCGTCCTCGCTCCTGAAGAGGCGCCGCCTCTCTTGATCAGCGATGCCGGGAAGGCGGGCGAGCTTTCGGAGGATCATGCCATGGCTACCTAGACCTAAAATAAGCGTGTTATGGAATTCGGCGGATTTTTTGTTTTATCGAGC
>CAZWHE010000230.1:0-4171 GCA_964633825.1 uncultured Phycisphaerales bacterium | reverse complement strand
GAATTGCTCCGTCGTAGATGTAGACCCCGGCTTCCAGTTCGGGGGCGTCCGCCCGGAGGGTTTCGGCGCACAGGAAGACCAGCGCGCATGCCGAAGCAATGGTAATGTACTTCATCTTGACCTCCTTAAAATGAAAAGGTGTTCGAATGGGGGTTCATGAAAAAACAGTCGTTGTAGGCCTTGAGATACAATGAGATTATAACATACGAGAGGTTCATGTAGTATAAATTTACCTATACATTAGGTCGGATTCTATTTTTCCGCTGAATCAGGCTCATTTCGGGGAAAAGAGATGAAAAAAATCGTCATCGGCGTCATGGGCGGCGGGCAGGGGGACAAAAAAACATTGGACGCTGCATTCCGTCTCGGGAAATTGATAGCAAAAGAAGGGTGGGTCCTTCTGAACGGAGGGCGTCCGGCGGGCGTCATGGATGCCTCGGCAAGGGGGGCGAAGGACGGGGGCGGACTCACCGTTGGCGTGTCTCCCGGCGAGAGCCGCTCGGGTGTCTCGGACTGGATCGATGTTCCCATATTGACCGGAATGGGAATGGCCCGCAACACGATCAACGTCCTTTCGAGCGATATCGTGATCGCCTGCCCGGGCGGAGCGGGCACGCTCTCCGAGATCGCCCTCGCCTTGAAATGCGGCCGGAAAGTGATCCTCCTCGGCTTCGACACGGGTGGGGTTTTTGACTCATGGTCCGAAGCGGGGCTCCTGTTCCAGGTCGGCACCCCGGAAGAGGCTGTTCAAACAGCACGGCGCCTTATCGGGAGAGCGGATCAATGAAACACTCCTTCAAGGTCGGGATCGGTTTCGGTCTCACGTCGGGCGTCATCACGACGCTCGGGTTGATCGTCGGTCTTTTTTCGAGCACGCAATCCAGGCTGGCCGTGGTGGGCGGGATCCTCGTGATCGCAATCGCCGACTCTCTTTCGGACGCCCTGGGGATTCATGTCTCCGAAGAGTCGGAGAACAAGCACACGGCCAGAGAGATCTGGGAATCGACCTTTTCCACCTGGGCCGTAAAGGCTTTCGTCGTACTCTCCTTCCTCATTCCCATCCTGCTCTTCCCGCTGGAGATCGCCGTCGTCATCAGCATGGTTTGGGGATTTCTGCTTCTCGGTCTCTTCAGCTGGTATATCTCCGGAGGAAAAGGAATGAGAGCGTGGAAGGTCGTTGGCGAGCATTTTCTCATTGCCGCGGCCGTTGTTGTGGCCACCTATTTCGTGGGCGGCTCGATCTCGAAGTGTTTTGGTTAGCCCGTCACTCCTCTTCGTTGTGATATTCCAGATCCATGGGAAGGCACTCGATGAATTCGCGGATCGCGTCGCGAGTTTTTCTGAAGGCTTTCATGCCGGCGTCCCCGCCGGCGTCTTCGGCGTCCCCGCCGGCGTCTTCGGCGTCCCCGCCGGCGGGATCATCGAAACCGACGTGAATCAACCGGGAAGCTCCGGGGAATGTGGGGCATCTCTCCGCTGCGGATTCGCAGAGAGTGATAACATAATCGAAATGCGTGCCGCCCAGTTCGTCCAGGTGCTTCGACCTCTGGCCGGAGATGTCGATTCCGATCTCATCCATTACGGCGACGGCCAGAGGATGAACCCCTGCGGGTTCGATTCCGGCCGAGAAGGCCTCGATCAGGTCGGACTTCAGGCGCCTGGTCAGACCCTCGGCGATCTGGCTGCGGCAGGAGTTCTGTGTGCAGAGGAAAAGGATTTTGAGTCTTGTTTTCCGTTGCGGCATCGGAGAGAGTTTAGCCATGGCTGATGTGAGAACAACCCAAATTTCCAGAACTCTGTTGCAGGCGGCGTTGGTCTTTTCCCTTATCTCTCTCGCCTGCTGCGGCCCCGAAGAGGAAGATCCGGCCGGCAGGGCGGACGCCGCAAAAACCTCTTCGCCCGGAATAACGAAACCTCGCTCCTCCGAAGCGAAGCACGGGGATGAATGGGAGGTCCGCGTCTCCGTCAAAAACGCCGAGACCGGCCATCCCGTACCGGCGGCAAAGGTTTTTCTCATGGTTCAGGGGTCCGACAATCCGAGGGATCTCTCCATGCAGGAAGCTTGGTCCGATCGGGACGGCGTCGCCGGGTTCGCCTTCGGCAAGGCGTCGAGGGCGATCGTCTGGACCGGGCATTCTCCCGAGCGGAAAGAGATCGAGCTGTCGGGCCGGTCGGTGGATGTCGAATTGCCTGTCCGCGTCGAGTTTCCGGTGAAGGGAAAGGTGGTCGATACCGCGGGCCGGCCCCTTTCCGGAGCCGACGTCATGCTCTACGGAATGCGCTGGGGAAAGGGAACGGACGGCGCGAGCGCGCCCCCGCTTCCCGATGAGGCGGGCGGTTACGAGGAGTTCAGGAGGAAGTTTCATTATAACCTGGCCGCTCTTTGCAGCACCGGCGAGGACGGGACCTTCCGGGGCGTTGTCGATTCGATGAAGCCGCTGGAAGCAGCCGTTCGCATCGACGGTTATATGACCGCCGACTGGCGCCGCGTGCCTTTTTCCCCCGACGGCGTCGGCCACGGTCCTGTTGATATCGTGGTTCATTCCGCCGCCCCGCTCGAGGTTCGGTTTCGCGGTCCCGGCGGTCTTCCCGTGGGCCGCCGGAAAATCACGATCAGGGAATCGCTCCGTTCCGAGAGGAAGCGGAGGTATTTCGAGGGTATTACGGTTCCCTTTTCGTCGACAAAGGAAACGGATGACACGGGGACGGCCCGTTTCGATGTTCCCGTCGGAATGGAGATCATTGCCGGGACAAATCCGGGCAAAAGATCGGAGCGCAGGGAAGGGATGATACTCCTCTTTCCCGAAGGAGAGGAGGAAAAGGGCGGGAGGGAGAGCTTGACGGTGGAAGGACCTCTTACCGTGATCGCGAAACCCATGTCGTCGGTTCGCATCGAATGTACCGTGCTCGACAAGGGGGGGCGTCCCCTCCCGGATGCGGACCTTCTCTTCTCCGGAAAAAAAGTCCGGACCGAGCAGGACGGGAAGGTCACTCTCATGATGCCGCCCGAATCGCTCGACGGGATATGCTACCGGGTGGAAAAGGAAGGATTCATCTCCCGGGAGGGAACGATCCCCCTGCCCGATATCAAAGGACCGCAGACGACGCGCCTCGATATCGAGCTGGAGAAAGCTCCGACAGCAGAGCTCGGATCAGGTCTCGAAGGCAAACGGGTCTGGCTTGTGGCAAGAGGGAAATCGGCGCAATCGGGAAGGGTCGAGGGGGGCGAGTTCGTGGTTCCCGAAGGGGCGCTCTCCTTTTGTCCCGTGCGCAGGGAGAGGCTCTTTCTGACGGCCGGCCCCGATGACGGACCGGTCGACCTTCTCGTGGAAAGAGGAACCTATTCCTTTCATCTCAAGAAAGGGCTGACCTTCGGCGCCGGGCTGGAAGCCGAGGTGCGGGAGCTCATGGGACAAGAGATTGCGCGCACCGGACCCGGAGTCGTTCTCGAGGGACGCGTCTCCCTTCCCGCAGGCTCGAATCCCCAGTGGATCGACATTGTCATCATGCGCAACGATCTCCCCGAGGTGAGGCGCTTCGATCCTTTCGGGATTCGGCGGGGCGGAATGGGGTGGGTGTGTATACAGGCCGATTCGGACGGTTCTTTCACGATCGGGGGGCTTGTCCCCGGCCGCTATGCCGTGGCCGCCGCCTTGTGGGAATGGGGAATGCGCACCGATCTCTATGAAGAAGTCGTCGTTCCGCCCGGAGAGGAAACCGTTTTCATGGAGCTTTCGAGCCGGCCCGAAAAGGGCGCTCTCGAGGTTCTGGTGACCGATTCCCATGGAAAAGCGAAACCGGGCACGGCAATGATCCTCCTCGATCCCGTCGATTCCCCTTTGGGACCGCCTTATGGAACGAGCACCCGTTTCATCACCGACGAAGAGGGACGGATCGAGATCCCCGATCTCGTGCCCGGCCGATACGGCGTGATCGCCTGGGTGGAAGATCCCGCCGCCGATACGGTCGCGGCTCGGGTCTTGGTTGAAACGCACAGCGTTCTGAAGATCGAATGGGGGCACAATACGCATTAACCCGGAGAGGGTTCATTTCCCATCACCGAAAAAGAGGAGAGAGGTGTGCAAAAAATATCCGGGCCCCGTCTGCAAGGGATCAGCGAGCAAGTCCTCGCAAAGATGAGATGAAAACGTCGGCCTCCTTCGAAGTACCA
>CAZWHE010000229.1:0-4206 GCA_964633825.1 uncultured Phycisphaerales bacterium | reverse complement strand
ATAACCCGATCCGGTCCCCCTACCTGGTCAAGTCGCCGCGCTTCGTGGCCGTGCACCATTTTTCCTTTCTCGAGAGGTACGACGTTCTCGAGGGCATCGTCGAGGGCGGGACCTTTCTGCTCAACAGCCCCTACAAGCCGGCCGAGGTGTGGGACAAGATGCCGCGCGTCATCCAGCAGGAGATCATCGACAGGAAGCTCAAGTTCTACGCCATCGACGCGATCAGCATCGGCAGGGAGCTCGGGCTCGGCGCCCGGATCAACGTCATCATGCAGACCTGCTTCTTCGAGATTTCGAAGATCCTCGAGCGCGACGACTACATCGCCGCCATCACCGACGCGATCGAGAAAACTTACGGCGCCAAGGGGAAGAAGGTGGTCGACATGAACGTGGCTGCCATCCAGGCCGCTCTCGACGGCCTCGAGGAGGTCGCTGTCCCGGCCGGGGCGGCGAGCGCCATCGAGATTCCGCCCATCGTTCCCGACGACGCGCCCGCCTTCGTGAAGGACGTGGTCGCGCCGATCTTGAAGAACGTGGGCGACGAGATCCCGGTGAGCGGCATGCCCGTCGACGGAACCTTCCCCACGGCCACGACGCAGTACGAGAAGCGCAACATCGCCGTCGACATCCCCGAGTGGGATTCGTCGTCGTGCCTGCAGTGCACCATGTGCTCCTTCGTCTGCCCCCACGCCGCGATCCGTGTCAAGTTCTACGATCCGGCGCTGCTCGGGGGGGCGCCGGCCGCCTACAAGAGCGTCAAGGCGAAGAGCGTCAAGGACCGCGACCTCGTCTGCACCGTCCAGGTCGCTCCCGAGGACTGCACGGGGTGCGGCGCCTGCGTCCACACCTGCCCGGGCCGGAGGAAAGACGCCGACGGGAAGAGGACCGACAAGAAGACGCTCGACATGGTTTTCCAGGCCCCGCTCCGCGAGCCGGAGAGGGAGAACTACTCCTTCTTCCTCGGGCTTCCAGAGACCGATCCCGCGCTTTTCGCGCCGGCGACGCTCAAGGGGAGCCAGATCAAGCAGCCCCTCTTCGAGTATTCGGGCGCCTGCGCGGGGTGCGGGGAGACGCCCTACGTCAAGCTGCTCACTCAGCTCTTCGGCGACCGGCTCATGATCGGAAACGCCACGGGCTGCTCGTCGATCTACGGCGGCAACCTGCCCACCACACCCTACTGCACCCGCGAGGACGGGCGGGGACCGACGTGGTCCAACTCCCTCTTCGAGGACAATGCCGAGTTCGCCTTCGGGATGCGGCTCGCCGTCGACCGGTTCAATGATGCGGCCGGTGAGCTGATCGAAAAGCTGATCGCCGACGGCGCCGCCTACAAGGCCGAGCTCGAGGCGGTGCGCGACGCGTCCCAGACCACGCAGGCCGAAATCGAAGCGCAGCGCGCCAACGTGACCGCTCTCAAGACCAAACTCGCCGCCGACAGCAGCTGGGAAGCGAAAAGGCTTTCCGAGCTCGCCGACTACACGGTGAAGCGCTCCGTGTGGGCGCTCGGCGGCGACGGTTGGGCCTATGACATCGGTTACGGCGGACTCGACCACGTCATGGCTTCCGGCAAGAACGTGAACGTTCTCGTCCTCGACACCGAGGTCTATTCGAATACGGGCGGCCAGATGTCCAAGGCCACGCCCCTTGCCTCCACGGCCAAGTTCGCCGTGGGCGGCAAGTCGACTCCCAAGAAGGACCTTGCCATGATGATGATGACCTACGGCAACGTGTACGTCGCCACCGTGGCCTTCGGCGCGAACCCGTCGCAGACGGTCAAGGCCTTCATGGAGGCCGAGGCCTACGACGGCCCGTCGATCATCATCGCCTACAGCCACTGCATTGCACACGGCATCGACATGACAACCGGCGTGGACCAGCAGAAGAAAGCCGTGGGCTGCGGCCACTGGACCCTCTGCCGCTATGACCCCGAGCTGACGAAGGAGGGTAAGAACCCCCTCCAGATCGACTCCAAGCCGCCGAAGGGGACTTTTGAAGAGTACGCTTATTCCGAGACGCGCTACCGGTCGCTCAAGGGGCTCGACGCGGAGCAGGCCGCGCGCCTCATGGAGCAGGCCGAGGAGGCGACGCGCTTCCGCGCCAACCTCTACAGGCAGATGGCCGAGATGAGTTACGGCGAAGAGGAGGAGAAGAAGTAAGACAAACGCTGCCCCCGCAGTGGGACCGCCGCCCCGGCGACGGGGTTGACGCCCCGGCGGCTGGGGCATTGATTATGGTGTGAGTATTGATGAATGAACGGGGACGGGAACTCGAATCCCGTCCCAGTATTTACGAAAAGGACCACTAAGGAACTGTCACCGAGACTTTCGCCGTATCGTGAGTCCCTTTTCGTGAAGTCCCGTTGACAATGATCTGACCCGTTCCACTGGCTACTGCGGTGACGGTGATCGTTGCAATTCTCCCACCGGCGCTGTTGGTCGTTGTCTGGGCCGGATTGACCGCAACGATGCTCGGCGGCGCGGTCGACGTGAGTTTTCTTGCGCTGATCGGTTTGAATTTTCGCTTGAACCAGGGCTTGTACATTAATTGCACCGTATAGGTGCCGGTCGTGTCTTTCTTGATGGTCAGGCTTACGGGATTCAGGCCGATGACATACTGGGCTCGGGCCCACCACAGAATTCCTCCCACAATGACGATGAATGCGCCGACGGCATATTTCAGCATACCAACCTCCTTGATGATTTGGCTTGTTGTTGAGTAAAGAAACCTTGCAGGCATCCGCCATGACCGCTTGCCGGCATGGGACAGTATGGACCGACATCTTGATCAATAGCCGAGAAAGCGGGTTGTGCAAGCCGATACTGCCGGAGAGGGAGATGGCGCGGACACTTCGGCCCTCACGTCCGCAGCAACGATATGGATTACATTTTCGGTTCGAGCCAGATGAAGTATGCCGATATCAAAAAGGCCTGTAAACAGATGACGATCCAGAACTGAACGCGGAAGCTCGATTTCACGGTTTTGTGTCGAAAAAGCAACCTCGCGACGAGCGCACCTGCCGTACCACCGGCAAAGGTCAGCGCCAGCAGCACGATCTCGGGAACACGCATCCAACCCGTGCGGGCCGTGGCCTTGTCGTATCCGTAGGCCAGAAAAGTGACCGGCGTAATAGCGGTCAGCCATGACAGGGCGATGTCCAGCGCATAGTATTGCCGGACAGCCGCCGCCAGTGCAACAGCCGAGCAGAAAGTGATCAAGCCGAAGATTCCGATCGTTTTCATGATAAATCTTCCGCCGCCCATTCGCCTTCCTATGCGGGCGGCACGTGGTTTATTTGCACTTCCCCAGAGCCCTGAATGATGAGACGCGGATGTTCTCCGGCTGTTTTCGGTTCACATGATCCGGGCTGTCGAGTCGAGAGGCATTCGGGGAGATCTCGGGCTTCTCACGATAAAACGCTCCTTGGTTTTGGAGTACTTTCTCCAGTCGAGTGAGGTTCCGGCTTGTCCGTGAATAGACCAGGTCGAGGACGAAGGTCGAACCCGGAGCTCCATGAAGTACGGCACAGACGCCTCCCACGATGATGAATTCCACTTTCCCGTGGATCAGTGCTTTGAGAATCGCTTCGAAATCAGGTTCTGGATCGGGCATTGCGCAGCCTCAGAATAGATCCGACGTTCCGCTGCAAGACCAGCAGCCGCTGTCTGGGACTCAATGAAAGCATCCATCGAATCAGAGTGGTGTCGACTCCATCATCTGATGATGGTGTCCGACTCTGTCCGGTTCGATCCATTTCCGGTTTGAGATGATTGCGATCATCAAGACCCATGTCTCTGTTCCCTTTCGAATCTCTCGCCGGTCAACGGCGACCCCTGCCTCACAAGGGAATCATACAACATATTTTCGCCGGGCACGATCCCTTGGTGCCGATCATTCCGGCAGCAGCGAATAGTCGCCTTTCGCCATGGCCGCCTTGATGGCCTGGAGGTCGGCAAGCTTCGCCTGCCACGCGGCGACTCGGTCTGGTTTTTGACCCCAGAGCTCATACAGTTTCACCAGCCTCTCGACGGCGGCGGGACCCTCATCCGCGTAATAGGCGAAAGGAATGCGCTTCAGTCCCTCATGGCCTTCGAGCAGGAAGGTCTCGGCCTCTTCGAACATCCCTTGGCCAGCCAACGCCGCGCCGAGAGCGCTCGCGGCGACAAAGCGATCGAAGTGGCGGGGTGTGCTTTCCTCGAGCATCTCGAG
>CAZWHE010000228.1:0-4282 GCA_964633825.1 uncultured Phycisphaerales bacterium | reverse complement strand
CCTTCGACGTGAGCGTCACCGTCCCCGACACTTTCAACGTTGTGGCAACGGGCTCGCAGAAATCGGTCTCCCTCGACGACAAGGGATCGGCCAAGACCTTCTCCTTCCATGCGGAGAACGTTCACGACTTCGCCTGGGTTGCCGATGCCTTTGCGCAGCTGCCCACGCCGTCCACCTGGGAAGGGGTGAAAATCATCAACATGGTCCAGCCCTATGCCGGAGACAAGACCGACGGGATCAACAAAACCCTGAAGTCGCTCCTCGGGCTCTACCGGGAATGGTACATGCCCTACCCATACGAAAACATCGTCACCGTGGGGGCGCCGCACAGGATTTCGGCCGGAATGGAGTATCCCGGTTTGATCGACATCTCCTTCCGCTTCCCCACGCACATCGGATTTCTGGCCGACAGGACCCTGGCGCCTTACGGCGTGACGATCCACGAGTTCACCCACCAGTATTTTTACGGCATCGTGGCCAACAACGAAGCCGAGAGCCCCTGGCTCGACGAGGGGCTGACCACCTACTCCACGGCCAAGGCTGTTGACGAAATCTTCGGCCCCGGGGAGAGCGTTCCCTTTCTGAGCGGCCTGGAGAGGATGATCCTCGTCAAGATCCTCAACGACGGCTTCGGCCTTTACGACGGCGGATTCGGCGTTTACGACGGCGGAGGCGACTGCGCTTTCCCCGGCGGCTGTCCGGCCGAGCTGGTCAACCTCGTCTCTTTCGTGGGCTACGACATGAGCCCCTTCCACGGCGAGGGAACGCGGACCCTTCTCGGGTACGAGCTCGAAAGCCTCGACATCGCCCCCTTCAACACGAACCGCTCCCTCTGGATGAAGGAGGAATACGCGCCCGCGGCCGGCGCTTCGGCCGTCGTCACTCCCGTGGCGGACTTCTATCCGGGAAAGGTCCACCCCATCGCTTATTCGAAAGCGGCGCTCAGCCTCCTCACCCTCGAGAGGCACATGGGCCGCGAAACGATGAAGAAGGTCCTGAAAACATACGTCGAGCGTTTCCGGTTCAACCATCCCAATGACGACGACTTTCTCGGCGTGCTCGTCGAGATCGCCGGAGGCGAATACAAAGAGATGGCGGACCGGCTCTTCCGCGGCACGGGAACAATCGATTTCGCCGTGGAAAGCGCGACCTGCCGCGAGATCGCGGGCGCCGTCGGCTTCTTGACCCAGAAAGCGCCGGGCGATCCCGTCTCCTTCTCATTGGGAGACCCGGACGCGGAGGGAGACCCGGATGCGGCGCCCGCCCCCTTCACCATCTATGAATGGGAAGTGATCGTGCGCAACCGGGGCGGGGTGGAGCTCCCTGCCGAGGTGGAGCTTCTTTTCGACGACGGAAGCGTCACTGTCAAAACCTTTGACGGAAAGAAACCTTTCCTCCGCATCCGCGGGGAGGGTCCGAGAATGCTCCTGGCCGCAACAATCGACCCCGAGCACAAGTTCCCCCTCGACCTGAACAGAATCAACAACTCGCGGACGGTGCGTTTTCAGGAGAAGGAGGTCCTTTTTCTGAGCGGGGCCGTTCATTTCTGGGCGCAGAACTTCCTCAACGGGTGGGCCTTCTTCAATTGACCGGGCACTCTCGAACAAGCCGGCGAATAAGCGCTTCGGGGCCGATGATCTGCCTGGCCGTCCTGATCGCGGCGGCCGCGGGCGCCGGTCTTTTTTTCCTGTTCCTCTCCCCCGGAGCGCGGCCGAGCTTCGTGATCGTTTCGGTGGACACGCTCCGCGCCGATCGCCTCGGCTGTTACGGAAACGGCATGTGGAACCGTTCGCCGAGCCCGGCCGCCGACGCACTCGCCGAAAAGGGGCTTCTCTTCGAAAAATGTTTCGTCCCGAGGGGCCAGACCCACCCGGCGATCGCGTCGCTGCTCACGGGCAAGTACCCGATCACCCACGGTTTGCGCGAGAACGGCCAGAAGCCGGAGCCGCGCCACGGGAGCTTCGTCGAGCTGCTCGCGGAAAGGAATTACGCCACAGCGGGGTTCGCGGCGAATCTCGGCGCATTCACCTTGAGAAACCCGCCCAGGCCGGCCTGGTGGACGAGGGGCTTCGAAACATTCGGCGACGGCTATGCCGGAAATCCCGCCGGGGAGATCGGATCTGTCTTTCAGCACCAGCGGCTCTGGGACGATCGCGTGGAAAAGCAGGCCCTTCAATGGATCGCCGACCACGGGAAGAGGAGAGGGCGCCCCTTTCTTCTCTGGGTCCACTTCTATGACGTGCACAAACCCTACTTCCCCGACCGATCGTATCCCGACTTTTATCCCGAATACGACGGAGGCCTCAAAACGGGGGAACGGGCCGGAGGACACGGGGCCTCACCCGATCCGGCGGCGGCTCTCAAGGCCGGCATCAACGGGGCAACCATCAACAACCAGCCACTCTCCGGCGAGGACCACCGCTATGTTCTCGCCTGCTACGACGCGGGCGTCGCCGGGGTGGACGCCCGCATCGGCCGCATTTTCGATGCCTTGGAAAAGCTGGGGCTCATGGAGAACACCTGGACGATCTACACATCCGACCACGGCGAGGAGCTCGGCGACCACAACAACTACTATTATCACGGCGCTTCGATTTATGATTCGGTCCTCCGCGTTCCCCTGATCGTGGCGGGTCCGGGCGTTTCCTGCAGCGCCAGGACCGACGCCCTCGTCCAGAACCTCGACCTCGCCCCGACGATCCTCGAACTGGCCGGAGTCCCGGCGCCAAAAGAGATGGAGGGCGTCTCCTTTCTCGAACCGCTTTTGAGAAGCGGGGCCGGAGAAGGCGGGGCCGGGGGAAAGGGGAGGCGATTCGCCGTGGCCGAATGGCGGGATCTCATCTACTCGATCAGCGACGGCCGGTCCAAGTACATTCTCAATCCGAAAGGCGCCTGCCCCGTCAAGCCTCCGTGGGATCTTCGCAATCCCGGCGCCGCGGGCTTCATCTACGGTGTGGAAGAATTCTACGACCTCGTCCGCGACCCGAGAGAAGGGAACAACCTCGTGGATCAACGGAGAGAAGATTCGGAAAGGCTGAAAAAAGAGCTCCGCCGTTGGCTCGACGAACACGGCCCTAAAACCTCTTACAGGCCGGGTCATTTCACTCCGGAAGAGCGCGAAAACCTGGAAGCGCTCGGCTACATCACCCCCGGGCCGGAGCAAAGGGACGTACGCTTCAAGCGAAACAAATGAAAGCGAATCCCAACCGGTAAAAAGGGGGGGTTCACTCTTGACCGGATATGGCTTTTTAGGTAGTTATGTTGGATAAATAATTATTCTTTTATATATTAGCGCACGCAATTCCTTAAAGATGATGCCGCACACAATGGGGCGCAGCCCATGCCTGAAGGGCGGCATTTTTCACCGGGAGCGGAGTCGATAGGGTTGGACGCCTTCAAACTCGTCATCGTTGACGACGAACAGGATTTCCTGGACACGGTTGTGAACCGGATGTCGAAGCGCAGCGTGGACGTGACCGGCATCGGGAGCGGAAAAGAAACCCTCGATTTCATCGACAACCATCCCGTGGACGTGATCGTGCTCGACGTCAAGATGCCGGGCATGGACGGCATCGACACGCTCCGTGAAATCAAGAGGCGCCACCCTCTGATCGAGGTGATCATGCTGACGGGCCACGCGTCGATGGAGGTGGCAGTCGAAACGATGGAGCTCGGTGCATTCGATTATCTCATGAAACCGACAAGCACGGACGATCTCCTTTACAAGATCCAGGATGCTTTCAAAAAGAAATCGATCCAGGAAGAAAAGATCTGCAAGATCAAGGAAAAGTTCGAACCCGATAAGGATTGACACGCACATCATCGGCCCATGCAAGGCGCCATGCACGGAGCCGGCAGAATATGATTACAGCCGAGGAGCGACGCTAAAATGAATTTTTTCAGGCAATGGGGAAGATTCATGATGATGGGTGCGCGGGCTCACGCCCGGTGGGAGATAAATGTTTCGAACACGATCCTGGGATCGCGGAGACGCATCTTCATTCTCTGTCTCCTGCTCCTGCCCGTCATCATCGGAAGCGTCGCCTTCGCGGCACCGGTCGGCGACGCCCTCCCCGAGTTCCTGGGCGGCAAGAAAGCTTACAGCCCGGCCTTTTTCACGCTCGCCATCTTCATCGCCTCCATCCTCATCGGGCTCGGTGCAGGCCTCATCACCGGCTGCATCGGCGCCGGCGGGGGTTTCGTGATCGCGCCGGCGCTGATGAGCGCCGGGATCAAGGGAATCCTCGCCGTGGGCACGGACCTCTTCCACATCTTCGCCAAG
>CAZWHE010000227.1:0-4392 GCA_964633825.1 uncultured Phycisphaerales bacterium | reverse complement strand
GGCATCGAAATCATTCTCGTCGACAAGGATGATTTCGATGCCGTTGAAAAATTCGCCGGGAAAGGCAATGAACACGCAGCGCGCCTTCTCAAATCCTGGGGGGAAGCGAAATGGTTCGAAAACCTGCCTCCCGTTTCCACTGTTCAGAAGCGGGTGGTCCTTCGCCTCAAGGGCGAGATCAACACCGATTTCCTTTCGCCGGCGCAAGAGGCGGGCACGCGCGACGACATTCCGCTCCATGCCCTCAAGATCCTGTCCACGAGTCCGCTCGACAAGGATTTCATCGTTCGCGTGGGCGATCTCACGATGGGAGGGCTGAAACCGGTCTGCGTGGGAGACGTGGTCGGCACCGGCTCGAGCCGCAAGTCGGCGTCCAACTCCCTCGTCTGGTGGATCGGCGAGGGGATTCCCAATGTGCCCAACAAGAGACGGGGCGGAATCGTCCTCGCGTCCAAGATCGCGCCGATCTTCTTCAACACCCTGCGCGGATGCGGGTCGATACCGGTCCGCTGTTCCACGGGGGATCTGAAAGAGGGCGAAGAGGTGACCATCGACTTCAACGCCGGGACGGTGACGGGCGGCGACGGCGGCGTGCTCACCGAGCTGAGCGTGGAGCCGGCATCCATTCTCGACGAGAGCCGCGCAGGAGGCCGAAACAACCTGATCATCGGCCGCAAGCTCACCATTCAGGCGCGCGAGGCCTGCGCCAGGCTGGGGCTCGACATCGGCGCCCCGGCCCTCCCTCTCCCCGAACCGCCTTCCCATCCGGCGGGACAGAAGTATACGCTGGCCCAGAAGATCGTGGGCAGAGCTTCGGGCCGAGAGGGAGTCCTTCCGGGTGAATATTGCGAGCCCAAGGCCTTCCTCGTGTTCAGCCAGGACACGACGGGCCGAATGACCCAGCAGGAGGTCCAGGAGCTGTCGTGCCTCAAGTTCGCGGCCCCCACGATCCAGTCCTTTTGCCACACCGCGGCCGGACCCAAGAGCAAGGACTCGACGATGCAGTTCGAGCTCGGCGCGTTCATCCGC
The DNA here is from genome assembly GCA_964633825.1 of uncultured Phycisphaerales bacterium. Classification (GTDB taxonomy): domain Bacteria; phylum Planctomycetota; class B15-G4; order B15-G4; family CAYZWU01; genus CAZWHE01. The sequence goes on along the minus strand of CAZWHE010000227.1, from coordinate 3,363 downwards.
GAGCTCCGCGGCATCGATCTCAGACCGGGCGACGGGGTGATTCACACGAACGGCAACCGCTTCCTCCTCCCTCACTTCGTGGGAACGGGCGGGGACAGCCACACCCGCTTCCCCATCGGGATCAGTTTCCCGGCCGGGTCGGACCTGGTGGCTTTCGCGGCGAGCCAGGGTTACTTCCCGCTCGACATGCCCGAGTCGGTTCTTGCCCGATTCAGGGGCAAGCCCCAACCCGGCATCACGGCGCGCGACATTGTCAACGCCATTCCGTGGACGGCGCTCAAGACGGGCCAGCTCAACCTCGAGAAGGGAGACGCCAAGGTCAACATCTTCGCCGACCGCATTCTCGAAATCCGGGGCCTGGAAGAGATGACCGTGGAAAGGGCGTTCAAGCTGACCGATACTTCCGCCGAACGGTCGGCTGCGGCCTCGACCTTCTCCTTCGAGAAGGAGAGGATCACGGAATATGTGGAGAACAACCTGCGTTTCCTGAAGAACAACTTCTCGAAGCGCAACCCCTCCCCCGTGGTGGGAGAGATGATCACCCGGTTCGAGGAGTGGCTCGAAAACCCCGAAATCCCCGAAGCCGACGACGACGCGGCCTACGCCGACACGATCGACGTCGACCTCGGTACGGTAACCGAACCTCTTTTTGCCGCGCCCAACGACCCCGACAAGATCGTCACGCTTTCCGAAGCCGCCGGAACGAAGGTGGACGAGGTCTTCATCGGAAGCTGCATGGCCGACATCACCGATTTCCGGATCGCGGCGGCCATTCTCGAAGGGGAACAGGTCCCCCACTCCATGAAGCTCTGGACCGTCCCGCCCGACAGGGAGAGCTATTCCCGTCTCGCCAAGGACGGTGTTCTCTCATCTCTCGTGGAGATGGGCGCCAATGTCCACGTGCCGGGCTGCTCGCTCTGTATGGGAAACCAGGCCCAGGTCGCCGCGGGATGCACGGCTTTCTCGACGAGCACGCGCAACTTCGACAACCGGATGGGCATGGGAGCCCGCGTCTACCTCGGCTCCTCGGCCGTCGCAACCGTCACGGCCCTGCTCGGCAGGATTCCGAACAGGGACGAGTACATGGATCTCTACAACGGCAAAGTGGCTGCGAAAATCGACGACCTCACCCGGCCTCTTCGCTTTAAATAATAAAAATCGGAGCTATTAAAAAGCGATTCACATAAAATCATAAAAGGAGCGGGAGACCTAAACAGCCGGGCGGGTATTACGAATGGTCTCCCTGTTTTCATTTCTTGAAAGGAGAATACAATGAAAATTATTGCGTCTTTTGTTCTGGCCGTCGCCGCGGCGGCGCTTCTGACGGGCTGCACGGCGCCTTTTGGCGCCCCTGTTTACGGCAGCCTGATCACGGTCGATGTGAAAGGCCCCGTTGCTGTGGGGGATCCGTCGGTCAAGTGCGAAGACAAAGGTGTGTCCCAGGCTTCGGCGATCATATTCTTTGCAACCGGTGACGCTTCGATCAAGGCCGCCATGGACGAAGGCGACATCAGGAAGATCCATCATGTGGACTGCAAGGCCTTCTCGGTACTCGGTCTTTACAGCAAGTACGAAACGATCGTATACGGAGAAAAATAGAGCCCGCACAAAAAACCGACGGCACAAAAAAAATTTGATACACCATCAAATGGAAAAAAGGGGGGGCGCAAGCCCCCCCTTCCTGTTTAAATAGTCCCCTTTCATCCTTATCAAAGACTCTCGAGGAGACAGAGAATGCCTGTAACCTTGAACGGCCGAAATCTCACCGTCGAAGAAGTGGTCCGTGTGGCCCGGCATAATGAAGCAGTCAAGCTGGACCCCGAAGCGCAGGAGCGCATCAACGCCTGCCGCGCGCTTCTCGACGAGAAAGTCGAGAAAAGGGAGGTGATGTACGGCGTCACCACCGGGATCGGGGAATTCTCCGAGGTGGCCCTGACGCCCGAACAGACCGAGCACTACCAGAAATTCCTCATTTACAGCCACGCCGCCGGTTGCGGCGATCCCGTCCCCGAGGACGCGGTTCGCGCCTCCATGCTTTCGCGCATCAACGTTCACTGCAACGGTCTCTCCGGCCTCAGGCTCAAGGTTACCGAAACGCTCGTCGAGATGCTCAACAAGGGAGTGGTCCCCGTCATGTGCCAGCGCGGATCGGTCGGGGCCTCGGGGGATCTCTCCCCCATGGCTCAGATGGCGCTCGTTCTCATCGGCGAAGGGGAGGCTTTTTACAAAGGGGAAAGACTCTCCGGTAAAGAAGCCATGGCGCGTGCCGGCGTTCAGACCGTCGTCTTCGAAGCCCGCGACGGCCTGGCCGTGATCAACGGCTCCAACGTGATCACAGGAATGGGATCGCTTCAGATCCATGACGCGGAGCGTTTTTACAAGAACGCCCAGATCGGGGCCGCCATGGCCCTGGAAGCCCTCAATACGAACACCCTCTGTCTCGATGAACGACTCCATGCTGCGCGCGGATACCCGGGCGCTATAACGAGCGCATCGAACCTGCGCAGGCTCGTCGAAGGATCGGGGCTGCTCGCCCGCGAAGGTAAGCGCGTGCAGGACGCTTATTCGCTCCGGAGCACTCCTCAGGTGATCGGATCGGCTCTCGATTCGCACAACTGGTCGCGCGAAATCTTTGAGATCGAGCTGAACGGGGTGGGCGACAATCCCCTTTTCTTCCCCGAGACCGGGGATTGTGTCACGGGCGCTAATTTTCAGGGAACTCCTTTGGCCTTCGCACTCGAACACCTCGGCATGGCCGTGACGACCGTGGCCGTTCTGTCGGAGCGACGTCTCAACCGCCTCTTGAATCCGGCCTTGAGCGTAGGTCTCCCCGCCTTTCTCACAAAAGGGGCCGGAATGATGTCGGGCCTCATGCTGACCCAGTACACGGCGGGCTCGCTCCTCTGTGAAAACAGGATCCTCTGCCAGCCCGCCGCCGTCGGTTCCATACCGGCCGCCGCCGATCAGGAGGATTTCGTGAGCATGGGCATGACCTCGGCGATCAAGGGACGGCGAATACTCGACAATGCTTGCGCCGTGCTGGCCATAGAATTCATGGCGGCGGCCCAGGCATTCGATTTCCTCGGAAAGACCGAGCCGGGTCCGGCAGGCCGCGCAGCCTATGAAACGATACGGCAAAGCGTCGATTTTCTCGACGATGACAGGCCTCTCTTCAATGACATCAACGAGCTGGCTGAAGTCGGCGGTACGGGCCGAATCATCGAGGCCGTGGAAGATACGATCGGCCCCCTTGAAATGAGCCCTCTGAAGGTCGAAAAGGGAGTATAAGCCGATTCGGGTATAATCGTTTGTATCTGTTTGAAACCAGCCGGAATAAAACAAGGAAGGATCGAATATTACCTC
>CAZWHE010000226.1:0-4393 GCA_964633825.1 uncultured Phycisphaerales bacterium | reverse complement strand
AGCAACTGCCTTTTAAGCAGTGGGTCGAGGGTTCGAGTCCTTCTGCCCCCACCAATAAAATCCCAGCGTAGCGCGAAAACCTGTTCGTGCTGCGCTGCTTTGTTTTACGGTCTCTCCCGGATTCGTTGGATCTGCCGTGAAGCCGCACCTGAAATACTCCCCATACGGTGCTATATTAAGAATTAGAGAGTAACGAGGAGGATCGAGAGAACGGACCCATTGTGAATGATATTCTGAATATCATAATCGGAAGCGCCGAAGGCTCCTTTCTGCAGGTGACGGTCTTTGTCGGGGCCGTTTTGATCCTCTTCGGCTACATCAACTTCAAGAAGCAGGGCCGGCTGATCGAGAGCATTGAAAGGGGAAAAAAATGGCAGCCCGCTCTGGGCGCGTTCATCGGGCTCACACCCGGGTGCGGCGGCGCCATCTTCGTCATGCCCCTCTACCTGAAAGGCTCGGTCTCTTTCGGGACCGTCGTGGCGACGCTCATCGCCACGGCCGGTGATTCCGCCTTTGTCATGATCTCGGCCCTGCCTCTTCATTATCTGGTAATCAGCGCTCTCTCCTTTGTCGTTGCCGCGGCCACGGGATATATCGTGGATCATTATCGAATCGGCCGGCGGTCCCTTCCCGCAGCGGAAACGACGACAAGAGGGGACCTGGAGAAGCACGACCGCGAGGCCGACCACGGCATTCAAGAGACGGAGCTGGCGGCGCGGCCCGGGGTGGAGCGCATCAAGCACATCGGCCACGAGGAAGGGGACAGCCTGGACTTGGTCCTTCACCACGGGATCAAGGGGCACGATGATCCCGGCACCCTGGGATACCGCGTGACCCACAAGGGATTCTGGCTTTACTGGCTCTGCATCGCCGTCGGGCTGGCGCTCGGAATTCTCCTTCTCTTCCAGGTGGACGTCAACGCCGCGGCTGTTCCGAACATGGGAACGATCCTCGGTGGGGCGGGCACTTTTTTGTCCCTCCTTCTCTTCATCATGGGAAAGAAATACCTGGGCGACGACACTCACGAGGAGTCGGAGCTGAAGCTCATGTCCCTGAGAGAGACGTTCGTCCACAATGCCCAGGAAACGGCTTTCGTCGGGACATGGGTCTTTGCCGCCTATCTCGTCTACGAGTTTTTCATCTACGCGATCGGGGGCGGCGACTCCACCCAGGGAGAAGAGCTGGCCGAAGGGATCATGACTTCGGCGGGCCTGGCGGCCGTGTTTATAGGGGCCCTCGTGGGCCTCATCCCGGGATGCGGCCCGCAGATCATTTTCGTCGCCCTCTTCATCAAGGGGTGGCTTCCTTTCGCCGCCCTCCTCTCCAACGCCATCTCCCAGGACGGCGACGCCCTTTTTCCTCTCCTGGCCATGGACAGGAAGTCGGCGCTCAAGGCAACGGTGGTGACGACGATTCCGGCCCTCCTTGTGGGCATCCCGTTCTATTATCTCGAGATCGGCTTCTTTGCAGAACTGTTGAAGCCGTGAGCGAAATGAAGCGGGTTGTGAAAGACAGTTTTCAGTCGCGGGCAGTGATCACGGTTGCCGGGTCGAAATACGAGATCCGGCGCCTCGGTGCTCTCGAGGATCGGTTTTCTATCTCCCGCCTGCCGTTCACCCATAAGATCCTCCTCGAGAACCTGCTGCGTTGCGAGGACGGCGTCTGCGTGACCCGGGACGACATCGAGGCGCTCGCTTCGTGGGACCCGGGGGCGGAGCCGGGCCGCGAGATCGCCTTCAGGCCGAGCCGCGTTCTGCTGCAGGATTTCACCGGCGTGCCCGCTCTGGCGGACCTGGCGGCCATGCGGGATGCCGTGCTTCGCATGGGAGGCGATCCCGATCTCGTCGATCCGAAGCAGCCCGTCGAACTGGTCGTCGACCATTCCGTCCAGGTCGATTCCTTCGGCAATCTGAAAGCCCTGGAGTACAATACAGCGCTGGAAGCCGATCGAAACCGCGAGCGATACGCTTTTTTGCGCTGGGGCCGGAAGGCCTTTCCCAACTTCAAGGTGGTGCCGCCGGGCACGGGCATCGTCCACCAGGTGAACCTCGAGTACCTGGCGCGGGTCGTGTTTTCCCGTGAAGAAGGCGGCGTGCTCCAGGCTTTTCCCGACACCCTGGTCGGCACGGATTCCCACACCACCATGATCAACGGCCTCGGTGTGCTGGGCTGGGGCGTGGGCGGGATCGAAGCGGAGGCGGCCATGCTGGGCCAGCCCCTTTCCATGTTGATCCCCCAGGTGGTGGGATTCCGGCTGCGGGGACGGCTCAGGGAAGGCGCCTTCGCCACAGACCTGGTCTTGACCGTGACCGAAATGCTGCGCGCCAAAGGGGTGGTGGGGCGGTTCGTCGAGTTTTACGGCGAGGGTCTGGATCGGCTTTCCCTGGCCGACCGCGCCACCATCGCCAACATGGCGCCCGAGTACGGCGCCACCTGTGGTTTTTTCCCCATTGATAAAGAAACCATCCGTTACCTGAAACTCTCGGGCCGTTCTCCCGAGCGAGTCGCCCTGATCGAGGCCTATGCCGGGGAGCAGGGTCTTTTCCGCGGCGCCCGATCGCCCGAAGCCTCGTATTCAGATACGATGGATCTCGATCTGGGAAAGGTGGAACCCTCCATCGCCGGACCGCGGCGCCCCCAGGACCGCGTGCCCCTGAGCAGGGCAAAGGTCTCTTTTGAAAAGAGCCTCGAGGAAATCTTGCACGCCCCGTCTCCGCGTGAAAAAAACAGCAGGCACAGCGGCGCGCTTCGCCACGGCTCCGTGGTGATCGCCGCGATCACGAGCTGCACCAACACGTCGAACCCGGCCGTGATGCTCGGGGCCGGGCTCCTGGCGAAAAAGGCCTGCCGGAAAGGACTCGGCGTGCCGCCCTGGGTCAAGACGAGCCTGGCGCCGGGATCGCGCGTGGTGACCGAGTACCTGACCGAGGCCGGGCTGATGGCCTCCCTCGAGAAACTCGGTTTTCACCTGGCCGGGTACGGATGCACCACATGCATCGGCAACTCCGGCCCCCTTCCCGAAGCCGTGTCCCGCGCCATTCAAGAAAACGATCTCGTTGTCTGTTCGGTCCTCTCGGGGAACAGGAACTTTGAGGGCCGCATTCATTTTGAGGTGCGGATGAACTACCTGGCGTCGCCTCCCCTGGTGGTGGCCTACGCTCTGGCGGGGCGCATGGACATCGACATGCTCAACGAACCGCTCGGGATGTCGGCGAGCGGAGAGCCCGTCTTTCTGAAAGAGATCTGGCCCGATCGGAGGGAGATCGAGGACGCGATGGCGGCTTCCATTCGGCCCGACATGTTTCGAGACAAATACTCCGATCTCTTCAAAGGGGATCTTCGTTGGAATTCGCTGAAAGTCCCCGAAGGCGGTCTCTTTGACTGGGATAACTCTTCCACCTACATCAAGGAACCTCCCTTTTTCAGTGATATGAGTCTGAAACCTCGGGCAGTGGAAGAGATCCGCCGCGCCAGGGTCATCGCCTATCTGGGCGACAGTGTCACGACGGATCACATCTCTCCGGCAGGCGTCATCGAAGAGGATTCCCCTGCAGGCGAGTACCTCATGGAACAGGGTATCCTTCCCGAGGATTTCAATTCCTACGGCTCCCGCCGCGGCAACCACGAGGTGATGGTGCGGGGCGCCTTCGCCAATATCCGGCTGCGCAACAAGCTCGCGCCGGGCACGGAAGGGGGCTGGACCACCCATATGCCGTCGGGAGAGGTCACGTCGATTTACGATGCGTCCGTGCGCTACCTCGGGAAGGGCGTGCCCCTCGTCATCCTGGCCGGAAAAGAGTACGGATCGGGCTCATCGCGGGACTGGGCCGCCAAGGGGACCAGGCTCCTGGGCATCCGCACGGTGATCGCCGAAAGCTTTGAGCGCATTCACCGCTCCAACCTGATCGGCATGGGCGTGCTTCCCCTCCAGTTCATGGAGGGTGAAAGCGCCCAAAGCTTGGGCTTGACGGGGACCGAGGTCTTTGATGTGGAAGGCGTGAATGACTTTGATCAAAAGACCGCCCGCGTGACCGCAGCGCCGGAAGGGGGTGGTTCTCCCATCATATTCAAGGTCAGAAAGCGCATCGATACTCCCCGGGAAGAGGAGTATTTTCGCCACGGCGGCATCTTGCAGTATGTTCTCCGGCAGATGGTGGATTCGCCTTCGTAAGACCCTTGCCGTTTGACAAGTCCCGGCCATGTGCTATTCGCCTTGATGGATAACGGATCGTATTCACCCTTTTTCAAAAGGAGGGCCGATAGATGGAGAGCATGGTGACGCGAGTGTCTCAGGCCTTGAAAAAAGCGATGTTGGCCGAAATCGAGGGATATCATTTTTACCGAATGGCGGCATCGAACACGAAGGATTCCAAAGGGCGGGAGGTGTTTCAGT
>CAZWHE010000225.1:0-4418 GCA_964633825.1 uncultured Phycisphaerales bacterium | reverse complement strand
CGGTTTCGGTCCAGTCCGCTCCCATGTTGGTGCCGTCGGCGCGGTTGAAGTCGTCGAACCAGCCGCTGCCCTCGGTCATTCGGACGATGGAGACGCCTGTTTGATCCATTCCTAAATAGCTGCCGCCCCATTCCATCGAGTAGGTGGAATAATCCCAGGTGTCGTGGAAATAGAACTGATCGCTCGTCGTGTCGTCGTAACCCACACCGACCATGGTGTGTCCTACGAGATGAATCATGACCGGATGGCCGGCATCGATCTCGGCCTTGTACTGTGTATACGTGAATCCCTGGGTGTTGCCGTTGTAACCGTAGATGTACTGGTTATACATGGTCGAAACCGTGTCACCTCTCGATTCGTAGAAGAGCTTGAGCCCATATCCTCCGTCGTGGGTGTACGGTTCGCCCAGCCCTTCGATGTCGCTGTCGTGCAGCGGCGCTCCGTTGGTGTAGAACCAGAAGGTCGTTCCGCCGTCCGAGTTGTGGCCGTAAGCCGCGTACCACTTGTTGGATTTCATGAAATCGCCCGTGCAGTCGTCCAGGGTGTGCTCGGGCCAGTTTCCGTCATAGGGATCGGGACCGGTTTGGCCGAAAGAGATCCAGTAATCATCGACGTGGCCGTTGATTATCCGTCCATCGAGTCCGTTGTGTGTTGCACTCAACGGGCACTGATTGATCCAGTCGACTCCGTCGAACCAATCGGGCCACGTGCTGTTGTCCATGGGCATCACGCCGCTGTTCGTGGGGCCCGTGTATATGTTCGGATGGGTGGTCCTGTCGTAATACGCCGCGATCATGGCAGCGGCAGTGGGCGAACATCCGAAGGACCAGTCGTAAGCCGGGACGGACAAAGTGACGGTCCCTTTCCCTCGATCGGGTGGAGGCGGCTCGACGGGAATGCGATAATATCCGGGCGGAGGCGTGGGGGGGCCGATGATGTTGACTCTGTCGATGGCCCTTCCTTCGGGAAGAAACTCCGTTTCCGCACGGAAGTTTTCGACGGCCGGTGTCGATGCCGGCGTATTTTGTTGAGCAAAGAGAGGGGCGCTTCCTGTAAAAAAGAGGAGCAGCATGAGAGCGAAGGGGTGGTCAAATATCGGGATCTTTTTTCTGGCCATTTTCAACTCATCCTCCTTATGAACGCAGGATCTGGTCGAACGCTTTTCGATACGCTCCATTCCTGTAATCGCAGAAGAGATCGGTATCCCAGAGGGTTCCCTTCTGGTCCAGGGCGAGACCCATGCAGCCGGCCTGGCACAGGTTGCGCCACGAGCAGGCCGCGCACTTCTCTATTTTCCGCCTTCTGCCGGTCAGGGCGCCGCAGAGGCGCGCCATCCCCTCGGAACGCTGCAGGTTGGACAGGGAGTCTTGATAGATATTTCCCAGCCGATACTCCTCGCTCATCATCAGGACGCAGGGGTAGGTGTCGCCCGTCGCATAGACCACGAGCTGTCTGCCGGCCGGGCACCAGAGATCGTCGTCCGCCAGGTCTTCGGGTATTTTGAGCAAAAAGCCGCTCAGCCCGCAGCTCACGTCGACGGAGCAGGTTCCCTTCTTTCCGAGCTCGTTCGTATAACGGTAGAAGGCTTCGTGGTCCTCCACATCGATGCCGGAACCGATGGAAGACCATGCCTTTCGGGCGCTTCCCTCCTGTCTCAGGGGAATGAACCGGACCAGGGGAACCCCCAGGCTCTCCGCGAGGTGAATGATTTCCTTCAGGTCGTGAAGGTTCCGGGTCATGGGGGTCGTGCAGAAATTCAGCTTGTCGCCCAGCCCGGCCTGCTGGAGGTGTTCGACGCCCCGCAGGGCGCGGTCGAAGCTCCCTTTCCCCCTGTGAAGATCGTGGATTTCCGCCGTCGAACCGTCCAGGCTGATCTGAACGCGGGCATCGAGATCAGCCAGGAGAGCAGCCCACTCCCTGTCGATGAGGGTGCCGTTCGTCAGCAAGCTGATGCCCAGCTTGGGGGCTGTGTGGGAGAGGATCTTCTTGATCTCGGGATGGAGCAGCGGCTCGCCCCCGCTCAGGGTGACGGCCCTGCCGCCCTTTTCCGCCAGCTCGTCGATCGTCCGGAGCACAGCGTCTGCTTCCAGGTCGTTTGGCTCCTCCTCGATGTTCTCGGGACAGGAGACATAGCAGTGGCGGCAGGCCAGGTTGCAGCGCATGGTCAGGTGGAAGAAGAGGGATGCGGGCGTGCGATTCCTGAGCGGTCTTGGTTCGGTTCCGTCGAAGAAATGCGCCCTTCTCAGCTCCGCCGAAACGTAGCGAACGTCCTGCCGGGCTTGATTCTCCGCAATGCCGTATCGGGAGACGAGGCTGCCGACCAGATCATCCTCCGAGGCGCCCTCATCGAGGGCTCTGGCGATCTCCAGCCCCGTGTCGTTCACCCGGATCCAGTCGGATCGTTCACGGTGCAGGAGGATGTGGCCGCCGTCTCTTCCGCCTTCAGCATTTCGAGGAGAGTAGACCAGGAATGATGATTCCATGACTCCTCCCGAAACGGCCTTTTATTTCTCTATCGCTACCAGTCCTTCAAGCTGACCGCTGGATCTCCGAGAAAGGTGTATATCTCCACCACGTCCAATGACGCCCCTTGGTTGTAGGCCGAGATCTTGGACTGCGTGGTGATGTATCCCAGTATCTTTTCGTTCTGGTCGAAGATGACGGAAAAGATTTCGGGGTTTAATATATCTTGATCCCACAGATACCCCAGGCCTGTCGGCGCCAGGCAGCCGATAGCGCCCCTGTCCGTTGCCACCACGAATTCCTCGCCCAGGCAGTAAACGTCGGGCAGGGAAAAGTAACCGTTCAAGCAGGTCATGGCGATTACGAAGGTCAAATCATTCCCGTTGTTCAGGCCCGCCACGTCGGAGGAGACGAACATCATCTCTCCCGTCCAGTTGTACGTGGAACCGTGGCCCACATAGTTGGTGATCATGACCCCGTTGTCGATGCTCGAGATGATGTCCTGGGTGGCGTTGTTCACGTTCGAATAGTTGCTCAGGTAGACCTTGTCCGCATAAAAAGCGGGGGGGAGGTAGGGAACCAGGTTTTCGTTCAGGCTCTCGAAGCCCGGTTCGTCGTCGGCCGTGAGCAGGACGCCGTCGGGATAGGTGCTCGTCGATTGCTCGTAAGCGAGCACCTTGTCGGCCATGTCGGCCGCCATGGCGGCGCTGTTCGCCGAGATCCTGCCCAGAAAGATGTCGGGAAGAGAGTCGCTTCCGTCCACGCAGGCATACCAGTTGTCGTTGGGTGTGATTCCCAGGTCCGATTGGAACAAATATACGGGGACCCGGGTCGCCTTGCCCGTGCCGAATTTATCCCTGTAGTCCGTGTTCGCGTCGCCGACGAAGAGCACATAGCCGGGTGCGGGAGGAGTCCAGTAATTATAAGCATACTGCAGGAACGCCTTCAGGGCCGAAGGGTGGAAGGGACCGTAGTTGAACTCATTATAGATGTCCTCGATAGCGACTGCCTTGGCGCGGAGTCCCTGATTTTCGCGATACTGTCGCAGAGGCTCCACGGAGGACAGAAAAGCTTCGGGGGTGACGAGAATGAAGTCCGCGCCGTTGGCCGCGTTCTTCAGGCCCGAGTTCTCCCAGACTTCGATGCTTGCCGGTGTCTTGAACCGACCGGGAATCGCGGCGAGGAAACGCTTTGTACCGTTCACGTCGGATTCGAAGAGAGCGTGGAAGTTCCCCGGGTGGATCTGGGGAGTGGCCTGCTGAAACGCGGGCGCGCGTTTTCCTCCGCCCCTCTGAATGGTGAAGTCAGTGATCTTCTCGACCTGATCCGGGTTGGTGATGTCGAAGATCTCGATATGCGGCTTGCTGAACGGCGCCGTATCGATCAGGAACCGGTCGGTCCCATCCACGGAGAAGGTCAGCTCGTCCCCGGTCGCTTCGTATGTGCGCCAATAGTCGAGCTCGAACCAGTTGAGATAGATAATGTCGATGGGCGCGCCCGTGTCACCTGGAAGATCGACTGTTATCGTGTTGTCGCCTTCCAGGAGAATACCCTGGGGGATCGCCATCTCCTGGATATAGACTATGTCGTCATCCCAATAATCGTCCCCCACGAGGGTGCCGTTCAGAAAGATCTTGGTGTGATGGTTCGGATGGGGTGAAGCCGTCGACCGTCCCTGGAAGCAAACCCGCAGGACCGCGTCGGTCTGGGTCGGGATCGGCGACGGCGCGTTGATGATGAACTGCTTGTTGTAAGGAGCGTAGATCTTTTCCCAGAACCAGTAATCGACATTGGTCCCTCCGGGGATGCCCTCCCACAAAGTGAGATCCTCTTCCACGTGAAGCGATTCCCGGAAGGAATCGATCGGCTGCCCCTGGCCCGTCACATTTCCGCTCGTCGACGACATCCTCATCCCGTTTTGCACTCCCCCGAAGAGCCAGTAGACGTTGGTCTCC
>CAZWHE010000224.1:0-4432 GCA_964633825.1 uncultured Phycisphaerales bacterium | reverse complement strand
CTCACTCACCTCAAAAAAACTCGAAAGTTTTTTTCTGCTGCGGAACTTGGGTTAGGGTTTTCGCGCCGGGCCGGGCGGTCAGGACGACGGAGTCACCTCGATGTCGGCCTCCGTGGATTCGCCGGGCTTGATTCTGATGTCGAGCATGCCTTCGTATTGGCCGCCCGTGCACGAGACCTGGTAGCGCCCCTCGGTGAGACCCGTGACCTTGAAGCTTCCGTCCCGCTCGGAGAGGGTGAACTTGGGTTCTCCCTCCACCTGTCCGCTGTCGCCGAGCTTGGTGCAGAGGAGGGGGCAGTGGGAAACGGTCTTGCCCGTCCGGAGGTTGATGACCTTGCCCGCGATGACGGCGCCCTTTGTGAGCTTCAGGTCCTGTCCCGAGGTGACCGATCCTTCCGTCACTTTCACCGGTTGGAGCTCCTTTTTGATGTAACCGCTTCCCGAAGCGACGAGGCGATACTCGCCCTCCTTGATGAATGGGATCTCGAACCGCCCCTCCGCGTCGGTCTGCACCGATCCGCCCCCTTTTATGGTGAATGTGGTCAAACCCTCATTCCCCTCCCCGTCCGTAGAGGCCGACATGCTGACGATCGAGGTGACGGTCCTTTTTTCGGTCTTGCCCTTTTCAACCGGCCTCTTCATCGAGACCTTGACGCCCGCGATCGGCGCGCCCGTGGCAACGTCGGTCACGCGGCCCGCGACGCGTCCTGTGGGGAGCTCGAAATTCTGTGCGGTCTGGCCGCCGGGATGGAGGGTGATCTCTTTCTCGAAGGGCTCGGGCACGCCCCCTAAGTTGAGCTGGACCCTGTACGTTCCCTTCTTGATCTCCTTCATGATGTAACGGCCGTCGTCGTCGGTGCGGCACGATTTGACCGGCATGAAGGCGAACCCTTCCGTCGAGAAGATCTGGACCTCGATTCCGGGGACGCCGCGGCCCGCTTCGGTGACCGACCCGTAGACCGTGCCGGCCGGGATGTCGTAGAGATCGAGCTCGACCGTCTTGTTCTCTTCGACGAGAACGCGGCTCCCCGAATCTTTCTCTTCCTCTCCCGCCACGAATATGGAAACCAGGGCGGAGCCCGATTCCTTCGAAGCGATGGAGAGGCTGTACTCTCCCGGTTCGAGCCCTTTGAAAGCATATTTCCCGCCCGCATCGGCCGTGGCGCTCTCGGCTTCGAAGCTCCACGGCGCGCCGCCGACCTTCTTCGCACGGACTGCGGCCCCGGGCATGGGGCGCCCGTCCTTGCCGAAAACCGTTCCTTCCACGGCGCCGCCTGCGAGCATTTTCATGACGATGCCGCTCTTCGATTCTCCGGCGGAGAGGGAAAGCTCGACAGGCTCGGGCTTCCGGAAATTATCATGATCGGCTTCCAGAACGTAGTCGCCTTCGGGCACACCCCTGATTCGAAATTTCCCGGAAGAATCGCTCGTGGCCCGTCCCCTCCAGTGGGCTCCCTGCATCCGCACGGGTTCCTCGCCGTCCTCGATGAGTATGCTCTTGATAACCATGCCCTCTGGGCCGTGTTTTTCGGGCTTTTTCAATACGAGCTTTCCTCCGGAGAGGGGCTGTCCGTCAGGTGAGAGCAGAACCCCGGCCACGGCCGCTTCCGGTTCGAGCACGCAGTCGACGGACTCTCTCGCTCCCGGCGAGCTGGTGATGTTCTTGATGGTCCTGTCGGCATAGCCCTGTGCCGTGAACCGGAGCTCGACCGGTTTATTCCCCACGCCTTCCACATAGTAGGCTCCTCGGGGATCGGCGCCGGCGCCGATCAGGGCCGCCGCTTCCTCGCCTTTAAGAACGAGGCCGGTAAAAAAGGGCAGGAAGCCCTCATTCACAACGGTCAGCTTGAAATCCTCCAAGCCTTTCCCTGTTTCCGAATCGAAGGCCCGTCCAAAGACGATGCCGCCCTTTTGAAGAGTGAAAACGAGGTCCTTCGTTCCCGTCTCGACACCGCTGATCGATCGGGGAATGTAGGTTTTGCCTTTCGCCGTGACTTTGTATGTTCCTTCTCCGATCCCCGTGATCTCGAAGGCTCCGTCCGGTCGGGAAAGAGAGCCGGCCTGTTTCAGGATCGACGACGACAGGGAGGAAAGATCGGAGAGCTCGACGTTCACGGGCTGGTTGACCGAGACGCTGATTCCGTCGATCGGTTTTCCATCGGCATCGAGAACGGTTCCCGAGATGGAGTATGCTTTTTCGAGGACGAGGTCGACACCGGTCGTGGTGGTCCCCTTTTTGACATGGATCTTCTGCGATTCGGCCGGCGGGAAGTCATCGTGCTCGACCGAGACGACGGCGTTTCCTTCGGGAATACCTTTCAGCTCGAAGGCGCCGTCCGGTCCCGTTTCGGTCTTGCGGACTCTTTCCGGTGCGGCGTCGCCGCCGAAAATGGCGATGAAGCCGTTGTCCGACGTCATCGAGCCGGCCAGGCCGACGGCTTTCACGAGCGCACCGGCAATAGGACGGCCGTCTTCACGGCTTTTGACGCGGCCCGTGATCCGCCCCCCTCCTTCGAGCGGGATCGTTCCCAGGTCGCGCCTGTCGCCGTCGTACTTGCCGATGGTCACTTTTTTCACCACATGGTCCTCGTGATCCACGAAGAGCGAGACCTTTTCGCCGCCGGGAAGATTGTCCAGGCGAAACCGGCCGTCCGGCCCCGTGGCGGCCCACGGGTTCTTCGGAGATTTGTAATCGAGCAGCCCGAGGCTGAGCCTTCTGGAGAAAGAGCTCTCCCCGGTTTTTACGAAGTGGACCTTCGCGCCTTCCAGGGCGTAGCCCGGTTCGTTGACGACCAGGCCCGTGAGGCGGCCGTTGCCGGTCACACCGGCCGGCTCGTTCTCTTCCGCAGTGCCGCCGCCCGCAACGAGGAGCTTCTTTTCCGGGGTTTCCTCTGACGCGATGCCGCCGGCTGTTTGGATGTCGGTCTTGATGTCCCGTACCGCGGCATCCGAGGATCGACCTTCGCCGGTCGGCGCTATCCCGTCGGAGCCGCCTGTGCCGGTGGTGACGAAATATGCGAGAGCCCCGATCACGAAGACCAGAACGAGGAGGATCATGACGAAAAAAAGCTTTTCCCGGTTAGCCATTGCATCACTCCGATTTTGCGGATGTCCTGTTTTTGAGAAGCCGGTGTTCCGTGCCACGATATGAAATGTTACGAATTTCGCGGGGTGTCTGATAGGAGGAAAAGGATCTCTTGTCATCGAAGATCGGATATGATCAACAGGATTGCCCGGTCATTAAAAACGGGGACGGGAGAGAGCCTCCCGACCCCGTTTGACTGTCTGGAAAGCCTCGGCCGGAACAACCGGCCGGGCAATCCCTTTGATGCGCGTTTACAGGACCGACGTGGCCACTACATTCGACGCCAGACCCATCTGGCAAGCCTGGAGCCAGGCAGGGCCGGTATAACCGGTGGGGCAGGTGACGCTCCAGAATGTTGTTCCCGAACCGTCCGAGTTCTTGTTGAAACCGAGCGCCGGGTTTGCGATTCCGAGTGTGATTCCGAGCTGGGGAACGTAAACGCTTCCCGTGCCGGTGATGCTGTAGACCAGATAGGTCATGGTTGTCGGAGTACCGTTGGTCACGGTGAAGGTGACGTTCTGGCCGCCCACGATCGGGTCGGGGGAGACGGCCAGGGTGTAAACGGCGCCGCCGGTGGTCAGGCGCTGGTGGTAAATGGCCTGGTCATTGACCATGCTGCTGATACTCGAGGGGAGGGGATCGAGACCCGTGGCATAGCCGTGGACATAAGCCCCGAAGGACGTGGCTTGTGTATCCCCGACACCGAAATAATAAGTCATGCTGCCGTCCCAGGAGACGGCAATGATGTAGTAGTTGCCGGCAGCCAGGGAGACAGAGAGCGGGCCCGAGGAGTACCAGCCGGCCCCGGTTCCGGTGACGGATGCCGAATTCCGGTGGACCTCGTTGTAGGTGCCGAATTCCACCGGGGATTCGAACACATAGTAGGTGAGGGTCTGAGTACTCGTGAAGTTCAGCCAGAACTCCGCCTGGGTCAGGGTCGTGCCCGTGTCGATCCGGTAGGAGTTGCCCTTGGCCTTGCCTGTACCATTTGCGGAATTCGACGTGTCTCCCACGATATCGACAGTATCGCCGCTGCGGGAGCCGAGTGTGGTTTCACTGGGGAGCGTGTTTGGTACTACAGTTGCAGAGGAACCGTCGATAGAGACAGTGACGGTGTCTTGGTTCTGTACGACTTGTGCAAAGCCAACCGCAGGGAGAACAAAAAAGAAGGCGAGAATGGTTAAAAAGAGAGCTGGTTTCATTGGATTCTCCTTCCTTACAGTGTGAATGAATTGAAGCGATTGAGCTCTTCGATACGGTGCAACACAGAAAAATAATCATATATTATTTATCACTACTGTCCCAACGTTACTCAAACAACATCAACTGGTTGTGACTTTGGGGTAT
>CAZWHE010000223.1:0-4492 GCA_964633825.1 uncultured Phycisphaerales bacterium | reverse complement strand
AACATTTCGAATGCAGCGGCGTGACCACCATGGGCGGTCTCGGCACCGGTTTCGGTATCGGGACTTACAAGCAGCCCGCTTTCGACAACTGGGAAGTTTCCGTGCGGGGGGTCGCGGCATTACCTTATTACGATGGATTCGAGAGCGCCGGCTTCGGGCCCGAGTGGGAGACCGCCGTCACCAACAACGGCCGGATCCAGATCACGACGGCCAACACGCCGATCGGCGCTTACCATGTAACCATGGACGCCTATCCGTCCGGCACATTCAGCAATGTGACGATGACGCTCTCTGTCGATCTTTCGTCGGCAACCGAGGTCGATCTCGAGTTCCAGTGGAAGGAATTCGGCGACGAGAGCCATGCCGACGACGGTGTTTTCATCAGCGAAGACGGCGTGACGTACCACAAGGCCCTCGACCTGTGGAACGGCACCAGCACCTATCAGTTGAAAACGCTCGATATCGACCAAGCCGCTGCCAACGCGGGCATTTCACTCTCTAATAATTTCAAGATCCGTTTCTCCCAGTACGACAACTACCCGATTGCGTCGGACGGGTTCGCCTTCGACGAGATCAAGGTCGAGGCCCCGCCGGTCGTGGGGAGCCTGACGACCCTCTTCGCCGCCAACAACGGCTATGCCGGCAACACCTTCGATATCACCTCGTACTGGGACATCGAGGAGATCGCCGGGATCGACGTCAACACGACCAATGCCGGAATCACTGTCACGGTAGACGTCTACTACAAGACCGGGACCTGCGTCGGCTACGAGAACAACTCCGGCGCCTGGACCCTGCTTGCCTCGGGCACGGGGACGTCGGCAGGTGAAAACTACCCGACCTACATCGACCTGCCCGGCGCCGCCGGCGTCAGCTTCAACGCCGGTACGACCTACGGTTTCTATGTCCACCTCTCCAGCTATCCGAGTCAAACGCTCCGCTACACCAACGGCGGACCCAACACCTACTCGAACTCCGACCTCGCCATAACAACCAACAAGGGACATGCAAGTCCGGTATTCACCGGCATGTTCACATACAGAGCTTGGAACGGGACGGTCTACTATATCCTCAGCCCCGATCTCGTCGAGCTCGTCTCGTTCCTGCCCGTTGGTTTCAAAAATCAAGCGGTCATCAGATGGAAGACCGCCTCCGAGATCGACAACGCCGGATTCCATATCTGGCGGAGAATGGAGCAGGGCTCGGGCGAGAGCGAATTCATCCGGATAACGAGACAGCTTATCCCTTCCAAGGGGGGCCCCGCTCACGGCGCCAGTTACACCTATATCGACAGGGGTCTGATTCCCGACCATCCTTACTGGTACAAGCTGGAGGATATCGACAACAGCGGGAGGAGCAGGTTCCATGATCCTGTCCAGGTCAGCTGGTGGAACCCCGGATCGAACGAAGACCGATCAAGGCCATAGGTGGACGGAATGTAGCGGCCCTGATCCTTTCTTTCGGAGAGAGGGTCCTTATTCGAGTAGGCCCTTTTGCTTCAGGTCGGATATGCAGTCCTCGATGTCCTTGGTGATGTCGATCTCAGGATCGATCCGAAACCGTTCCCTGAGGACCTTTTCGATCTCCTCCGGCCCTTTACCCTCCTTGCACTGCTTGTAAATGACACGGGCCGTGGGATTGAGGATATGGACGTCGTCCTTTTCCGTCTGGTAGAGCATCAGTTCCGATTCGAAGGGGTGCTCGATGATTTCCCCGCTCATGAGTCGATCTCCCAATGAATGAAATCAAAGCCGTCAAGCGCTGACCCGTTTATTTACACCGCCGACTGATCAGCGGTCAACTATGCTTTTGCGGACCTGTTGATCCCGGACAACCGGACGAAGAACAGGAAGAGGCTCATGGCAGCCCGGTATGTTCGGTTCAAGACCCAGAGAAGACCGCCCAGGATTTTATTCAGGAAACCGGGCCGCTCTCCCGGAACAGGGGGCTGCAAAACCCGGCCCCTTTCATAGAAGGCGACCCACGCCGAAAGAACGAATCCCACGGCCGGGTTGACCCATTTCCACGGCCATCGGGTGATTTTCAACCGCCCCTTTCTTCCCTCGATGGACACCACTTTTCCCAGCACACGGTCTCCGTCTATCCAGTTCCAGCCCGGAAGGTTGTCGGCTTTCTCACAAAACCACTGACTCTCCTCTGTTTGTCGTCTTTTTATCAGCCTGTGGATGACGACACGATTGCCGTTCCAGAAGGCCATGAGGTCTCCCAAACGGAGCAGATCAGGGTCAACGAGCCTGGCCGTGATCTCATCGCCCGGCTCGATAAGGGGGCGCATGCTTGTCCCGTCGGTTTTCAGCCGCAGCTCCCGGCCGGCTTTTCTCCACAGTTTGAGCACCGAGAACGTGACAGCCGGTTTTGTGCTTTCGAGTGGTTTCATCGAGCGCTTCGGAATGCCTCCAAGACCAGCTTCTTCATATCATTCAGCCCGCCCACTCGGAGACGATAGCAGGCAGCCTTGCCGACCAGATCGCTCAAGGAGATGAAGAGCTTGCCCGGCGACTCCCGGGAAAGTCCGGGCCTCGTCTGAAAAGGAAATCCCTGTTTCAAGTCCCGCAGGAGATGAAAAACCGCCTCGTCAACGGAGATCGGCTCCAAGATCGGATGACGTGTGAAATCGGGTTTCACGGCATCTTCCCTGTAGACATCCCAAATCCGGTCCTTGTGCTTGTCGAGGAGGTGTCGAATCTCCGGGGTGAGACCCCTGTTCTTGGGATAGAGGAGACGCCATTCGGCGTATCCCGAGCTCATGCTCTCAAGGGAAAGCCCCTCGATCCGGCCGAGATCATCAAGAACCTCTTCATTCCTTTTTTCTTTCAAGGCGAGACGCAGCTCGCAGAGGGGCTCGGTTTCCTCACCGGGATCGAGACAGATGAGACATGCCGGTCCATAAGGCTTATCCCCCACGGAAACCCGGATTTCATCGAGATCAACGGGAACTTTTCCTTCCCGGAAACCTGATTCGACGCCATTTCGCACCGCAGTCCGTTCATCGGGCTCGGCCCAGAGGCTGCGCGGAAAGGGATGAACGCGGCCCGATTGTCTATGTATGGGACAGACGTCATCGGAATAGAAGAGGAATCCCTTTTTCAAGAGCGACAGGATGAGAGTCGACTTCCCTGATCCCGGTGGACCGGAAAGGATCAGAGCGCGGCCTTTTTTTCCGACCACTCCGGCATGAAGGAGGATGAAGCCCTCGATCCTCTCGAAGAGCGCCTTGAGAACCAATCGATAGGCATAGGAAGCCGGTTCGGGGTGGCCCTCCAGCGAGACAACCTGTTCATCGATAGAGATCACGGGGGGATCGGTCCGGGATCGAATCGACACAGCCATCTTTCTGCTTCCCTGGAGGCCGGCGGTTCGAAATCGATGGTAATCCCTGTCAAAAATCGTCCAAAAATAGTCTGAGTCGGATTCGAGGGAGAGACCGATATCCAAGATCCGGAAAAATGTCTTGCCCTTCTTAAAGCTCAACCTTCACCTTTTCCTGCTTTGCATCCTGGATCGGAAGTTTCATTGATTTCAGCTTGTTCAGCAATTCAGATTAACCGGAATCGATGAAATGCTCCGCCTGGGCTTCTGTCTTAACCGAACGATCTGTGTATTATGGGAAATATACGACTCGTTGGCCGAAAGAAAAATTGAGCAGCTCTTTTGAATAAAAGATCCGGCTCAATTGGTTTGCCATGGATAAAGAAAGGTGCTGATGCCGAATTAAGGCGCAATGGCGCACGGACTGGGGCTGCATGCTTGGGCAGGCCCGATCTCGTCCAAGATTTCTTTACTGGTATAGGTCTTGATGACGGGAGGCGTATACTCGGGATTATCTTTACCCCTTCTTTCCTCTTTGGGTGAGTCCGATGCTTTCTCTTTCATTACCCCTCTCCTTATTCAGGGTATATAAACAAGTTATACCCCACACTCAGAATGGTGCACGAACAGAATAGTGCACGGAATCAATTAGTATTAATATATTATCCATTAAACATGGTTTTGTCAATAGGTTTCTCGATGAATATCAACGCCTATCGCAATTTTCCCCAATATATAATTGATGGTAACAATAACTTATATATTTGAAAATCCCATGGCTTTGTATTAACATAATGAGAGACAACAACGTGTTAGCTACATAGGGCTTTATGCAAAAACCGGATGGGACCGAATAAATCCCATCGAGAGAAAGGTATCCTCATCCTTTTGCCGGGAATGGTATTCTCATACCATTCATGACGACTAATGTCCGGAGACCGATGAATTAAGGAGAAACCGAAATGAGGAAAACACGACTCGTCCTGATTTTCGTTCTGGGCGCGGCGCTCTTTATGGGAAGCGCGGGTTTTGCTCAACAAACCGACGACGAGAGAGAGGCCGGGCTGCGTCCGGAATCAGCCAAATCCCTTACGATCGGATCTTCAGGCGGCAGGGGATCTCCGGTCAATGAGAAATCTCCGAACGCCCCGACCATGAATGG
>CAZWHE010000222.1:0-4546 GCA_964633825.1 uncultured Phycisphaerales bacterium | reverse complement strand
ATCGAGCCTGTGTAATTCATAGGTGGATCGCAGCCTTTCAAAAGGTGCTAAAAAGGCCGGACATCACTGAATATATCTTTTAAACAGTGCTGCAATAAGAAATTCGCCTGTTTGACTATTATAAGCAACTGCCGGATCTCCTGAAGACTCATTATCTTCCAAATCACCAATAATTCCATCGTTCCAACTTTGTTCAGCTATATTATAGACAGAGTATCCAACGCGGTTTCTTTTACCAGCAATTCCAGCTGTTATATATACAGACATCACATGATTTGGACCCGCGGCTATTGCAGTTTCCCAAACCGGATCAACAATAACAGGTCCATATGTTGCGACTTGCCGCTCATCAATTTCCGGAATAACTTGTCCATTGGCGATCCCGCTATAAAATAAAAAAATAATTATAACATAACGCATTTTAATAACATCTGTAAATATTAACCTCATGTCGCACCTCCTTAATAAAATTGAAACTTATTTGTTTAACACTGTTCGCTCTTGGATTTCATATACAATTAACCCTGCGATGGGCCAACGCTTTCAACGCTGCTATGCGAGCACCCTGATTGATTCCTAACTTTTAAATTATACATGGCTGTTCTTAAAGAAATCAAGGTAATATCTAAATACTTGTGCAATATCATATTCCCATCTTTGTGAGAATATCCTCCTTTCAATCAACCTTGCAGAAAGCCTTCTAGTTGTTTAAACGACATTGAGATTAGGTATTTTCATAATTATTAAAAAAACAGAAGAATGTGCATAACTTATTAATTGACAATAAGTAGTTTCAAATAGAATGACCGATTCAACTCATATGATCTCAGAGGACGGTTATCTGCGTTCCGAGAATCTTTCCACTTTGCAGAACCCTTATCTACTTATCATTAAAATAGTTACAAAGCTCGAAAGATAGGGGGGCATTCTCTCCAATGAGTTGGTTCTTCAAGTTTGTCGAGCAGCGAAGAATAAATTTGCCTTTTCCGGCGATTCTTTTTCTCGTGCTTGGCGATTCCGGTGAAAGACCCGGGGAGGCCCTCTCCTCGATGCTTTACTCCGGGAAAGGAGTTTGATAACCTGCCCCTTTTCACTTCTGGACAAAGCTTCTCGGTAAAGCCGGAGTGCTGCATATGAAAACCGACTCTTGGACAATGATCCTGACTTTCTCCCTTTTTGTCCTGCTCGCATCGAATTCGTGCTCGTCCCTGTCGGACAAATCCGCCCGAAAAGCCGATGCAGTGGAAAGATTCCTGGACAAGGGAATTCAGGCCCGAACAGAGGGAAAACTCACCGAGGCCGTTGGGCTCTTGACACAGGGGTACAATATCGACCCGAAGGATGTCCGCCTCCATTACGAGCTCGGCCTGTGTTATCTCGCACTGGGTGAGGAATTCGCTGCAGACCCTGGATCGGGCGGCAATCCATCGCTCGCTTTCAGCGACGCCGAGAGCTACTTCCGCAGCACGCTCGAGCTCGACCCCGCTCACCCCGAGGCCGAATGCATGCTCGCAAGAACGCTCTACCTGAAGGGGGATTCCACGGGAGCCATGGCCCGCATCGAGGCGCATCTGACCCGCCGGCCGGACGACATGCAGGCCCATCTCCTTGCCGGAAAAGCGCTCATCACCTTGTTCAATCAGCAGGGAGAGCCCGCTATAAGCTGCCTCGACCGGGCGGCCGTACACCTCGAAAAAGCGATCGCACTCGATCCCGAGCTCCCCGAATCATACATCCAGCTCGGAGACTGCCTTCTCTTCAAGAAGAACCAAGGCGCGGCACTCACGGCATACATGAAAGGGGTGGCGCGCTGCCCGGAATCGACCGATCTACACCAGCGCCTTCTCACGTACTTTTCGCAGAGCGAGCATTTCACGCCCAAGAAGGCGGCGGACTTCTACAAGAAGCTTCTCGACCAAGGCGCAAAGACACCCGAACAAGAGGGAACGATCCTGTGGTACCTGGGTAAATGGCACGACACCCAAGGACTGGCCGAATACAGGGCGGAAGAATACGCCAAGGCCTCCGAAGCCTATTCGCAGGGCGCCGCCTGTTTCAAAAGCTGCGGCCGCGCCTGCCCGTCGTTCAGGGAAAACGCCCTGATCGAGGAAGCCCAGGCCTATGCCAACATCGGCTGGTGCTGGTGTTACGCCCAGAAATTCGACCAGTCGGAGGCGATGTTCCAAAAAGCCCTCGCCCTCGTTCCCGACTTGACGAATGCCGTTCTCGGAATCGATTCCCTGGGAACGACCATCGTCGAGACCTCGACGCCCGAGGAAGCGCGGGACTTCTTCAAGCGGGCGGCCATGGCCAATCCCGGGAACTCGAAGTGGTGGAACAACTACGGCTTCTTCGCACGGGACACGGGGAGGCACGAAGAGGCATACAACGCCTACGCAAAAGCCATGGCCCTCTCGCCCGAGGACACGCGGTACATCAACGACTGCGGCATGATGCTCATGTACTACCTGAAAAGGGACCAGAAAAAGATGGAAGAGCTCTTCCTCAGGGCCCAATCGATCGGCGAAGAAAAATGCGGCAATCCCTTCCTCTCCGACAATGAGAAAGGCTACCATTTCGCCGCCTGCTGCGACGCCATGATGAACCTGGGAAGGCTCTACCTCCTTCAGAACAGGATCGAAGAGTGCGAGCCCATCGTCCGCTCGCTTCTCGAAAAAGCCCCGGAAAGATGGGACGTTCAGGAGTTACAAGCCGGCCTCCAGCGGTGTAAAGAAGGTCACGACTACGTTCTTCCGGAGTAATTGATAAGAGGACGATTCCGCCGAATCCTTCACCCGCCCGACAGGCGGCTCTCTCGGAAAGGAACCCGATGAAACCGAAAGCCCTTCTCCTATCCTGTTTGTTTTTCATTGTTCCCTTATTCTGGGCAATGGGCCAGGATACGACCGTGCCGCCGCCTCCCGACGGGTTCAGTCTCCTCGAAAAGGGCAAGATCATCGAAGCGCTTAAGGCGTTTCAGGCGGCGCTGGAGGCCTGCCCGAACGACACGGCCCTTCTCATCGGAGCCGGCCGGGCCGCCCTTCTGGCCGAGGATTATTCGGAAGCCGTGCGTTATCTGACTCAGGCGGCGCGGCTCTCTCCGGACAGCCTCGAGGCCTTGCTCTACAAAGCCCGCGCATTCGCCGGCCAAGGGCGCGAGCTCTTTTACGGCGGCCGGCAGAACGAGGGCTCGATGATGCTCCTCGACGCCGTGGAAATGTTCCGCACCGTATCCGAGCTTGACGAAAAGACCCTTGAACCCCTTCTCGAGATGGCCCGGATCCTGTCCGAGCTCTACGA
Organism: uncultured Phycisphaerales bacterium; assembly: GCA_964633825.1. GTDB lineage: Bacteria > Planctomycetota > B15-G4 > B15-G4 > CAYZWU01 > CAZWHE01. The sequence continues at coordinate 1,246 of CAZWHE010000222.1, read as the reverse complement.
CTACGAGGGGGCCGACGCCGCGGCGCGCGAGGTCCTGTCACGCTCCCCGGCCGCCTGCGAAGCCCTCTGCATCCGGGGGGACGCGGCCTTCGTGCGCTGCCGGGCGGAGGCCTCGAAAGGAACAGCGGCCAACAAGGTCCGCGAAATATGGCAGGAAGCTCTGAGCTTCTACGAAGATGCCGGCCGCTCCAACGACAAGGAATCGCGGCCTCACATGGGAATGGCCGCGCTCTACGAGATGGAGAAGAAAGAGACGGAAGCCGTCGGCGCCTACCTGAAAGCCCTCACCCGGGACCCGGAACCTCTCGGGGCATACAGCCGGCTGATCGCCATCTACTGGGACGTGGATAAGCGGGAAGAGCTCGTTCGACACATGGAAGCTCTCGTGAAGGATGTCGCCCGGTTCCATCCCGTTGACAAGGCCCGGAAAGCGGCTTCCTTCTTCTACCTGGGATACGCGCTTTTTATCAATTACGATTACGAGCCCGCCATCGAGGCATTCACCTCTTCCTACAAGGCCAACGCTGAATACAAGTCGTGGGCGACCTATTACATCGCCCGCGCCCATTTCTCCCTGAACAACTACGACAAGGCGGCACGCACCTTCCACAAGCTCTGGGAAGACGATCCCTCGAACTTCGAAAACTCCCTCACGAGCGACTCGGAGCGCGAGAACGTCTGCCTCGCTCTGGCGTATCTCTCCAACCACAGCTTCCAATCGGGCAGGATAAAAATGGCGCGGGACCTGCTGGCACCCGTCCTCAAAGTCAAGAACGACAACGTCGATCACTACAACAATTACGCCTTCCTCTGCCGCGAAACCGGGCAGTTCAAGGAATCGTACGCCGCTTATCTCGACGCGATCAGGCTCGACCCCCATAACCCCCGCACGCTGAACGACACGGCGCTGATCCTCCATTACCACCTTCACACCGATCTCGATTATGCGAAGGAGCTTTACACGCGCGCCGTCACCGCGGCGAAAGACATCATCGAGAACGAAAGCTCAAGCCCGAGAGCGAAAGAGGAGGCACGGTCGGCCCTGAAGGACGCGTCGGACAACCTGCAAAAGCTGAACCGCGGAATCAGCAAGGACGGCTGATGTGCAGGGGCTTGCTTGCTCATCCCGCAAAAAAAAAGGGCGATATCTCGAGAATCCTACCCGGGCTTCGGACGCATGGGGTCAGCGAACATAATCCGCAGGCTTCCATGAAAACGTCAATCTTGTCAAGTCAGCGTGGTGACT
>CAZWHE010000221.1:0-4565 GCA_964633825.1 uncultured Phycisphaerales bacterium | reverse complement strand
GACCGGTCCGGTTTTGTCGACCTGTCGAGTTTTTACGGGAGCGACAACTTCCATGTCTGGCGCCACAATTCGGTCGGCTCCACCTGGGGGGGGTGGCACACGATGCGCCTCGACGTGACGGGCCGGATCGTCGATGTCTGGTTCGACAAAAAGCTGGTCACGACGCAGAAGTTTTCGAGCACGGGCGTGCTCAGAGGGAGCTTCGGCCTGATCATGGGGCTCGGCGAGGCCCGGTTCCGCAACATCCGTTTTCTGGCCCGGCCGTCCCGGGATCCCGGGGCGCGCATCGAGCGCGAGCTCCGGATGGAGAAGCTCAGAAAGAAGGCCGAGGTCACGGGCGGAAGCCTGGACGGGAGCTGGCTCGGCCAGGTCCCGCCCTGGCTCGAATCGGTCGAGTGGGTTCAGAATCCGCGGACGGGCTGGGACGACAAGGGGACCGTTCCCACGATCCTTCTCTTCTGGACGAGAAAACAGAACAAGCTCATTCCCCTGAACAGGTGGCTGAAACACCTTGCCGAGAAATATACAGATGCGGGTCTCGAGTTCGTCTGCGTCGCCGCCCACGACGACGGGGACGGGATCGAGAAATACCTCAAAAAGCGTCCCTTTCCCGGCTCGGTCGCCGTGGACAGGATCCGCAAAAAGGGATACGGCGAAACCTTCGAGCTCTACAGCATTCCGCGTTTCGAGACGCCGAGGCTTCTTCTGCTCGATATCGACCACAAGGTCCTGTGGGAAGGAGATCCGGGATTCAAGGTGGGCAAGAAGTGGAAGCCCGGCAAGGAGAGCTATCTCGAGCCGCCGCTGAAGGACCTGATCGCTGCGCGGGATCTCACCACACTCTATGGATGGCGCAAAGGATGGGCGGGCGAAGGGCAGGCGGCCCTTCAGGAGGGAAATCTCGAAACAGCCTTGCCCTATCTTCTTCAGGCCCGGTCGCTCGACAGGACCCTCGTGCCCGAAGTGGGCGACGCCCTGGAGAGGTTGGAGAGGCTGGAAAACGCTCTCGGATCACTGGAGGCGCTCGCCCTGAACCTCGTCCGCAACGAGCGCGAGCCGGCGATGGGGATCCTGCTGAAATGGGGGGATCTTCTCGGCAAGCCCGTTGATTCGAAAACGAAAAGAGCGATCAACTCCACGCTGAAATGCAAGAGGGCCCGCGCCTGGTCCCAGGCCATGGGATTTGTGGAGAAATGCCGCAAGAGCATGAAACCGGGCAAGGAGCCGGCCGCCGTCTCTGTGCTTATTAAAAAACTCGAGCCCCTCGAAGGCCCCTTTCTCGAGGAGCTGCGCGGAAAGCTGACCGGAGCGGATGACGCAGCCGCCCTACTCCTTGTTCTCGACGGCGCCAAGGATCTGCCCGCCCGCTGGCTGGCAAGGGATTACCTCCGCTACTGACACGGCCCGATCCCAATATAGAATACCCTTTGAAAAAAAGGACGGTCTGAGGGAATAATGTGTCTTTTCCACGGAACATGGAGAAGACGTGCCAGGAAGAGTGAAAATCGGCATCGACGTGGGCGGCACCTTCACCGACTTCCTTGTCTCCCAGGAAGACGGCGCCACCGGGATTTTCAAGGTTCTGTCCACGCCCGAGGATCCCTCGATCGGGCTGATGAACGGCCTCGTCGAGATCGCCGAGGCGCACGGCCTCGGCCTCGGGGACTTCCTCGGACGCGTGGAGACCATTGTCCACGGAACGACGGTCACGACGAACGCGGCCCTCACGCGCACCGGTGCGAAGACGGGCCTGATCACAACCGAGGGGGTGCGCGACGCCCTCGAGATGCGGCGCGGCATCCGCGAGGAGCAGTACAACAACCGCTACACGAACGTGCCCCCCCTGGTGCCCCGCTACAGGCGCCTCGCCGTTCCGGGCCGCCTCGGTTACAGCGGGGATGAGATCGCGCCTCTCGACAAGGAGAGCGTGAAACAAGCCGCCCGGTCCCTGGCCGGCGACGGCGTCGAGGCGCTGGCCGTCTGCTTCATGAACTCTTTCGCCCATGCGGCCCACGAGGAGGAGGCGGCCCGCATCGCCGGCGATGAGCTGCCGGGTGTTTTTCTCTCCGTCTCGTCCCGCGTTCTTCCGTCGATCCGGTTCTACGACCGCGTGAGCACCACCGTTCTCAACGCCTACGTGGGCCCCAAGCTCGCCGCGTACATGGAGAGCCTCATGGGAAAGCTCCGGGAAACGGGGTACGAAGGGATCCTTCTCATCATGCAGTCGAACGGCGGCGTGGTGACGCCCGGCGCGGCCCGGGACAGGCCGGCCATGACGCTCCTCTCGGGTCCGGCGGCTGGTCCGGGCGCCGGGCTCGTTTACACGAATCCTCACGGGCGGCGCGACTACATCACCGTCGACATGGGCGGAACGAGCTTCGACGCCGCTCTGGTGCGCGACGGCACGCCGCTCACCATGAACGAGGGGTCGATCGGCCGTTACCGGCTCGCCCTGCCCATGCTCGACATCGTCACCATCGGCGCCGGGGGCGGTTCGATCGGCTGGATCGACGAAGGGGGCCTGCTGCGCATGGGGCCGGGAAGCGCGGGGTCCGATCCGGGCCCGGTCTGCTACGGACGGGGGGGGCGGGAGCCCGCGTGCACCGACGCCGATCTGGTTCTGGGCTATCTCGACGACAAATTCTTCGCCGGCGGGAGGATCAGGCTCGACAGGGAGGCCGCCGAGGCCGCGATCCGGTCCCGCGTGGGCGATCCCCTCGGCATGGACCTCGTCCGGGCCGCGGCGGGCATGTATCGCGTGATCAACGCCAACATGGCCCACGGCGTCCGCGAGGTGACGGTGAAGCGCGGCTTCGATCCGCGCGAGTTCCCCATGGTGGTCGCCGGCGGCGCCGGCCCTCTGCACGCCTGCATGATATCGACCGAGCTCGAGATCCCGTTCTTCGTCGTGCCCCGCGAATCGTCGATCTTCTGCGCCGCCGGCATGCTCCTCTCCGATCTGCGCCACGACTTCGTGCGATCCTGCGTGGCGCCCCTTCACAGCCTCGACGGGAAGCGTCTCGCCGCGCTCGTGGATGAGATGATGGCCGAGGGAGAGGCTGTTCTCGAAGGGGAAGGGATACCGCCCGACCGCCGGATCTTCACACCTTCCCTCGACATGCGCTACGTGAAGCAGTACCACGAGGTGTCCTGCCCGGCCTCTCTCGACGAGGTGCGCTCGGGAAGCCTCGACAGCCTGCTCCGTTCGTTTCACGGGGAGCACAACAGGCTCTATGGATATTCCCTCGAGGAGGAGGGAACGCCCGTCGAGCTGATCAACGTCCGTCTCCGGGCCACGGGCGTGACGGAGAAACCGGGCTTTTCCGAGGAGGCGGCCGCCGGGGAGGACGCACGCGCCGCGCTCAAGGGGGAGCGGCCGGTCTACGTTCCCGAGAAAGGGGAGTTCAACCCGGTTCCGGTCTTCGACGGCCACGCGCTCCTTCGCGGAAACAGGCTCACAGGTCCGGCCCTGATCGAACAGAGAAACACGACCGTCTTCGTGAGCGCCGATTACGATGCCTTCGTCGATTCCCGGGGATCTTTCGTGGTTCACAGGAAAGGCTACAACGTCGCAACAAGGGGGGGACAGCCATGACACGCGGCACCGGCCCGGGGCGCTCCATCGACCCGATCCTGGTATCCGTTCTGCAGAGAGCGTTCAAGTCGATCACGGACGAGATGAGCATCTCGCTCACCAAGACGACGCGCTCGCCCATTCTCTGCGAGGCCAAGGACTTCGTCACCGGGCTCTACGACGGAAAGGGCCGCATGCTCGAGCAGACGGAGAACCTGCCGATCCTGTCCTTCTCTCTCGCGCCGGTCTGCAAGTATATCCTCGATTTTTTCGGAGACGACATCCACGACGGCGATGTGATCTTTCACAACGATGTCTTTTCCATGGGGAACCAGAACAACGACGTGGCGGTTTACAAGCCGATATTCTCCGGGGGAGAGCTCGTGGCCTGGTCGGCGTGCAAGGGGCACCAGGCCGACATCGGCGGCGCCGTGGCGGGCGGATACAACCCGAACGCCACCGAGGTCTGGCAGGAGGCGCTCCGCATCCCGCCGGTGAAAGTGGTGGAGAAGGGAAAAGTCCGCAGGGACGTGTGGAACCTCATCTTCGCCAACATCCGCCTCAAGATCGTCGAGGAGGACATGCGCGCTCTCATGGGAGCATGCGTCGTCGGGGAGCGGCGCGTGAAGGCCCTCGTCGACAAGTACGGCATCGGCGTCTTCGATACGCACAAGGAGCACCTCTTCGAGTCGACGCGCCGCATGATGGAGGCCGAGATCCGCACCATTCCCGAGGGGACCTACCACGGCGAAGCCAAGGTTTATTACGACGGCCGCACGCCCGGCTCGGTCTACACGATCCGCGTCACGATCACGGTGAAGGAGGGCCGCATCGTTTTCGACTACTCGAAAACCGATCCCCAGACCGACGGGTTCGTGAACGGCACGTACACGTCGTCGGCATCGGCCACGATCCTGACCTTCCTCCAGATGGTGAATCCCGACATTCCCCACAACGAAGGCATGATAGAGCGGATCGACATCATCATCCC
>CAZWHE010000220.1:0-4620 GCA_964633825.1 uncultured Phycisphaerales bacterium | reverse complement strand
GCCCCAGGCCCAGGTGCAGGCGGTCCAGGCGGGCGGCGACGTCGCGCGCCACCGAAACCGAGTAGGCGGGGTTGTGGGCGCCGCCCGAGGGGTCCTGCTCGAGCAGCCCGAGGTTGTGGCGGGCGGCCAGGAAGTCCTCGCGAAGGGCCTCCTGCTCCCGGGCGGGTCCAGCGGCCTCGAGCAAGACCTGGAGCCGCTCGACCTGGCCGCCGACGGTGCTCTGCCAGCGGCCGAGCATGCCGGCGTAGCCGGTGCCGTGGCAGTGGATGCAGTCCGGCTCCCCGGCGGCGGCGCTGGCGGCGTGGTGAGCCGCGCCGCCCAGGGGGTCGTCCTCGCCGGCCTGATGGGAGAAGCCGGTGTGGCAAGAGAGGCAGTCCACCATGGTCTCGGTCATCCGGCTCGGCTGGTCGTCGACGCCGATGGCGCCGGTCCCGGCGAGCATGCCCATGCCCGGGTCGTGGCTGAGCTGGTGACAGGAGCGGCAGTCGTTCTCGCCCGACTCGAAGGGGTCGTGCGGCAGCAGGCCGTGGCGGATCTCGTCGTGGCACTGGAAGCACTCCACCTTGTGGCTGGTGACGTGCTGCTCGTGCATGAACTCGACGTCGCCGAGGCGGCTGATGTGGCCCTCCTCCTCGTGGCAGGTGTGGCAGCGCTCCTCGCGGACCTCGCCCTTGCCCTTGACCACCGAGGTGTGGCACTGCTGGCAGCGCACGCCGCGGCCGGTGAACTCGCTGTGGACGAAGTCCTCGCCGGCGACCTCGATCTTGTCCTTCGGCGGGCCGTGGCAGATCAGGCAGTCCGAGTGCTCGGGCAGCGCGCCGTCCTTGTCGGGCATGAAGTGGCAGGCGAAGCAGACCGACTCGGAGACGTTGAAGTGCTCGCCCTCGAGCACGTGGGCGTGACAGGAGGTGCACTGCAGCTGGCGACCGCGCCGGACCTCGAGCACGTGGTCTTTGTGCTCGAAGGCGATGCGGCCGAACTCGATCGAACCCTCCAGGCTCGGCACCGAGTGGCAGCCCGCCCGCAGGCAGCTCTGGTCGGCGACCTCGGCGTAGGGCTTGCTCTCGGTGCTGGTGACGTACTTCGCCACCTGGGTGATGGCCTTGAACTTGCCCTCCAGGGTCTCCTTCGAGCCGGGCTCGTAGTGGCAGTCGATACAGGCCACGTCGCCGTGGGCCGACTTCTCCCAGCTCTCGATGTACGGCCTCATGTTGTGGCAGGAGCCGCAGAAGGCCGGCTGGGCGGTCTGCTCCACGGCGACGAAGCCCAGCAGCCCGATGCACAGCAGGCCCGCCGCCATGACCACGAACAGGGCGCGGATCAACCGCAGGGTCCGGGAGACAGGGGAGCGGGGGTTCTGGAGGGCGCTAGCCATGGCTCATAGCTCGCGGCGGTAGGCCAGCAGCAGGCCGGCGAGCAGGATGGAGACGACCAGGAAGAGGCGGGCGAAGATCCGCAAGTCACGGAAGCGCCTCTCCAGCACCTCGAGGCTCTCGTCGGTCTCATGGACCATGCCCTCGCCCTGGGTCACGACCTCGTCGAGCACCTCCACCGAGGAGGCGTGGGTGACCGGCGCCGAGCTGCGTCGGAGGGAGCGCAGCTCTTCGACGAAGCCGTCGTGGTCGCGCAGGAAGAGGCCCTTCAGGGCCGCGTCCGCCACCTGCGTCTCGACCCCGGTGATCTTGTCCTCGAGCTTGCGGAGGTCCTCGAAGATGCGCCGAGCGACCTCTCGCGCCGGCTCGCCTGCGTCCGGGTGGCAGGTGGCGCAGAGCCCGTCGTCGTTGACGAGCTCGTCGTCCGGCAGCGGCTCGATGGCGTGGTTGCCGTGGCAGGAGGTGCACTCGTCCATCTCGCCGCGCAGCGAGGCCTGGTAGTGCGGGCTCTTGCGGAACTGCTCGCGCTCGGGGGTGTGGCAGTGGCCGCAGACCATCTCGATGGTGCCGATGCGCGGCGGCGCCGCGCCGTGCGAGCCGTGGCAGTCGACGCAGCCCGGGCTGGCGAGGTTGCCGTTCTCGAGCAGCTCGCGGCCGTGGACCGACGTCCGGTAGTCCTCCGGCGCCGCCGCGTCGATGTCGTGCCCCTCCATCAGCTCGGCGTCGGCGTGGCACTCCATGCAGCTCTCGGTGAGCCGGATCTTGGACGCCTCGGAGCGCGGATCCGAGACCGGCAGCACCCGGTGGGTCCCGTGGCAATTGAGGCAGGTGGCGACCTCCTCGTGCTCCCCGGTGTAGAGGGCCTTGCCGTGGGAGCTGGTCTTGTACAGGGCCAGCTGGTCGGTCTTGAGGCCGTAGTGCGCCATGCGCTCCGGGTCGGCGTGGCAGAGGCCGCAGGACTCGACCGCGTCCACCAGGTCGCCCAGCGGCAGGAAGTCCTGGCCGTGGGCGGCGTCGGCGTCCGCGCGCTCGTTCGGGTCGCCGTTGTGGCAGGAGATGCAGTCGATGCCGCTGCGCCGGTGGATGCCGTGCTCGGCCTCCTTGCCCTCGGGGATGTGGCAGTAGACGCAGCCGGCGGTGCGGTCGGTCTCGGCCTGGGCGGCGAGGCCCGAGGACAGGCCCAGGCTGGCGATCAGGAGCAGGGAGAGGGTTTTCACTGCGATCCTCCGAGCGAGAGGAGGAGGCCGCCGAAGAGGAAGAACAGCCCGAGGAGCAGCACCGGGAGCCGGCGCTTCCAGTCTGGGCCGGAGCCGCGGTCGATCTCCGGCAGGAGGAAGAAGGCCAGCCAGATGAGGCTGAGGAGCAGCATCGGGAAGCTGCCCGAACCCTGCGGGAACAGGTCGAGGAAGCCGTGGACGCCGCGGAAGAACCACAAGGCGTCGGCGTGCTCGCCCTCGACCAGCACGTCGGCCGGCCGGCCGAGGCCCGGCGGGAAGAAGCCGGAGAGCAGGATCAAGCTGCTCAGCAGCAGCAGCAGCAGCACGCTCCAGGCCAGGAAGTGGAAGGGGAAGAAGCGCCGGCCCTCGCGCCGGTGGCGCGGGCCGCTGGTCGGCACCAGCGCCGACACCTGCTCTAGCTTGGCGAGCTCCTTGGCGTGCCAGGAGGGGCCGTTGAGCACGTGGACTACCGGGCGCTCGAGGCCGTCGAGTTGGCGGCTCTTGAGGCCGACATCCGTCAGGCCGTCGATGACTTCCTGGATGGCGCCCGCGTCGGAGCCCTGCTTGAGGACGATGATCATTGCAGGTTGCCCTCCTTGGTCCGCCGGGTCGGATCCCAGGGCGGTAGCCACGACCACAGCCAGGCGAGCAGCACCCCGATCGCCGGCAGCAGCAGCACGTGGAAGCCGTAGAAGTTCCGCAGGGTGGTGGTGCCGGTCTCGGTGCCGCCGCGCAGGATGCTGGCGATCGAGCCGCCGATGATCGGGAGGGCTTCGATCCAGTCCAGCGACAGGTCGGCCGACCACAGGGCGACGTCGTCCCAGGCCAGCAGGTCGCCGGTGAAGGCGAAGCCGAACATCAGGGCGAGACAGAGCATGCCGATCCGCCAGTGCGAACGGCCGCGGCCGCGGTAGCGGCCGGTCAGGAACACCTTCAGGAACTTGAAGACGCCGAGGGCGAGCAGCAGCTGGGAGGCCCAGTAGTGGAGGCCGCGGCACAGCCAGCCGCTCCAGCCGTGCCCGACGTCGCGCATGATGTACTTGACGCTCTCGTAGGCCGTCTCCGAATTCGGCTGGTAGTAGAAGCTCAGCATGATGCCGGTGACGATCAGGATCCCGAGCAGGATCCCGATCAGCCAGCGGAACACGCGGTTGCGTGAGCGGGAGACCGGATAGGGGCGGTAGAGCCGCCGCCGCAGCGCCTGCTGGAAGGTGTGCTGGTGTCGGGCCATGGTTCAGCGCCTCCGCTGGACGAACAGGGTGTCCTTGACGACGGCAGTCTCGAAGCGCAGCAGGGGCGCGTTGGCCGGCCCGTCGACGACGTTGCCGAGGGCGTCGAAGACGCCGCCGTGGCAGGGGCAGAGCAGCTGCTGGCGCTCCTCGCTCCAGTCCAGCTGGCAGGTGTCGAGGTGAGTGCAGTCGCCGCTGACGGCGTGGAAGCGGCCGGCGAAGTCGTGGATGATCATCACCGTCCGGCCCTGGATGCGGCGCTTGGCGGCGGTGCCGCGCTCGAATTTCGAGATCTTCGCCACCTCAACCGGTCCGGTCAGCTCGAGCTTGTGCTCGGGCGGCCGCAGGAAGTCGATCACCGGGAAGGCCAGCGCGGCGATGGTCAGGAAGCCGAAGCCGATGATCAGCCATGACATGAAGCGCCGCTTGTGGCGCTCATTGCGGTAATGGCGGTCGCTGCGCAGGCTGATCGCGTCAGCCGCGGGCCAGGCCGCGGCGGCGGCGTGCACGCTGTCGGGGTCGAAATTGCCGCCGAGGGAGACGATCACCTGCTCATCGCCGGCGGAGGCGTGGAAGGTGCAGCCGAGGGCCTCGAGCTCCTTGCGGATGCGCTCGAGGAAGCTCTGCTCGACGTCGGGTTGCAGGACCAGAATCATCGCGGAATCACCTGGCGGAGTGGCTCCGCCGCCACGGCGGCGCCGTGGCCCAGCGAGGGGCGGGATCGAGAAGGAACGGTGGCTAAGACGGGTCGGGGTCCGGCGACGGGTCGCTGCCGTCGTGGAAGTCCCCGAGCAGGATCGG
>CAZWHE010000219.1:0-4705 GCA_964633825.1 uncultured Phycisphaerales bacterium | reverse complement strand
CATCGGGAAATAATTCGGACCTCCACAATCGGTGAGAAAAAAAACCATCATTCACGGTCACATAAAAATATCTTTTTTCAGAAAAAACGGAACGGGGCATCTCGAAATAGCCGAGCGGATCGGCCACCGCCGTATTTTCTTTCAGCACATCATCGAATTGCGAAATGCGTGATCCGTGTTGAACTTTCGCTTCGCCGATTCCTCGTCCCGACTCGGCATCAACGACACGGCCCGACCAGATCGATGACGGCTCCATAACGATCTCCGATGGAAAGGGCTCGGCCCCCCTCCTTCCGGATGGCCAGTAATAATAATCAGCCATTCCCGGCGCGCTGACGATCAAAGCGACGCCGCGACTTCCCCATCTCTTTGATGGCTTGAATTCACTTTCTTTTAACTTGATGACTCCATCCCCGTCGCTCTCTTTGCACAAAAAGGGCTCCTTGCAAAACCATCTGAACACCTTCAGCACGGCATCGGGGAGGGGATGCCGATCGTGATCGAGAATCCGGACGGTGTATTCCCTGTTTCTTTCCAGGTAAAGCTCACGGCAATCGATGAAATTCATTCCCGGATCAACATGATGATATGTCACAAAATCCTTGTAGCCCGCTGCCGATATATGCAGGTCGAACCCATCTACAAGGCATTCTTTTGCTACAGGAATATCGATGTGGAAGGAGCCCCCATTTCCCGACATCGCTTCCGAGGGTTGAATTTCCGGGGACAGAGGGAGCTTGGTGGCAACGACCTTCGCCTCTGGGACGGCCTTCCCCTCGGACCGCGAGAGCACTGTGCCCACAAGGACTATTTCTTTTACCGTCGGCTCGAGCGCCTCCTTGCCGAGCCTGTCCTTTATCGCCTCCTCGCCGGCGCCGGATCGATTTGCCCCGGCGCCGTTAAAAGAAAGTTTATCTTCACCAGGCGCCGTCTTCGCAGGATCGAGATCATCAACCCGCTCGTTCCGATCCACGTCGATCACAAAGAGAAAGAGTGCCGCCCCGACGATGAGAAGAACAACCACGCCGATAATCGTGTATACGGCGCCAGTGCTCACGGAAACCTCCCGACTGAGAAACAAACCGAATGGAAAACTCGACTCACTCGACCGTAAGAGTCGTCTCGCCCTTCAGAACGAACGGACCGGTGTCATAGATCGTTTTAATCGTCAGACCCCGGAATTTTCTTTGGGCACGCCAAAGTCCGGTCAGGGAGCCTCATGTGTTCTCGTATGCGTCCCGGAATAACTCCTTCCCTTCGGCGTCGACAACCTGGAATTGCGGAAGGTTCATGTCGCCGTTCAGGGAGAGAGTCAGGGTGCTGTCTGTTTCGTTGCGCAGGGCCAGGGACAGCTCCAGTTCGTCTTCGAACTCCTCTGCGAAGAGCGCGCCCTGCATCTCGGGCTTGAACCCGAACGTCTCGACCCGGTCTTCGGTCACGCTCAGATCGGCGCACCCGTTGACATCGGTGACGGACAGGGTCCAAAGCCCCTTCTCATCGCGCCTGTAGAATCGATAGACGATGACCCTGTACTTGCCGGCCGGGACCAGGAGCGTTTTGCCTTTATCGCTCTTTTTCCAGTACAGCCTGACTTTGAGCGGCGCGCCTTTCCGGACCGACTCCCACTCGGCCTTCAGATAGACGCTGCCCGAGGTGGCCGGGACCCTGATCTTCCCGCAGGCACGGCCCTCGTTGGGCCGGAAGCTCTCGTCCACAAAAAGCGGCCTGTTGGTTTTGGCCGACCGGAAGAAGGCGTCGAGCGCTTTTCGCACGCGCGGCGTCTCGTCCCCGGCATCGATGCACCGGGTGACGCGGTTCAGCTTGAGCCAATCCTCGTCCTCCTTCATCGTCGGCTCATTTGTGCAGTGGCAGGCCGCACAGGAACGGAACTCTTTCTTGCCTTCCTCATAGAGCTCCTCCTCCTCGCCGCTCTGCGCTGGGCAGGGTGAGAGCGCCATGCCGAGCACGACGCCCAGCACGCCGATGAAAAGCAGCCGATTCATGTTCGCCTCCTCTATTCCAAAGAATGGGGATCGTGGCAGAAAATGCATCTGCCGCCGATTTTCGCCGTATCGATCGAGACGCTGTGCTTTTTGCCGATAAAGCTCACGTGGTCGTCGAAGCCGCCGATCTCGGGGACCTCGATGCTTCCGATCTTCCGCCCGCGGCCGTGACAGCAGACGCAGAGATCGGGCCGGCTCCGCAGCTTCATCCTCGGACGGGGAGAAATTTCTTTCATACTATGATTACCGGCCGGCCCGTGGCAGGTAACGCAAGAGACGAGCTTGTGCCCCCCCTCTTTCCAGAGATCGTAGTGCTCGGCGTGGCAGGGCGCACAGGCTTTGCTCTCTTCGGGCAGGGCCGGCTCGAAACGGAGCGGGACGGTCATCGTCCGGCCGCTGCCGGCCGCGACGTCATTCGAAGCAGGCTCTTTTTCAACGACACATCCCGCAGAAACAGAGAGGACCAGCATCAAACCGAGACGGCGTCCGATAGAATTCAAAGCATCCCCTCGAGAGTCACCGATGCGGGTAAGTATTATCTATGATCAGTATCATAAAAGGATCTGGGAAATAAGTCACCCCTGCAGCGGTTTTTCGGCAGACTCGTCCGATCAGGAAATAGTTTCGTTACACCCTACTTTGAGCCGGAGATATAACGCTCTCGCATCTGTCCTAGTCTTTATAAGTGACTGGGATTCAAGTCCGTTTTTTATAATAGAAATATTGATATTGCCTTCTTCTTGTACGTTGTGGTGGGAGACACATTCGCTATACTAAAATCACTTTTCCGCTCTTACCCGGTTTATCATTTTTTTTACTTCTTTATTCATATGCACTGGCACAATTTGAATATTTGGATTATTGTTTACAAAGACACGAAATATCTCATCGGCAAAAGCCTGCCCAATTTTTTCAACTCCTGTAAAATCCAAAGCTACATATTCAAATCGGTCAATTCGTGCGAGTAATCGTTTTGCTTGAGATCGAGAAATCAACTGTTCCAGACCATGTTTTACAAGACGTACGGGAATGATCGTTTTTGAAAATCTGTATTGTTCATCATCAGAAGAGAATTTATCAAAAACCTTTTCGATGGATCTATTGCTATTATTCCTTATAAACATAATAACAAAAGTGCCCATTTTATTGGTTTGATCTCGTTCAAATGCACAATCCATATCAACATCATGGTGGTGAGAGAAAACAAAATCACCAGAAGAAATCCAATAACCATCAAACATTCGTGATGTAAAGAATATTCCTTCTCCTGAATGACCTTCGGGATCTGTTGTTAATTTGCCTTTAGAAAGCTCTAGAATTGCGTGTCTTTCGTCTTCAAGATTTAAATCTCGTTTAATTTTACGAAAAATTCCAACTCCATCATCATATATAGTCATGTTGATTACTGCGGCTGTTCTATGAACTATGACGACCAATTTATTGCCTTCTGAGTGATCGATAACGTTATTCACCATCTCCGAAAAGCCGTGAATCCAAATTTCATATACGTTTTTAGGAAGATCATCAAAGATCGGCTTTACCCTATCTCTCCAAAGCACATCTTCCTTAAGACCATCTATAGGAGCGACTATCTCATTTTTCCTAATAACGCTAAGACTATAAGTTCTTTGACGTGTGTTACCCTTAGCCGTAACAAGCCCTTCTTTTATCAAACGATTTAGATGTGAACTGATTGCTTGCTTGGAAACTTTAAAACGCTTAGCAGCACGAGAATGAATCCCCTGAGGATATAGAGATATTTCCTCTAATAAATATTGACGAATCTGTTGGCTGCGTTTTGTCGATTTCAATGTAAAATCTTCCTTTTTTATATTTCCTATATTGTCAAGTAAACTTGATACTATTGTCAATTTTTCTGATTATATTGTCAAGTTAATAATCTTAACATCTTATTGATCAAATATTTACAACTGCCCATATAAGCCCAATCGCTTGAATAAAGTTTTTCATTTTACAGGAAAATATGGGAAAGGGTTGGAAAGAGGATCGTCGAAGAACATGAGGTCCGTCGTAAACACGTAATCCGGATCGAACAACAAAAAGCCCTCCTTTTCAACCTGGTGCCAAAGGCATAATGTATAGCTTGGGGTTTCCGGGACATATACTGCTCCCCCTTAAGAAACCCGACCTATAGTAGTAGTATCAGGCTCTCCATGGTGCTTTAATACCTTTCAAGGAGGAACAAGGATGCCTGCGGGCAGGGATGATCATCTCACCGACTCGGAAAAGCTCATTCGGGAGTTTCTCAAGCGGCGCCAATCCGGGGAGGATGTGTCGCCCGAGGAATACTACCGCAAATATCCCGAGCTGGAATATGACCTCCGCAGACTCTTCGATAAGCTCAAGAAGGATGGCGCCGAGGAAATCGACCTTCTTCCGGATGCAAGCCTAGCCAAGCCGCCGACCATCATAGGCGACTTCAAGATAATCAACGAGATCGGCCGTGGCGGAATGGGCATGGTCTATGAGGCCGAGCAGATCTCGCTCAAGAGAAAGGTCGCGCTCAAGGTCTTACCGTCCCATCTCAGTATCTCAGATATAGCTATACAGAAGTTCCATCGCGAGGCCGAGGCCGGCGGCCGACAGAGCCATCCCGGTATCGTAGCCATCCATGCCGTAGGTGAGCATGAAGGTGTCCACTACATCGCACAAGAACTGATTGAGGGGGGGCGGACCTTATC
>CAZWHE010000218.1:0-4714 GCA_964633825.1 uncultured Phycisphaerales bacterium | reverse complement strand
GTTTCAGAAGGATCTCGACGAGGTTCTGTCAGCGGCGAAACGCGTGGAGAAAAAGGAGCAGGAGATCGACGGGTTGCAGTGGAACCTGATCAAGGCCGTGTTCAAATCGGACCTGCAATTGGCGGAGAAGCTCCATTTCAAGGAGCTCATCGACAATATTGCCGCCATCTCCGACCGGATTGAAGACGTTTCCGACCGCTTCGAGATCATGGTCGTGAAGCGTTCGCTGTGAGACAGCGGCCCGGCCGCGCCCGCGCTTGCCACGAGCGGTGGTGACATCTCGTGGATAAGAACGGGACAGGCGGAATAGAAAGAGGTAGCGAACCATCGAAATCTTGATGACCACAATCCTGCTTCTTGCAGGCTTCTATGTCGGATGGAACATCGGCGCCAACGACGCCGCCAACTGCATCGGCACCTCCGTGGGTTCGGGCATCATCGGCTTCCGGCGCGCCGTGCTGCTGCTGGTGGTCTGCGTCTTGGCCGGCGCGGTCTTACAGGGCCACTACGTGATGAAGACGATCGGAAAGGGAATCGTCATCTGCGATCCCGAGAGCTTCGCATCGGGAGAGAAGATTAAGGAAGCGGACGAGATTGATAAGAGGATCAAAGAATTCGAGAAAGCGGGATCTGCGGACCCTTCCTTCGTTATCGATAAGCTGATCGACAGAAAAGAAATCCTGAAAGCCGAGATCGCCGCTGAGATCGAAGAAAGAAAACCGGCCGAACACGAAGAACATTTCCCCGGCGCAAGGCTTCCCGACTTGGCTATTCTTGTTGCCCTTCTGTCGGCAGGGATTTTCGTGACGCTGGCCACTTTTTCGAGGATTCCCGTCTCCACATCGCAGGCCATCGTGGGCGGCGTTCTCGGGGTCGGCGTCGGCATGGTCGGATTCGAGTCCGCTTATTTCGACCTCGGTGTTCTCAAAAAGATTCTTCTCTGCTGGGTTCTCTGCCCTTTTTTAACCATGGTCCTCTCATTCACGGCTTATCTCGCGCTCCGCTGGTTGATCGGCCGGAGCGCAGCGCCGCACCGGTGGAACGGCTTCCTCGGTTTTCTCGTCCTCCTCTCGGCCGGCTATGTTTCATACTCACTCGGCATGAACGATGTGGGGAACGCCATCGGCCCGCTTTTAAGCAAATACCCCGATAACGGACCCTTGCTCGCGGCTTTCGGCGGTGCGGCTCTCGCCGTGGGAGCCGTCACCTTCGGCAGGCGCGTTACCGAGACGGTGGGGAAAAAAATCACGCCCCTTGACCTTCCCGGAGCGCTGGCGGCCCAGGTCTCGGCCGCGTCGGGAGTCTATTTCTTTTCGCTCATGGGGATTCCCGTCTCCACGTCGCAGGCCATCGTCGGCGCCGTCATCGGCGTCGGTCTTGTCAGGGGAAGCCGGGCCGTGAGCAGGCGCAAGATCATTCATATCGCGGTGGGGTGGGTGGCCAGCCCGCTCTGCGCCGTGCTTTTTGCCGCTTTCGCTTATCGGATTCTTGTGGGGTGCTTCACATAGACATGATCGTGATCCATGTTTTTACTGCTTTGCGCCTGCTTGTTTTCTTGTCAGGCATTGCTGTTGCGGCTCCCGCCGCGGCGGCTCAAGACCGCCCGGACGGCATTGTCAACCGTGAAACCATGTGGCCGGCTCCCACAGCGGATGATTGGAAGCGTCCCTGTTTGATCACCTGGCAGCGGACCTGGGAGGACGCGCTGTCCGTCTCGCATGAGACGGGCAAGCCGATCCTGGTCTGCGTGAACATGGACGGAGAGATCGCGAGCGAGCACTACGCCGGCATACGCTACCGCCGGCCCGAAACCGCCTCTCTCTACGAGCCCTATGTTTGCGTGATCGCTTCGGTCTATCGCCACAATCCGCGCGATTACGACGAGGAGGGACAAAGGATCCTCTGCCCGCGCTTCGGAAGCGTTACCTGCGGCGAGCACATCTCGATCGAACCCGGCCTTTTCAAAGAGTTTTTCGACGACAAGCGCATCGCGCCGCGCCACATCGGCGTGGAGCTCGACGGCAAGGAAACGTACGATGTTTACTACACCTTTGACACCGATTCGGTCTTCAATGCGATCCGCAACGGCATTGAAAACCGTGATAAAGCTCCGCCGGCTCCGGTCCACGGCGATCGCACGATCGTCGATCGAATTGCAAGCCGCGACATCCGGGACAGGATAGCTGTCGAGGCCGCGTACCGGCAGGGCGACCGTGCCATGCGCCGTTCGCTTCTCGAAGCTGCGATCGAGCATCCCGAGGCGGCGCCCGTTGACCTCCTGCGTCTTGCCGTCTTCAGCTTCGATACCGAAGAAATCGGCCGGCTTGCCCGGCGCGCGCTCGCTCGGTCCGAATCCGGCGCCGCCGTCAAGCTCATCGCAGAAACGCTTCGCTTTCCCATGGAAACGTCCGAAAGGGACGCCCTGATCGCTGCTTTGGCTCGCTTGGGCGGCTCCTCGCCGCGGGCACAGATGTTGGCGACCGTTCACCAAGGGCTGGCGGGCCGGTCAAGCGTGATCGACACGGAAAACTGGGCCAAGGCGCTTGAAGACAGCCGATTGACTGCCCCGGCAATCGATGCCTCTGTCCTCGAGGCGCGTTGGAAAAACCAAGACAAAGTGTTCGAGTCCGGCGACGCCGATCAGCATGTCGAACTCGCCGAAGCCTTTCTGGCCTTCGCCTTGGAACAATCAGAGAGTGAGATGAAGTATGGGCGATCCCTGGCCATGGACGCTCGTCACACCGCCCTCGAAGCCGAGAAGCTGGGAGCGGCCGGCTGGCGTGTGAATGCCGTTGCCGGGCTCGCGGCCCATTATCTCGGGGACGTCGAGGAAGCCTATGCGCGCGCCGAGGCTGCGGTGAAAGGCATGCCGCCCGGGACGCCGTCGCGGAACGCAATGGCCGTGCTCGAGCTCTTCGCCGAAGAGCGCCGGCGGGCTATCGTGAAAGCCGTGCGCGAGAAGAGGGATTGGCCTTCATGGTCGAAGGCGTTCGAAGGCACCGAGGAATGGCTCACCGATCTGAACGCGGCTTACTCGGTGCTCGATCGCCATCCTTGCAGCACCGATGCTCATGTCGCGGCGCACTGCGACTTCCTGAAGTTGCTGGGAGCGCTCGGGCATGCCTCGCGGGTCCTTCATGAGGGCCTGGCCCGTTTTCCCGATTCGTGGATCCTGCACGACAGGCTGCGCGGTCTCATTCTTCGGGAAAAAGGGGTCGACGGACTCGAAAGCGTTTACGGAAAGATGCTTCGCGAGAAAGACGCGTCCCCCAATCTGGGGTGCTTTGCGGGCTATGCCTCGCTTGTGGCCGCCGAGTTTCACCGGCGCGCAGGCAGAAACGGACGGGCGTTCGCTGCATACAACCGCGGGATCGCACACTACGAACACTGGATCGAAGCCGATCGGGAGAACGGCGGGACAGCCGATCACTACGTCGCCATCGCCTTTGCGGGTCTCGCGCGCCTCGCTTATGAACAGGGGGACTACGAGGGTGCGGTGGAAGAGCTGCTCAAGTCCTTCAAGCGAAGACCGGAGGCTGCCGGAACCCGCGACGGGCTCGGCATCACACCAGCCAACACCGCCTGGGTCCTGTTGGCCCGCTTGAGTGAGATGGACAGAAAGGATCTCGCCGAGAAGCTCGAAAGAGCTCTTGCCGATATCGATCCCGAGCTTTTGAGTCCATCGGCATATGAGCGTGAACCAGAGTCGATGAGGAAAAAAAGACCGAGACGGCGCTCTTGGCGCGGTCAATAGGCCGCATTCTCTTTTCTGTATTAAAATCGTAGAATTGTCGTATTTTATATTTTATTTCGAATTAATAATGTGTTACTGTAGCTGAATCGAATAGGAGCGGTCTTTCATGTCACCCAAAATTCTGCACGAAGACGAAATTCCCAGGCGCAGGGCCTGGAAAGATCTCATCCGCGAGGTTTTCGAGATCTGTCCTCGAGCATTGACATCAGTCGAAGTGGCTGATCGCATGAACCGATTCTTCGATGAAATAGGTTCTGCTTATCATATTACGCCTGCCACTATAAATCACTTTCGCGCGTCTCCCAAGGGGAGCCGGAAGGGTGCCAAAAAGATCGATCTGCGTGTTCCCCGCAATTCACAAATCGCCAATGCTCTCGTTTGGGCACTCGGAGACCTGGGAGCCTGGGCCGAGGTGGATGAAGAGACCGAGAACCAACACCGTTCACGCCTCGTGAAACTGCTCGGGTTTCAGATGGGGGATCCTCCTCTGTCCAAGGAGACGTTCTTCGAGGGCGAGCGCGCTATCATCGATGTTCTGAAATCGATCGCAGAGGACGAGCAGGCTCGTTCTCTCGTTATCCAGAGCCATTCCGCCATCGGGTTTCAAGCGGCCCGGAATCCCGAGATAGCCGAAGCCTTCATCGAGTGTCTCGTCAATGACGTGAGGATCCTTTTCGTGCTCGGCCGGTACTGGGACAGTCACCCTCCCGAGGGGATCAAAAACATGCTCAGGCGGCGGCTGCAGCAGCTCCTCGATGCTCCGGGGATGCAGTCGCTGCAAAGCAAGCTGCGAAACAGCATCTTTTTTTTGGAAGAGCCTCCACTCCCGGTGCCCGCTTTTCAAAGCCTTTTCATGCGGATCGGAATGGCGATCCAGCTCGACGAAACCGAGGAAGAAAGACAAGGTCTGAGCGCGTCCATGATCTACCGGGGAAAACCGATGCGCTGCTGGATGTATGT
>CAZWHE010000217.1:0-4778 GCA_964633825.1 uncultured Phycisphaerales bacterium | reverse complement strand
CTCAATCAGTCGAGGAGAATCATGGACCAGAAAATAGTCATCTCCGGTGTGGGCGGACAGGGAGTTCTTTATTTTGCCCGGCTCCTCTATTCCATTGGCATCCTATCGGGTTCCAAGGTGCTGGGAAGTGAAACCCACGGCATGAGTCAGCGCGGAGGATCCGTAGTCTCTCATGTCAAGATCGGGAATTATTACTCACCCATGGTTCGAAAAGGGAGTGCAGACCTGCTTTTCTCCCTGAAAGCCGAGGAGACTTATGGAAACCTTCCCTTTCTCGAAAAGGGAGGAAAACTGGTTGTCAATGCTCCTGCTGATTTCTTGTTCGATTCAAGAGTTCGAAAATGCCTTGAAAAAGAGATGATTGAGGCAGAATTATTCGATGCCGGCGGCAAAGCTGTCGAGCTGGGATTTCCGGCAATGACCAACCTCATCCTGTTATCGCGCGCGGTTGTCAAAGGTTTTTTGCCGTGCAGCTTGGGGCAGTTGGAAGAAGCTGTCAAAAAAATAACCAAACCGGAACACTTCTCCCTCAGCCTGAAAGCAATCGAAAGTGGTGCATCTTAAAAATTCCGGTTTGGCCGAATGTTTTTATAAACGACACCGTATATAGCCCATTGCGGTCTCCCTCCCTACTATATATAACGCTTTGGTAATATCGATGCAATTAGATTTAATCTCATGGTAAATGAGCATAATGTATTAAATATCAATTGATAATGACTCCGACAGCATTTCCTCAAACAAATGATCATACATTTCGTACATCTTTTCAAATTTACGGATCCTGGTTTTTTTTGGAATAAAACTTGATAAAGCGTGTATATTTGTGTATTTAGTAAAGGTTCGAGGGATCCTATTACATTGATATTGATCCATGTATAATGCAAGATGGAGGGTTTCATATGGTTAAGCACCTTCTTCAGTCGCTCAAAAAGGCTTCGAGAGCTGATAGAGTTTCTTTGACTTTTAAAAACGGCAAAGTCGTGGAGGGTGCCGTTCTTTTCAACGAGATAAAGAAGTCGGGCAAAATCATCAACATTGATGAAGAAATCTCAGTTGACTTTGAAATGGCGGATGTATCCCAGGTTAAATTGTAGTTTTTACTGTTCCCAGAAACAGATTTCAACAGCAACACCCGCATAACGCGGGTGTTGCTGTTTCTATTTCGATATCATGAGTATGCTTCATTCTGGTGTTACAGCAGAGTAACAGATCAATAAAAAGAATGGCGCCCCAGGAAGTGAGAAACATCATATTTCTACAGGAATCCGAGAAGTATTCGATCTATCTCTCTTAACTGCAAGGAACTAAGTCGACTTTCCTCTGATGTGGCCGGATCTGTATTTAGGACCGCAATTTGCTGTACTAATCAATGTCTGTTTTGTTAAATCAGTTTATTCTCTTGAATTGCATTCTTGTTCTAAGGAGAAAGACAATGAGAAAAGCATTCTTGATTCTTGCCTTAGCGGGTGCGATCGGGTTTCTCTTGAACGGCATCGCTTTTGGACATGGCGGCCAGTACCGTGGTCCCGGCGACACCGTTCCGCCTAACCTTGGAGGACCCGGCGATTCCACCCCCCCCAACAATTCAGGTGGTCCGGCGACACCGGGACCGGCTGGTCCTTCCAATACAGGGCCTCGAGGACCGGCGACTCCGGGAGGTCCTGTCGGCCCCACCGGCCCCAGAGGCGCAAGCACCGGCGGAATGGGTCGAAAGAGATACAGCGGCGGCATGGGCTATGAACGCTGGGAATTCTGGTGGGAAAACAACAAGGAATCCTTCCTCGACCTGAAGAACCGTCTCGGCGGTGTGAGTAACATTTCGGGAACGGGCGGGTTTTTGACCGGCCGCGGTCGCAAGGAACTGGCCAGTTCATCCAAGAGGCCTTCTCCTGATATCATCAAGAAAGACATCCTGCCGGCTCTTCAGAGAGCGATCAAGATCGACCACCCCGACATTCAGGATTCGGCCGTCTTGGCGATTGCGCGTATCATCGAAGCGGATTCCGCTTCTCTGGTTCTTGATGACATCAAGGGTCTTCTTTCTTCGGAATACCAGACCGTCCAGCAATCAGCCTGCCTCTCTCTGGGTGTTCTTGGATCAGCTGATGCGTGCCAGACCTGTTGCGATCTGATGATCGACAGCTCTGCGGGAAGAAAGATCGTCGGCCGTTCCGAGGTTCCCAAGCTGGTCAGGGCATTCGCGGCTCTTTCCCTCGGCCTGATCGGAGATGGAAGGATGGCGTCCAAGCTGATGCTTGTTGTTGAAAAGGAAAGCGCACAGACGCAGAAATCTCTTGTGGGCTGCGCCATCTTGGCCCTCGGGTTCATGAACAACGCCGACGGGAAGGACGAGATCGTTCGCTTTCTGATCAAGCAGCTCGAAACCTCCAAGATCGATCCCTTTCTCAAGGCCAACATTCCGATCTCCCTCGGCAGGCTCGGCAACAAAACCGCCTTGAGCTCCATAGTGAAGACGTTCAAGAAAGAGAAAGAGAACGACTGGATCCGCCAGTCCTGCGCCATCGCCATCGGGCAGCTGGCCGACATCGGAGATTCGGAATACATCAACCTTCTCATGAAGTATATCAAGGAAGGCAAGGATGTTCAGACGAGACACTTCTCTTTCATCGCGCTGGCTCAGATCGCTGCTCGGGACGAGAAGTACGCCGAGAACAAGGATCAGCATCAAAACATCTCCAAGTTCTTCCTTTCCGAGGTCGCGAGACCGACCAAGCCCCAGCACCGCTCGTGGGCTTCGGTCGCTGCAGCCGTTCATTCGATGAAACATGATGCGCTGCGAACCCCGATCGTCAACAAGCTCGCCGAAAAATTCGTCGACACCAAAGACCCGTCGGAAAAAGGTGCGCTTGCCATCGGTCTCGGGCTTCTCAACGCTGAAGGCCAAGCCCAGAGGATTTTCGATGCTTTGAACGATTCCAAAGACAAGGCCCTACAGGGCTACCTCTGCGTCTCGCTTGGCCTCATGCGCTGGACCGCAGCTGCTGAAAAAATCCGTGACATCGCCGCCAACGAGCTCGTGTTCCGTCTCCGGCTCCAGGCAGCCACTGCGCTCGGCCTGATGGGCGACACCGAGGCGGTGGGCATCCTGGTCACGGCGCTCGAGAACAGCAATACGCTCGGTGTGACCTCATCGGCCGCCCAGTCTCTCGGCAGGATCGGTGATGTGAGCGCCATCGAGCCTCTTCGCAATGTGCTGGAAAACTCGAAACAGGATCTCTCGAAAGCTTTTGCCGCTGTCGCGCTCGGTATCATCGGAGAGAAGACAGACCTTCCCTGGAATGCCGAAATCGCCGAAAACGGCAACTATCGCGCCAAGGTCGAAGCGATCACCGAGATCCTCGATATCCTCTAATCCATCCGAATGTTCTAAAAAAGGAACCGGGCCTCATATGCCCGGTTCTTTTTTTTGTATTTCGCCGCCCTACTTATCAGCCTGCGGCCGAAGAGTGGAATCGGCTCCATTCGATTGCGAGTATCGCCAACAGAGCCAGAGCGGCGGCTGATAGAAACGACCAGTAAAGAATGTCGCAGCGCAGCCTCAATCTTTTCAGCTCTTTAACGCGGTTCATTCTTTCGTCGAGAAGGCGGATGTTTTTATCGAGAGAGGGGTATTCGGGGTCGAGTGACCGGACTTTTTGATAATAGGCCAGGGCTTTGCCCAGGTCGAATTCCCAGAAGGCAATATTGCCCAGCATGAATAAGGGGTATGGCTTTTCCCCTCCCTTCTCGAGAACGTTCCGGAAGCAGCGCGCCGATTCTTTGAAGTCTTCGGCCCTGTACCTGATGAAGCCGACTGTCTGCAGCACCTCGATATCATCGGGATTCTGTTCGAGCCAGGATTCGAAAAGCCGGAGGGCCCCTTCCGTGTCTCCCTCCTTCTGTTGTGCAAACGCCTTCCGCCTGAGATCGGTTTCATCGATTCGCTCTGGATAAAGCGTCCTTACAGGCCCGGCAAGGGCGATGAGGAGCGAAATAAGAACGATCGAGCTCATTCAGCCGTTCTCCGCAAGAGATGCTATGAGCGCTGATGAACGCATCATCAGTGTTCTGTCGCTCATGATTTCGAGAGGCGCCCGGTCGTCTGTGAGAAGGGGTTTGCCGGGATCGAAGGCGATACTTCTCGTCAAGCCGTACTTGCTGATTCCCTGCAAGAGATTTCTCAAGCCGGGTGGAAAGGATTCGGGATCGCATTTTTCGGGAGGCACATGCCCCTCCCCCTTGACAGCGTAGAGCATGAAGTTCCGGTTTCCGGGGATCCTGGCCAGCGAAACGGAGCCAAACGCGCGAGCCGAGGTGTTGGCAAGAGCAGCGACAACCGGTTCTGTTCGCCTGAAACCGCTCACATTGACGCCGAATATTCCGCCGGGCTTGAGATGGTCGTACACCAAGCTGAAGAACTCTTCAGTCGCAAGGTGAAAAGGGATATAGACCTGCTGGGAATAAGCATCCACGATGATGACATCGTACTTCCTGTCGGTTGCGTTCAGGAAAACACGGCCGTCGAGGTCCTCGAAAACCCTTAAAAAGGGATCGGCCATGGCTAGGTCCATGTACCTGTATCCTGCGGCAACCGCGTCCGGGTCGATTTCAACACCATCGATCTTGAGCTCCGTGCTGCCGCCGAAAAAAGACGTGTACTGTCTGGCGATCGTTCCGGCTGCGAGTCCGATGATACAGACATCGAGGGCTCGGTTCTCCCCGGCAAGGCCGGGATTCCTCCCGGTAAGGCCGGGATTCCTCCCGGTAAGGCCGGG
>CAZWHE010000216.1:0-4822 GCA_964633825.1 uncultured Phycisphaerales bacterium | reverse complement strand
CAGCACGTGGAGCGACCCATGGACTTTCAGGAAATCATTCTTTCACTCGAACGGTACTGGGCCGACCGGGAGTGCGTCATCTGGCAGCCCTACGACATCGAGAAGGGGGCCGGCACCTTCAACGCCGCCACCATGCTCCGGGCGCTGGGACCGGAGCCGTGGAGGGTGGCGTATGTCGAGCCGTCGCGCCGCCCCGCCGACGGCCGCTACGGCGACAATCCCAACAGGTTGCAGCACTATTACCAGTACCAGGTGATTCTCAAACCGGCGCCCGACGATTCGCAGGGCGTCTACCTCGACTCCCTGCGGCACCTCGGCATCGATCTCGAGATCCACGACGTCCGTTTCGTGGAGGACGACTGGGAATCCCCCACGCTCGGGGCGGCGGGCCTCGGATGGGAGGTCTGGCTCGACGGGATGGAGGTCACACAGTTCACCTACTTTCAGAAGATCGGCGGAGTCGACGTGAATCCCGTCTGCCTGGAGCTGACCTACGGCCTCGAACGGATCGCCATGTTCATCCAGAAGAAAGAGAGCGTCTACGACCTCACCTGGACGGGCGACATCACGTACGGCGACATCCATCACCAGGACGAGGTTCAGTGCTCGAAATACAACTTCGAGATCGCCGACACGGCCCTGATGTCGAAGCTCTTCGACATGTACGAGGGGGAATGCAAACGCCTCATCGAGGAGGGGCTGGCCATCCCGGCCTACGACTACGTGCTCAAGTGCTCCCACACGTTCAACATCCTGGAAGCGCGCGGCGCCATCAGCGTGGCCGAGCGCACGGGGTACATCGCCCGCGTCCGCGGCATGGCCCGGCGCTGCGCCATGGCCTGGATCGAGCTGCGCCAAGAACTGGGCCACCCCCTTCTCAAGAACGAACTTCCCAAAAACGGACTTCCCAAAAACGGAGCCGCCCATGGTTGATTTTTTTCTCGAACTGGGAACCGAAGAGATCCCGGCCTTTTCCGTCGAACCGGCGTGCCGGGACCTGCTTCAGAAGCTCACGGCCTGCCTAGCCGAGGCCGGTCTCGATGCGGGAGAGACGAGAACGGCCGCCACTCCGCGGCGCCTGGCCCTTTGGGTGGCCGGCCTCGCCGAGAAACAGCCCGATCGCGAAGAGGAGGTCTCGGGACCGTCGGAGAAGGCCGCTTTCGACAAGGAGGGCAACCCCACGAAAGCCGCCGCCGGCTTCGCAAAGGGGCAGGGCGTCTCCGTCGATCAGATCGAGGTGCGCGACACGCCGAAGGGCCGCTACTGCTTCGCCCTCAGGAAGATTAAGGGGGAGCCGGCGTCCCGCGTTCTGGCCGGGCTTCTCCCGCGGATCATCGCCGACGTCCATTTTCCAAAATCGATGCGCTGGCCGGCCGCGGGGGGCAAGGCTCCGGCCGCCGGGAAGAAAGGGAACGAGACGAGAACGGCCTTCACCTTCTCGCGGCCGATCAGAACGATCGCCGCCCTGCTCGGCAACGAGGTCGTTCCCTTCGAAATCAGCGGCGTCGAGGCGGGCCGAATGATCTGCGGCCATCCCTTTCTGGCGCCAGAGCCTTTCGAGATCGAGTCGGCCGACTTCGATCTCTATCTCGACGCCCTGAAGGAGAGATTCGTCATCGCCGACGTGGAGGAACGGCGCGCCCTCGTGCGCTCCGGCGTGGAGAAGATCCTCGAAGAGCACGGCGGCGTTCTGAAGGAGAAAAAGCTCATCGACGAGGTGACGCATCTCGTCGAATTCCCGGCCGCAGTGGAGGGTGTTTTCGACGAACGGTTCCTCTCCCTCCCCGCCGACGTGGTCAAGTCGGCCATGATGGACCACCAGCGCTATTTCCCCGTGGAGGACGGCGGCGGAAACCTGAAGCCCCGTTTCATCACCGTGATCAACCGGGGCCGGGAGCGCGCCGACGGAATCCGCCTCGGAAACGAGCGGGTCCTGGCCGCGCGCCTCTCCGACGCCGAGTTCTTTCTGACCGAAGACCGCAAGACGAGCCTGGGCGATCGATTCGACAGCCTCGACGAGATCGTCTACCAGGAGAAGCTCGGCACCTACCGCGACCGCGTGAAGCGGCTTTCGAGCCTGGCCGGCTTCCTGGCCGGCGTCCTGGAGCTCACCAAGGAAGAAAAAGAGGACAGCGCCCGCGCGGCCCTTCTCTGCAAGTGCGACCTCACCACCGAAATGGTGGGCGAGTTCCCCGGCCTGCAGGGGATCGTGGGCCGGGAGTATGCCTTGATGGACGGTGAAAAGAGCTCCGTCGCCGCCGCCGTGGAGGAGCACTACCTGCCCCGTTACGCCGGCGACCGCCTTCCTGCGACAACGGCGGGGAAAGTGCTCGCTCTGGCCGAAAAGTTCGACGCCATCACGGGGTGCTTCGCCGCGGGCCTCTCCCCCACGGGCTCGCAGGATCCCTACGGGCTGAGGCGCCAGGCGCTCGGCGTCCTGCGCATCCTCCTCGAAGGCGGCGTGGGCATCTCCCTGAAAGAGACGGTGCGGTCGGCGGCAGCCGGACTGCCTTCCGAGCTGGCCGAAGCAGCCGACCTCGAAAAGGACGTGCTCGATTTCTTCCGGGACCGCCTCTACCACTTCTCCGTGGAGAGGAAATACCGTTACGACCTGGTCAACGCTGCCCTGGCAACTGGGTTCGACGATGTCCATGTTTTCCAGAAGAGGCTCGAAGCCGTGACCGAGCTCGCCGCTGATCCGGGCTGGGACGAGCTCGTCACCGTTGTGCAGCGGACCTTCAACATCTACAGGAACGCGCAAGATCCCGGGGCGCCGAAGAAGGACCTTCTCGACGCCGCCGAAGAAAAAGAGCTCTTTCGTCTTTTCGGCGATAACGAGCCCGCCATCCTGGGCCTCGTGAAAAAGGGCGACTTCAAGAAAGCGTCCCGCGAGTACGCCGCAGCCTTCGTCGAGCCTGTTCACGTCTTCTTCGACAAGGTCTTCGTCAACGTGGACGACAGCGATCTCAAGAAGAACCGTCTCGCCCTGATGAAAGCGCTAAACAGCCTGTACAGCTCGAACATTGCAGACTTGTCGTGCGTAGCAGGGGACACAACACGCAATGGTGTGTAGTATTTTTCCTCATCACGAAAAAGAGGGGGATCGGCAGCAAGAAATATCCGGGCCCCGAACACAAGGGGTCTGCGAACAAGTCCTCGCCTGCGGATTATGTTCGCAAACCCCCTGTGCCCGTGACCCGGGCAGGATCCTCAAGATATCCCCCTCTTTTTCGTGATAAGAAAAAAAACCGTTACGGACCATTGCGTATTGTGTTCCCCGCTATCTTTCTCCTGCTGTTTGCAGAATCGATGACCGGGCAGGTCGAGCCGCGGCAGGTGGCGGCTTCCGGCCTTTCGGAGAACCTCCCTCTCTGGGAAACGGCCATTGCGGCGGGACCCGAAAGGGTCGTGGCCCTTTACAACATGGGCGGCATTGCAAGCGGCGCATGCCGGATGGGCTATGCCATCCACGACATCAGGCTTCGGACATGGATCGAAGGGATCATTCCGCTGGGAGTGTTTAAAACTGCCTGCGATCCCTCGGTTGCTTACGATCGCACAACCGGTGATTTCATCGCCGCCGCCTTTGCCACGAAAGAAGGCACGATCAACACGTACATCGTCGTGTCCCGTTACAGTCCCGAACAGGATGCATTCACTCCCAGGCTCACTCCCTGGAAGGAGCCCTGGACGTCCATCAAACTCGGCCCGGCGTATGACAAGCCGTGGATCGCTGCGGGTGAAGCCCTGCCGAGCGGAAGAGAGTATTACATCGTCTGGTGCGACCTCACGAATTACTACTGCATACGTTCGAAAAACAGCGGACAAAAATGGAATGGCGGTGTGATCAAGGTCGATGGAAAAGCCGTGACCGGGGGATGGTGCGCCCAGCCCGCCGTTGCGGACAATGGTCCTCTCTATATCGCTTACAGGCCGAGGTCCGGTTCCCAGGCGGTTCAGTTTCTCGTGGGGAGAGACGTGGACGGAAACACGGGGATCCGGGGCGGCGCCTACGCCGAAGCAAGCGGAATTGTTTTCGAGCATCTCCTCACGGGGCCGGGTCAGCCCCTGAAGATCGAGCTCCACCACCAGGAGCTGAAAAAATATCTCCCCGGTTCATTCAGGACAAAGATGGTACCCCAGCTCGCCGTCGATCCGACCAACCCCGACCTTCTCTACATCGTCTATCACGACACCGCTTCGGCGACGAGCAGTGACGCCGACATCTATATCAACCGGCTCGTGCGCCAAGGCAACAGGTGGACGGCAGGGAACCGGATCAAAGTCAACAACGACGACACTCCCTGGGAGAGCGATCAGTTCCTGCCCTCGGTGACCGTCGACGACAGGGGATATGTTTACGTCATCTTCTACGACGACCGGAACTACGCCCAGGCCGACGGACAGAACGAACCGCGCGCCCGGTACGACGCTTTCTGCGCCGTCAGCAAGAACCACGGAAGCACCTTCGCGAACTTCGAGCTCGCCGGGGCTTCCCCGGGACCCGCTCTCGATTTCAACCTGTCCGGCCACAAACCCGGCGAGTTCATCGGCATTGCCTGCTGGGACAAGAACGTCTGGACAAGCTATTCCGGAACACACGGCGCTGCCGCGGAAACCTCACACCAGACAGTGATCTATTCGAGCAGGATCGTTGTTCCCTGAAGGGGGACACAATACGCGGTAACCCGTAGCGGATTTTTTCTCATCACGAAAAAGAGGGGGAGAGAAAGCAAGATACGTTCCGGCCCCGGACACAGGGGATCTGCGAACAAGTCCACGCAAAGATGAGATGAAAACGTCGGCCTCCTTCGAAGTACCA
>CAZWHE010000215.1:0-4877 GCA_964633825.1 uncultured Phycisphaerales bacterium | reverse complement strand
TCGGCCGGACTGTTCCTCCCCGGCGGCTTCCCACTGTTTGGCGGCTTCCCATTTCCGGACCAGGCTCTCGTACATCTCCTGCAGCGCGGCCAGTTCCTCTCTTTTCTGGTCGAAGAGACGGAACTGTTCCTGTTCTTTCCTGGTCAGCTCAAGATTT
This sequence comes from uncultured Phycisphaerales bacterium, assembly GCA_964633825.1. Classification (GTDB taxonomy): domain Bacteria; phylum Planctomycetota; class B15-G4; order B15-G4; family CAYZWU01; genus CAZWHE01. The sequence continues at coordinate 4,720 of CAZWHE010000215.1, read as the reverse complement.
TTTTTCCTGGCTTCGGCGAGTTTGACCTTCCCCTCCTCATCGGCGCCCCGAAGCCGGACAATCTCATTCTGAAGCTCCCTCCCGGTTTCGAGCTCCGAGCGGATAAGACCCGCCATTTCCCGGCCAAAGCGCGGCAATCCCTCGGCGATGGACGCCTCCATGTTCCCCTTCACCTGGTTCAGGTATAGGATGAAAAAAGCAAGCAGGCCGAAGAAGAGAGCAAGGGTGATGGTCATCCACCAGAAGAGGAAGGCTCTCAGGCGTTTTTTCTCTTCCACGAGCTCGCCGATAGTTCGAATGATTACCTCGTCCCGTTGACGGATTTCGGCGCCTTCCCGAATGCTTCCTCCACCGACACCCTCCCCATCTTTCGGAAGCGAAGGGGCTTCACCGGGTGTATCTTTCCTTTTCCGCTCATGTTCATTCATCACCGTGATCTCCTGAAATCCCTGCCCGCCCCGGTTTCCGGACGCGTTTGCGGCTCATTCCGGCTTCCTCCCCGGAAGCCTGTTCCGCCAGGAATCTGGCTCGCCGCGCCCTCCGTTTTTCATCCCGTTTCCGATGGAACCGTTTTAATAAAAAACGAGTCAAAGGATAGGCGGGAAGAGCGGTAACAACGGCGATGATAAGAGAGCCGACCCAGAGAGGCCAAATGATGTCGTGCCGGAGCATCTCGATCGTCCCCCTGTAGCCCAGGTCCTGGCTCGTTTCCAGGAACTGATTCATTTTTTCCTGAAAGCTGCCGAATGTCCAGGGATCGAGCCCCAGAATCTTTACACCGAGGTAATAGTAACCGTAATACATGGGAAGAAATGTAATGGGATTGGATATCCAGCAGAGCAGGATTGCAATAATGCGGTTGGCGCCGATCATGGTCCCGATCACGAGGACGAGAAGCATCTGGAAGCCCACGGTCGGCGTGAGGGAGATGAAAAGCCCGAGACTCGTACCCAGAGCTATCGAGTGAGGAGAGCTCCGGATAACGAAAATCGGCCGGACCAGTTTTTTATAAAAAAATCTATACACCGCGCTCCAGCCGGTCTCCCACGCTCGCCGCACCCTTTACCATTTCGGCTTGCTCTTGTTGTTGTTGTACCACTTTTCCCATTCCGGAGCTGTTTCAAAATCCCGCAGAGTCATTGCGCGGAGAGCTTCATTGAAGGGAACCTCTACCGCATAGAGTTTTTCCCTGTAATCCGTCCGTTTGGGATTCGCTGCGGAAAGCGAATGGATATTCACGTAGACCTTGACGAGCTCTTTGGTAATGAGTTTGCGATTCTTCAAAGGAAACTCGGAGTAGTAGGAGAGTGCTTTACAGACGGCTTTAACGATCTCCACATCGTTGTCCCAGAGAAGGGCGCAGAGGGCTTTCACCGAATCCTTGTTTTTGTTGACGCCAATGGCCTCGATGATCTTGACCTTGACCGTTCTGATTGCCGAAACTTCAGCACTCTCCCGCTCATTCTTGCCTTTCGAAACCTTGATCTTGAGGCTTTTGTGGTTCAGCGCATAGAAGAGCGCGTCCTTACCCCCTTTCCCCATAAAGGCGAGACATCCCGCGGCTGCGATCAGCACGGACTTGTCCTTGGGAAGGGGCCTGATATCGAAAACCTGTTTGATCGCTTTAACGATTTTTTTCTGATCCTTGGGTTCCGATTCTTTGTAGCTCTCGTCGAAGATCTGATAACATGCCAGAACCTGGTCGGAGTCGAAATTCTTCTTGTTCTTGTAGAGCTTACCGAGTTTCTTGCAGATCTTGCCAATATCATGCTTCTCAGCGGCCTCTTCCTTGTCCTGGGGAAGCGGACAGGTCCGGCATATACCGAACGCCGGGAAAAACACCAGGGCAAGCAGGAGAAAAAAGAGCGGTCCACAATGCTCTCTGTCCATGTTATCCTCCCTGCTGTGACCGTTGATCATCGATCAAGCCAAGACCGGTGATCAGCCGTAAATAGTATCAAAACTTTTATGGTACCAACGCCGGTCATTCTGTCAAGGAACCGGACGGCAGCCCGCTCCCCTTCACGCGAATCCGATGGATCAAGCAATCGAAAGCTATTCCGAATACCTGGATAAGGAGCGAAACCTTTCGAGCCATACGATCCGGAACTATCTCTCCGATCTCGCACAGTTCAGAGAGTTTTTGAAAAACTCGGGAAGGGCTTCTCCCGAAGAGGTGAATCACCTGACGATCAGGGAATTCATGGCTCACCTCCGCCGCGCCCAAGGAGAACATTCACGGAAGCGGGCAACAATAGCGCGTAAAATCTCGACTCTCCGTTCGTTTTTCAGATATCTCATCCGGGAACACCGTATCGAAAAAGATCCGACCGGTCTGATTCGCGCACCGAGACGGCCTCAAAAACTCCCGGCCTTTCTTACGGAAAACGATGTGGACCGGCTGCTTTTCGCCATACCGGAGAAAGGTTTCATCGGTTTGAGGGACAAAGCCCTCATCGAATCCCTCTATTCATCCGGAATGCGTGTGAGCGAAGCCGTGGGCGTGGACATGGGCGCTCTGAACCTCCGCAGCGGTTTTGTGAGAATACTCGGCAAAGGCCGCAGAGAACGCCTCGGGCTTCTCGGCTCCCATGCGATCACGGCTATAAAAGCATACTTTCCCCTCAGGAAACGAATCATTGCGCTGCGCAAGGCGCCTTCCGCAGAGGCTCTCTTTCTCAACGAACGCACCGCTTCGAGGCTCACGGCAAGAAGCGTCGGGCGGATCCTCAAAGGCTATCTCCTCGCGGCGGGGCTCAATCCGGCGCTCTCACCCCACTCGCTCAGACACTCCTTTGCCACCCACCTGTTGAACCGCGGCGCCAACCTGCGGGAAGTGCAGGAGCTTCTGGGCCACAAGAGGATTTCAAGCACACAAATTTACACCCATGTGAGCACCGACCGGCTCAGGGAGATCTACCGGAAAGCCCATCCCCGGTCAGATTAGCATTATTGTTCTGCTGCTGTGCTATGGCGCGGTTTGATCCACGACCCGGATTTCATAGCTCCTCAGCCTGGCTTTCAGGAGCGAGAGGACCGGACTGTCGAGAGGCATCTGGGTGATTACGCTCTTCTGAATATCGACGGCTTTTCCGAATTCTCCCAGGCCGGCGTAGGCATCAGCCATGGTATTCAGAACCCCCAGGTGCTTCCATCCCGTGTCCTCAGCCAGGATTTTCGAAATCTCCAGGGCTTTTTCAGGATTCATGATTCCGGTTACGCCGGAATCGGAACACCTGCGGGCGATCTCGTAGAGCGCAACAGGGTCATCATAACTCTTTTCTTCGAGGAGCTTGAAATATGCCAGCGCCTCATCGCCGTCTCCCACTCTCTCGCTCAGGAACGAGAGAGAAGCCAGGACCTTGATCGACCGGTCGCCCGCTTCAAAAGCGATTTCGTAGTAGCGAAGCGCTTCGTCGAATTCGTTCATACTCATCATGATGTGGGCGAGCTCTTTCAAAGAATAGGCGTCATGCCCCCCCGACATCCGGAGAGCGGCCTTGTATTCCCTGACGGCGTCAAAAGGACGACCCTCATCGAGATGGATCAACGCCAGGTTGGTGTGCGCCTCGATGAGCTCTCCTCCCATGCTGATGGCGATCTCATATTGCTCCCGGGCCATCTCAACCTCATCGATAACGTGGAGAGCCATCGCCAGCCGTGTCCGGACATCTGAAAGAGTATCGTCGCACTGCAATGCGAGGCCGTATGCTTTGATCGCACCCACGATATCGTCGTTTTCGAAATAGACATCGCCCAGATTGGCATAAGCCACGGGATCATCGATCCCGAGGGAATCATAGATCTTGATCGCGCTGATGAATGAGGCCTCGGCGGCATCCAAGTCGTTCCTGATGAAATAAACGATACCGATGTTGACGTGGAGCTCGGGAACCTCGAAATCGAGCCGGAGACCTTTCTCAAAGGTTTCGCGGGCCAGATCGATGTCGCCCTTCTTTACATACACGGACCCGAGGTTGTTGTAGATTTTTGGATCATGGGGAGACAAGCCGAGCGCTTTGGCGAAAAAGTGCTCCGACTCCGTCAGGTGGCCATACTCGAATAGGATCTTTCCAACGAGATTGAAGCCCTCCGATTGTTCCGGATCTTTCTCGCCGAATGTCGTAAAAGCGGCCCGCGCTTCGTCGATTCTTTCGGTGAGCATAAAGGCCATTCCCTTGACGAGAAAGGCTTCTCGGAATTCGGGATCCACTTCAAGAACCTTGTCCATGCTCTCGACGCACTCATCGTACTTTCCGCCGTAAAACGAGAGGGATCCCTTGAGGAATGTCTCCTCAATGAAGCTCGCTCGAGAGGAAAGGTTTTCCGGTTCCGCAGCGGACAGCGGTATCGCCGTCTCATCGCTGTCCACCGGGTCCTCACGAGCTTTCCCGTTTATTCCGGCCAGGCAAACGACCAGGATCACAGTCGTGCCAAACCGTAAAAAATAATAAAAGAGAGCCTGCATCGAGAATGAAGGTGGCCATAATCTGCAATAATAACAGACATTACAGCGCTCCATCTCGAGTATCCCCCTTTCCGAGACTCTTCCTCTATGTGGATTCAAGCCCCCTTATCTCTTTCTATCGACGTATTTATCTTTTTTATTAATAAGATCTCATGACCCTGGGGAGAGGCGGAATCGCGAAAAAGGACAAAAACCTTATTCGATAAGGGACATTTCATTTGGATGAAGAATCTTGCATAGGGAAGCGATATG
>CAZWHE010000214.1:0-4997 GCA_964633825.1 uncultured Phycisphaerales bacterium | reverse complement strand
TGTCTGACCGTGTAGATCAAGATCGCCGGATAATACATCTTTCCTCTCAAAGGAACGGGAGCGAGAAAGGGACAATCCGTTTCCGATAGGAGGAGCTCGATGGGGACGCGAGATGCGGCTTCACGGAGATCACGGGCGTTCTTGTATGTGATGTTGCCGGCAAAAGAAACGAACAGACCCATCTCGGTAAAGCGGGATGCGAACTCGGGCGGCGCACCGAAGCAGTGCATGACGGTTCTGGGCAGGCGGCCTGCCTGTTCCTTCAGAATGTTCAGAACTTCGACGTGGGCTTGCCGGCAGTGAATGATCAAAGGCTTGTCAGTATCGCGGGCCAGCTCGATGTGTCTTCTGAAAAAACTCTCCTGAACCGCTCGCGATGCGTGATCGCGGTAGAAATCGAGACCCGTTTCCCCGACTGCCGCAAACCGTCCTTCGAGAACGAGCTTCCTGATCTCGTCGAAGTCGGATTCGGCCGTTCCGCCGCCCGTCGAGTTGGGGTGAACGGCCGCCGAGGCCGCAATCCAATCGTGCTCCAAGGAGAGCGCCAGGGCTTTCCAAGACGTTTCGAGGTCGATTCCCACCGTAAGGATGCCGTCCATGCCGGCGAGGCGCGCTCGTTCGAGAACGGCTTCTCTGTCCTTGTCGAAATTTTCGAAATCGAGATGAGCGTGAGTGTCGAACATTTGAATCAGGGTGTTTCTTCGTTTGCTGTGCTGTCGATGATGTTGTTGATCTTTTCGATTAGCCGGTTGTCGAGATCGGGGTTGTTTTCTATAAGCATTTTTAGAAAGGGGACGGCTTCTTTCCTCTTGATTGTTCCGTAAGCATCGAGAGCCAAAACGGCGATCAATGGGTCTTTTTCCTGATCCGGCCCGGACCGGCACTGTTTGTGAAGGACCTCTTCAAGGAAACGAATCACTCGAGGGCTGTCATGAAATCGCAAGGCCCTGAGACAGGCGTAGCGGTGTTCCGGGTGATAAGGCGCCAATCCTTCACCGTCATCTGTTTTTTTTCCTCGGACGCCTTCGATCAGACCCGGTTCAGCGGCCGAACAGGGGTGTTCCCGGAAGATCCTGGCGAGGCCTGTCTTGACGGTGAGGCTTTCCTCCGGGCTCTCCAGGATCTTGGCGAATTTCTTGAGCTCCCGCCGTCCGCCTCTCTTCATCACCGCCTTAGCAGCCACGACTCTTAGATTGTCTTCGTTTTTTTCGGACATGGTATAGGACATGAGGCGATCTTTCGACTCGGGCCCCATTCTCCAGACCACATTGCTGAGGAGATAGATTTTCCAGAGCGAGTCATCGCTCGTCTCGATCTCGTTGAAGAGCGGTGTGAGAGCGTCCTCGCCGGCCTCTGTCTTTTTTTCAAGCTCGCCAATGGTCTTTTCCAGGCGTTCCTCCAATACCGTTTTCGTCTCGGGTTCCGAGAAAGTGTCTTTGAAGGCAAAGTAATCGAATTGCAATGAAGTCATGAGGGATTCCACTGATTGGGATCCTTCGAGGTGCGGTCGTGAAACACCTGTTTCGAGAGCGCTGAGCCGGTCGCATGTTGTCATGTAGGACTTGAAATGCGCCTTTTCCAAGGTTTCAAGGGAGGATCGAATGCTCCGGAGCCTCTGATCGATGCTCTTCTCATCGGGTATATGAAGAAGTCTCTTTTCGAGTGAATTGAGTTTCAGGAAGAAAATCCCTGAAATGATCAGGAAAAAGATAAAAAAGAGGGCCACAACGATCGGCAGGGTTTTCATCGAAGAATCTCCATGACTCCGTTTGTGAATTAAGTACCCTTTTTAAAGGAAGTTAGACAAGTATGAAATTTCTCTTTTTTTTATAAATCTTCCTCTTTCGATGATACCGTGAAGCTGGAAAAGACATATAGAAATTGGAAAGAAATGTCTCATTCTTATACGGTTTACAGCGAAATCAGCGGAGGGTAACCCTCGGGAGATTGGTTAAACGATTCCGATGATACAATGGATGTTGATTTTTAGTAAGTGTTTGAGATTACATGCAATACTGAACTTTACATTCTGTTGATCCACGATAAACTATGCGAGAGTCTATTCAACCTCTGGTCCGGATTGATGGGAATCAACTCGGAGGGGTGAAGGAGCGATTGTTCATGTTTCGATTTTCAGGTCATTGCACTGGGATCTTTCTCCTGGCGATTGTATGGTGCCTCGCTTCCTGCGGCGGCGGAAGCGGCGGCGGAGGAGGAGGAGGAGGATTCGGTATCGGCGGGTCGGGATTCGGATTTGACGACAATTTTGGCAACACGACCGCTCCTCCCACGGCCGGTGACTTTCCCGTGCTCATCGGTTTGAACCTTCCGGTCATTCTCTATTTCAACGAGGATATCGATCCTGCGACGTGTAGCAACCTATCCATCAATGTCGTTACGATCGATGACCCCGAGGGTCAGGCCCAGTATGGGGCCGGCCATTCGGCTTCCGTCGATTTCAATGTCTTTGGTTCCGAGCTTCACATTCATCCGAAGACTTTTTTCGCACCCGATAATGTGACTTACGGGTTTTTGCAGAACGCCGTCTATGAGATTCGATTTCAGCTTCCGCCGGCCGTTCACATCGTCACATCGGTGTCGGGCAGAACCATCACGATCAATGATGCGGGCAGTCCCGTCGCATTCAGGACGAACGAGGATGTTTACGACTTGGACGGTCTCTCCCAGTATCCCTACCCCCGCCCGATTCGTTTTTCGCTTATGGAAGAAAACCCTCCGGGGGTATGGACCGAGACATACGGAGAGCTTTATGAGAACTGGGTCGAGCCGACGATTCCGGCTTATATCGTTAATCCCGGTTGTTCCACAACGCCTAAAATCAGGATCGATTTTAAGATCGGTAATGACGGGGAACATGTCCGGCCAGAAACGGTCGTGAATTTCGCCGACAACAGCTCTCCTTCTCTATCGATCCTTTATTATGCCGATCCCCCGTTTAATTCCGATCGTGTCAAGGCGCTCGGCAAGTGGTACCTGACCCAAAGCGAAAACGAGAGCTATGTCGAATTCGAGTTCGACATCATCTCCCTCCTTCCTACGGAAGACACGCTGCCGCCTCCCCAGTTTCCCGATGACTACGCCAAGTATTTCATTGAGGTCAAGGGGAACGTGGAAGACCTTTCGGGTATGACCAAAATCGAGTGGGAAAATGATATCGGCGCCAAGGATGAGGTGGCTTTGTATACCGATATCGATCCGGGTATCGTTCTGCCGCCCATCGAGGAAACATTCGTATCCAGCGAATACGAAGACATCGACGTGACATCCGGTATATGGGGCGCTTATTACGTGCCTCCCCTGCCCGAGCAGCCCTTCTATTTCCTGGGACCGGGTCTGGGCGGCGGCACCGGAGACGACGGGCCTTTCTTGCCGCCCAGCGATCTTCCGCCCGAAGCCTTTATCCCGGGAGGGACACAGGTTGTCGAGCTGCCGACGGAAATCGGCGGGGTGCAGAGAGAGTACAATTTTACGAGCTTCAGGCTTCCCTACGGATGGACGCTCCGTCTCGGAGACGGCTCTCTTCCGGGCGGCGCATATTCCAAGCCGCTTGTGATCAAGGCAACGGGTTCGATAAGGATCGACGGAACCGTCCTGATGACGGCATTCGTCGGAAGCCTCGATGTCATGGACGGCGCTGACGCCTCATACGGCGGTTGGATCGGAACAGCGGGAGGGACCGGCGTTGCCGGCGGCGGGAGCGGCGGCGACGGAGGGAGCGTGGCAAACGGCCTGCCCGTGCCTTTCTACGACGTGGCGGGTTATGAACCTTACAACAACGACAATTTCGGCATCACCGGAGTCTCCACCGCGCTTGCCGACTATGTCCTGCAGGATACCAGCAAGACCACGCCTGAATACCAAGCCGTCAAGAACTACTTGGACACGGTCGTTACTCCCAGCGGAAACAAGCTCTTGCTCCAGCCCAACGTGGGAATGGGACCCGGAAACGGGGATGTTGTGACGAATCATCCCACATTCGTGGTCAAGGACGTGGATCCGGCCACCAAGACAATCAGCGTGATCGATAACATCCTCGATCCTTACTATCGGGGTTCCATGCTGCAGCCGTCCACCAACCCGGGCTTTCCCGTTCCTCCTCCGATTGCTGAAACAGGCGATCCCTATATTCTGGGTATCCTGAGAGGGATAGACGGGACGGAGCCCGTGGGAATGATGAGCCGTCAGGGATTGGGAAGCGGGCCGCTCACCGTTGCCCAGACATCGACGACATACGCTTCTGCAGGCGGCGGGGGCGGAGGGGGAGGATCGGCTCCCGACCAAACGAACCCGCCTTCAACGCCCGGGGTTGGCGAAACGGGTCAAACGGGTCCCGATTTTCCTCCTGTGGGCGGAAACGTTGGGGGGTTCAGCACACCCTACTGCCTTGGCGCCGATGGAGGATCGAAATCCGGGCCCACGGGCGATGTCCTGTCGCGCATTGACCCTCTGAATCTCCAGCTGGCCGATAACTATCTCGGCGCGCCCAACGATCAATATGTCGGGTATCGCATTGGGTTGATCGGGCTCAATCCCGACAAGGAGAAAGACGGGTGGCTCTTCACGATCACGGCCAACACGAGCAATACCGTAACGATTCAGGCGCTGTACAATGGGAAAGAAAATTTTGACCACGACCGATTTCATCTTCGACGGCGACGAAACGTTCCAGATCTTTTCACCCGATGATGTCGGCGGTGCAGGCGGCGGCGGCTCGGGTGCCGAGCTGACGGGGACGATCAAAACCGCTTCTTCGCCGCCGTACCAGGTTCCGGGCTGGATCATGGGAGCGGGTGGCGGTGCGGGCAGCGGTGTTGTAAATATAGAATCCGCACGCAGCATTCTCGTTGGATCTTCCGGCAGTGTCTATGCCGAAGGCGGCGATGGGGGAACCATTACCGGTCTGAGCCTGGCGATTCCGGGAGGGGGCGGCGGCTCGGGGGGCAACATCGTCATGCGGGCCAAGGATGAAAGCAAAT
>CAZWHE010000213.1:0-5010 GCA_964633825.1 uncultured Phycisphaerales bacterium | reverse complement strand
GCTCTGGGAAAACCCCCGGTTGGCGATCCCAAAGTAGCCATGCCCGGTGTTTTAGATCGGTTCACCTGGGGAGCCGTGTTCAAACGGGTCGAAGCTGTTTGGCGGGAAGCGGCGTCGTGTTGAATGAGTTTGAATCGGGAATTCCAAGTTCATTAAAAAATGAGGCTTGCGCTTCACATATTATTTTATGTTAATACGTTGACATTTAAAGCTTTAAGTGTAAAATCCATTCACTAATAAAGCGGCGAAATGTCCCAACGATCATGCCAGCGAAATATAGTTATTGAATACATAAATAAATTTGGATATAATGACATTGGTTCCATAGATCCTAATCCAGTCGAATTCAGCTTGCATGATTTTCCTTCTGCAAGTGTTCTTTTATTTTTTATGAATCGGACAGTTCTTTCCAATTCAAAGCACCGGCTTCCGGAACCAAGCCAAGGTTTATAGGGATTTTGCGATGAATAAACATCTAGTCAAATCACTCTCTCTTCTTGTTTTAGTCTTCATCATGGCAGGGTGCTTTGGTTCGTCAGGAGGAATCGGCGTCTCGCTGAGCATCGGCGGCGGTACCGGATGGGAAAATGAAGCGGGGGGAGATCTTCTCCTTTCCGTCGATGACCTCAAGAAGATTATCGATGGTGGTGCTTTCAATATCGTTTTGATCGATTGCCGCGGTTCCGTGGCTGATTTTGACTCGGGGCACATTCCGAATGCGATCTGGATCGACAGTGAAGACATTCTTCCCGAACCGCCCACTCCTTTCCCTTCCGTTGCGTTTATCGAGAACTATCTCGGGAACAGGGGCATCAAGGAAACCGATACGATCGTTCTTTATGGAGCCGGAGGCTTTCAAAACCAGTCCGTGACCAGGCTTTTCTGGTTGTTGGAATATCTGGGGTGCCGGGACGTGCATATCATCAATGGCGGGCTCCAGCAGTGGTTGGCCCAGGGATACGGTCTCGATGGGACTCCCTGGGCGGTGATCCAGGCCGGAATCATTCCAAAGATCTTCGCTGCCCAGCTTCTCAACGCGATTCTGGCGAGAAAAGACCACATTGAAATATTCCTCGATAATCTCGAAAACTCGAATACCGTCGTGATCGATGGACGGACCCCGTGGGAATTTACGGGCGAAGCCGCCGTTCAAGTCCAGGACCGCGCCGGCCGTATCCCTCACTCGGGGCGCCTCTGGTGGCAAGAGTCCGTCGACCGGGCCACGGGACTGCTGCGCACCCCGGGCGAGGTGAAAAACCTATTCGATCAATCCGGTTTTGTTCCCGGTAATAATGTCATTGCAGCGGCCACATCGAGCTCTCGGGCGTCCGTCATTTTCTTTCTCTGCCGGTTGCTCGATTATCCATGCAAGCTCTATCGTGCCGGTATTTATGAGTGGAGCGACATCGACAAGCCGGCGCCGCCCCTGCTTGAAACCACACAACCGTTTCTGCACAAGAGCGCGCTCGCGCTGGACGGGCATGCCGGTTTCGGCGGGGCTTCCGCAGTGTATGGAAATCAGATTTTCATATTCGGAGGGATCAAGTACAGCGAAGCCAGCGGAAAGTACAAAGTGGGCGACGGGATCTGGGGCTTCGACACGTCGGTTGATCCCGTTCACGAGGGAAGCGACATCGACTGCTGGAAGAATCCGAGCAACAAGCTCCTTCAACCGATGTACGGTATGTCGGCCGCGCTCGATCCTGCAGGCGATGCCGTCTATCTCTTTGGCGGATGCAACGATGGCGGGACAATCCATGACAGGATCATACGCTGCGACATCAACCCCGTTACGCTCAAAATCACGGCGGTTACCGTTCTCGGTCTCCATATTCCCAAACCGCTTTATCTGAGCACATGCTCCTATAACCAAGCGGACGGAAAGATTTATCTCTTCGGCGGCCGCACGGGCTTTGAGGCTTCGACCTCGTCTTCTTCTGCCTATGTGTTTACTCCCCTTTCGATGGGGGGGCCTCTCATCGCCGAGGTTTCACAGCTTCCGAGCGCCAGGGCGATGTGCGGCGGAGCGGCGGTTCAAGGAAATATCTACTGTCTCGGAGGAGAATCGGATACGGGAACCCTGCTGGACGAGGTGTTGGAATACGACCCCCTCACCGATGTCTGGACGCCGCGCGATCCGATGCTCAATCCGCGATCGGGTGTGAAGGGCGCCGTTGTCTCCGACAGAATTTACATGTGCGGAGGTTTCATCGAAGATCCTGTTGCGGGCATGACGACAACGGGGCTTGTCGAATCTTATGATCCCGTCATCCCCGGAGAAGTCTGGGAGCAGGAAGGGGATATGGGGATCCCGAGGCACAGCTATTTTTCCGGCGCTGTCGATGGCTCTGTTTATCTGATCGGCGGTTACGACGGTTCCCCCGACTGGCATAACGGCGCATCCAATGAAGTCAGATTCTCAAACGCCGTCGAGTACAGGCCCGTCCGGATCGAAACGAATATCCCACTCACCTTTGCCGGGAGCAGCGGCTCCACGGTTGTGATCAATAACAAGTTCTACCTCTTTGGCGGGTACAAAGACGGCAAGCTGATCGACGACACGGTGAGATACAATCCCGTTCTTCATGACTGGGTCAATATGGATCCCGTTCCGACCGGACCGATCATGGAGACTTCGACGGCCCGGCTGGGCGACAACACGGCCGTTCTTGTCGGTGGAAGCGGGCTCGCAACAGGAACTGGTGTGGCATCGGCTTATCGATTCGTTCCCTATAAACCATCGGGCTCTCAGTGGGAGGTGTTGACCGACATGCCCGAGGAGCGATACGGTGCGTCGGCCGTCTACTATCATGACGGGAGCGGATACCTGGCGTCTCTCGGCGTCGGAGCAGATCTCGTTATTGTGACCGGCGGAATGGATCCCTTCGCGAACCTTCTCAGAACAACGCTTATCTACGATCTGGCCGCCGCCAACTGGATATATTTCGAGCCGTTGCCCGACGGCAGGGGAGGAGCGACGGTGGTCTGCTTCGATTCGAAGATCATTCTGATGGGCGGCGTGACCACCGATGCGCGGCCTCTGGCAGAGACCCTCATGCTCGACTTGGCAAATCCTCCGTGGCAATGGGTGAATCGCGGCAGCATGCCCACAGCGCGGTACGGACAGGGAGGCGCCTTGATCGGGAATCTCTTCTACAACGTGGGCGGCTTCGTTCTTGACCAGGGGCAGAGGGCCGTTACGGATGCAGTGGAAGCTTTCGATCTCAGCAACGGATCGTGGATCAAGCTGCCCGGCATCGGAAAGGGCAGGGCCATGACATTCACAGGTACGGCCCTCAACGCACAATTAGAAGACGTGATCTATATCATCGGTGGTTATGCCGAGGATCCCTGGGGAATTCCCCAAACGACGTATTTCGATGACATGATCAGGTATCGACCCTGATTCGCGAATTGACCCGAAACCGCCTCTCCATTATATTTCGAGCCTGTTCCCCCTATTCACAGGACCGTAAAAATGAAGGGAAAAGGCGGCGTATTCCGGATTCTTCTGCTTCTGGCCCTGGCCTGCCGGCTTGTCCATTTCCCGAAAGCCGATCTCTGGCATGAAGAAACGGTCTGGCTATTGAGGCCGGTGACGGATTGGGCGGGATCTTTTCTTTTCTGCACCCTGATTCGATTGTGGAGCCTTGTCTCCCGGAATGAAATCTGGCTGCACCTGCTCCCCCTCCTTGCTTCCCTTGCAGCTGTCTGGCTCATCTATCAACTGGCAAAAGAAAGTTTCGGCGGGAAGGGGGCGGTGGAAGCCGGGATCGTCGCCGCGGTCTCCGCCCTTTTCTGCAGCGCGGCTGTTGAAATCCACCCCTTGAGCCTGGAGGTCGCCCTATCGGCCGCCTGGCTCCTCCTTTTTCTCAAAGTTCTCGAGAAGGGCGGTACGGGCCGCATTGTTCTCTGTTCTCTTGTCGCAGCGGCGGCCGCGGCCGTCAACCTCTGGATCTCCTTTTTTGCGGCAGCCCAGCTGGTCGTTCTATTAATGCGCGGCCGCAACAAACCCGGATTGTTGTTCGCGTGGGCGTTCACCCTCGTACCGGGAACGATCTTGGCCGTTATTCTTTTTCTGTCGGCATCGAGCGGTACGGCCGATGTCGACGCGGCTCGCGCGGGTCACGGCGATGATGCGCTCGTCCTCCTGCCGGTCAAACAGATCACGGGTTACGACACGGGCTATCTCATAACCGATATTTCCCTCGGCCGGCTTCACGCCTGGTCGCCGCTGACGCCTGCCGTCTCCTCTGCGCCGCCGGGCTTCGAGCCGGAATCGATCCGCGGGAGAATTATCGGTTCCACCGGTGACGGCGGGGAAGAGGATTTGGTCCATCTTTTTTTACAGGGTATGCAGTTCCTCTTTCTCGGGATTTTTATTTCAACCGCTCTTTTGGGATTTGTTTCCGTCTGGAAAATCAGGGCCTGGCCTCTTCCGGAGAAACTTCAGATGAAAGCGCTGGCCCGACCCGCTGAAAAAAGTGATTCCCGCGGTAAACAAGGGGCGCTTCTCCTCTTTCTCTCTTTTATTCTGCCATTCATGTTCTGCCTCGGATTTGCCGTTCCGATGGAGGGACTGTTTCCTGAGCGGCGCCTTCTTTTTGTTGCCGCGCCTTTTCTGGTTCTTGTTGGAAGGGGGATTGCCTGTCTTCGGTGGAACGGGGCTCGTTACACAATGATCTTCCTGATCGCTGCGATCTCCTTCTTTTACTTGCTGGGATCCACGGGAATCCGGAACGCTGTCCACGGTATCCGGCAGGCGGTCGAGGTGATCGATGAAGATTGGCGGGAAGGGGATCTCTTGAGGACCGATTCTTTTCTCCGCGGTCCTGTTGTTTGGTATTCGAAGAAAGGCTTGGTTTTCACCGATCATGAGGAACGGAATCGTTTATGGTCCGTCCGATTCTCTCCTGAAGATGAATCGAATTGCATGGAGCGGACTGCGGCTCCTTTGATCCAAGAAGGTTTCGGAGAGAAAGCGGGGGGAGATGGTGTGATATCCGATGC
>CAZWHE010000212.1:0-5265 GCA_964633825.1 uncultured Phycisphaerales bacterium | reverse complement strand
TCGGCAAGCTGTGCCGACATGATCTACCGGATATCCCCCCTGGATGGTGAAACAAGTGAGTTCCTCGCCATCCCAGGGCCGAACGGGCTCGCCTTCAGCGATGACTATAGCCACCTGTACATCACGATCGAGAACCCGGCCCTCTTCTGCAGCGGCCCCTTCATCCCGGCCGGCCTGTTTCGCGTGGCCATCGGGCCGGACGGAGAACCAGGCGAGATCGAGACGCTTGTCCAAGGATTTGCAATCGCGGGCGACGGCCTGGCCTTTGATGTGGAAGGGAACCTCTACGTGGTATTCACAGGGATCCACGGATGCGGCGGGATGGAGGGCCTTCTGACCAGCGGTGTCTTCGTCTATACCCCGGACGGCAGGTTCAGTGAGTTCTTCTCTGTCGACATGCCGGGCGACATCATCACGAACATCGCCTTCGGGGCCGATCCCTTCGATCCCTACTCCCTTTACTGCTATGGGTTCACCGGCCGCCTCTACCGGGTAGAAGTGGGAATCAAGGGCAGACCGCTCCCTTAGAAATAGACTATTTTAATAAAAAGGGACATCCCAATCCCGATTTAGCTGATGTTCTAAACCAGGCCTTTTAGAGTTTATTTATCAATAAAAGTAGTGTTTTTTCCCTCTTGACTCAAAAACCCTTCCTTTATAATATAATCTGGGTGTATTATCATCCATTTTATTATTTAGACTTAACAATAAAATAAGCGCTATTGACTGATAACAGCAGCATCCTATTTCCGGACTCAAGCTAGACAATGCTGACTTCTCTCAAACACGTGGGCAATCATATATGGAGAATTCTCTCCTCCGACCAGGAAGTAAGCTTGTCGCATTTTACGCACTCTTGACCTCGAATCTCACGTTCTCTGAGACACACTCCTCACGGGCCCTCTATTCTTGATTATGAAAGAAAAATAAGACATCACTCCTCACGCCTTCTGCTCACTACTACTCACCGGGAGTTCGATTTATATCAGCAGCGAAAAACAGGCAGGGATGGGTATTCGTCGGGTCTTCCCGGTGGAGAATCTATTCTATAAGATAGCTGGAAGATAGCTGGTAAAAAAAAGAGAAGGGGGCAAAGGCCTGCCCCCTTCGCACAACTGTCCTCGAGGCTTCTCATCCCGGTCACAGTTGCAGTTCTGCATGATATCTACTCAACCCTCCTGAAGCAAGACCTTCTCGGAAAGTACCTGGCCGGGACCTTCTGTCCGAAGTATCCGGATGATTCCCATCCGGGCCCTCCGGTGGCGCTGGAGCTGACGGGCTCTACCGTGGACAGGACGGTTTTCGTCCTCGAACGGGATGATTACAGCATGCTCGTGGTGGTCGAGCGCACCGTCGAGATCGCCCTGGCGAGATGTCCGGTGTGCAAGAGCCGATGCCGAGTCCTTCCTGCAGACATCCTGGCGCGTAAGCTCTATGGCCTGACTGTGATCGAACTCTCGGTCAGCCTGTACAACCAAGGACACCTTTCGTTGCGTTCCGTGGTCTGGAGCAAGCTCTATGGCGAACGCACCCCGGCGCACACCACCCTGCACGGCTGGACCGAGGGTCTGGGAGCCTGGTGCCTGGGGCGGACCGTGGGGGAGATCCCCGAAGCGCTTCCCGCGGCCAGGATCGAGGCCGAGCTCGAAGGTCGCTTTGCGGCTCTGAAGAACCCGCCTCAAGAGCCTTTTTCGGTCAACCCCCGGCGCTACCGCAGTCAGGCACGTCGGGAGCGTCTCGAGGCATGCAGACGATTTCTGCTCTGGTGCGCTGTTCTCGGCGCAAAGACCCCATGGATGCTCTCCGAACTCAATCGTCTCATCCTCGGTTTGGGCAACTCGTTCGGCCTGGGCTTTCGAACCGGGATTGACTGCACGGCGATTGAACTCGTTGATTCAGCGCTTATGGCATCTTGGCCTCAAACGCTACGAAAACGGAGGTTGCCATGTCCGATCCATGGGAGATCGCCACCTGGCGATACGAAATGATCTCTCCTCTACTCGATGAAAGTCTCTCAATTCAGCAGAAACGCCTCCTCCTCAAGCAGAGGACCAAGCGAGGTGTGTTCTGGCCCTGTTCAGAAGACGACGGCGACGAGGCCACCGGCAAGCCGATCAGCAGAAGCACTCTGTTTCGCTGGCTCAACGATTACCGCGAGAAGGGCTTTACGGGGCTTTTGCCGAAGACCAGGAAAGACAAGGGACTCCCACGAGACGACCGTTCCGTATATGTGGACTACGCTTTGGGGCTGCTCTACGAGCAATCGGATCGCTCGCTCACCCAGTTGATGCTCTACCTTGAGGTCGAGTTCGGAGAGCGGCCCATGAGCCGATCCACACTCAGCCGAGACCTTCTCGCACACCCTGCCTTCCAGGGAATCTTGCGGCGCCGAAAGGGCACGGGCAAAAAGCTGCGCGATCTGTACGAGACCGACAGGCCACATATCAGTTGGCAGTTAGATGGAAAGGGGCCCTTTGCCCTAACTTTCACAAACGGCGAGACAATACGGGTCCACGTGCTCTCGATCCTCGAGGATTACAGCCGTTACGTCCTGGCCGCCATCATCGCCCTCTCCGAGAGTCTGGAAGCCGCCGTACGAGTTTTTCGCCTGGCTGCATCCAAGTGGGGCATGGCCGAACGGATGCAGTTCGACCGCGCTTCGGCATACGACTCGAAGGCCTTCCGCGCCGGTCTTGCCCTGTTGGGGCTACACCGCAATTGGGTCAAGACGCGCAACGCCGAGGCGCAAGGAAAGATCGAGGCCTATCACAGGGCGCTCAAGCGGTGGTTCGTCAAAGAGCTTCCACAACAAGAGGTCGTCGACCTCGAACACCTCGAGGCCCTGCTTCAGGCCACGATCGATATCTTCTACAACCAACACTGGCACCGTGAAATCAAGATGACTCCCGCCCAGGCCCTTGCAGCTCGCATCTCCAATCGACGCATGAGCGCAAACGACCTCCTCCGGGCATTCCGGATCTCCATCGACGCCAAGAGCCATTCCAAAACCGGGCAAGTGGCCCTGCCCACAGGACTCTTCCGTGTCCCCGCTCTTTATGCGGGCAGACGATGCAGCTTTCGCTACGACCCGGTCGAAAAGCATGAGGCCTTCGTCGTGATCGACGACGAACACCAGATCCCTCTGGAGCCCTTCACTAAAAAACGTCCCTTCGAGCACGAACAGGCCATAGAAAAACGGGGCACCGGACAGCTCCAGAAACTTCTCGACCTCTGGCGAGGGCAGACCCGCCCGAACGCCCAACCCGGCTTCGGACTGCCGGAAGTCTTTCGCGAGCTCGCACGCCTGCTCGAACGCTCCGTCCCCATCGACGAGCGTGAGGCCACTCTCATCGAGGCCTTCTATCGACAAAGAGGTCCATTGCCCGCACAACCCTTTCGAGAGGCCATCGAGAAGACGCGACGCGCCCTCGGGCCCAACCGCCCCCTCAAAACCTATCTCGGCCACCTCGACCGACTTATCCGGGCAGCCCGGAAGACCAAACCCGATTCGGAGGATCAGCCATGAACCAGACCCAACCGTTTCCCTTCGCCGACTTCGTGCACACCCTCGAAACCCTTGAAAACGCCTTTCGCAGCCATGAGGACCACTACCTGCTCCTTACCGGAGAGACCGGCACCGGCAAGACCATGCTCTGCCGACAACTGCGTCATGGACTGGACCGGTGCCGCTACCGCGTATTCTACTTCTCCGGCGCCCGTCGTCTCAACGCCACAGGCCTGGTTCGGGTCCTCTCCAACAGCCTTAGACTCCCGACTCGCCGCTCTCACAGCGAGACCCTCCAGGGCCTCGTGCACTCTGTGCACAACGAACCGTACCAGCTTCTCCTCTGGTTCGACGAAGCCCACGAGCTTCCCGAAGAGACGTTGTCGGAGGCAAGGGCCCTGGTCGAAAGCGACCTCGTCGACGAGGGCTCCGTTCGTATCCTCCTGGTGGGAATGCCCCTGCTTCGCGCCAGGCTCCAGGCCATCCCCCCCTTGTGGCGTCGCATCGTCGTGCGCGAAGAGCTCACCGGCCTGACCCTGGAGGAGCTGTCCTCATTCCTCGATCACCACTTCGGCGCCGACCAGACCCAACGTCTCTGCCAGGAGGGGATGCGCATCCTCTTCGAACGGGGCCGAGGGGTCCCGGGCCTCATCGTTCCCCTGTTTCGCAGGAGCCTGGCCGAAACCGGCTCAGAGGACCCGATCAACCCGTTGAGCCTTGATGAGATCCTTCAACGCTGGGACCTCGCATGAAAGGAGAAAACCATGTCCACCCCACAGATGCACCATGTGCGCGACATCCTGCACCGTATGCTCGCACGCTACATCACCATACGGCCTTATGGGATCGAAGTGGAGAATGGCAGAAAGCTCCTGCCCTGCCTGGAGTGCCGCATCCTCAACCACGGCGCTGCACGCACCCTCTACCGTGGCCGACGCCCCCTCTGTCGCTCTCTCGACGCTATCAAGGCTCTTCGCCCCCCGGACAAGCTCTGCCAGCAATGCCCCGACCGCAACGAATGCACTCCACAGGTCCGCATCGACCTTCTCTTCGAGAGCCGTCCCTACAGGCTTCTGGTGGCCTATACCTCGGCCAAAAACTTCCTTCTTTACTGCGCCGATCTTTCGGTGAAAAAACTCGAGCTTTGTGCAGTCCGTACCAAGATGCGCGTTGTGAACAGGGGATCGTGGGGAGAGTTGCGCTTCAGCGTTTGTCTCGATTGTAAGGAAGGCTGATCTGCGAAATTCCCTATGGAAACGGGCTCTTCATTGCGGTCTCATGAAACGTGGGATGCCTGTCTCAAATAGCGTGACACACGACAGGCTTCGGACCCCGTCTATCTTTGTGATTCATATAAAATGATACTAAAAGATTCCTCATATACAGTAATATGGGAAATTGACAATATAAAAGGAGAAAATATTGTCCGCCTTGCAGATTACCAAAACGATCTTGCCGATGCCGTCGATGACTATAATGATTCCGGAGATCCAGAAGTAACTTTTTATATTGATGGTACATGTGATGAGGTATCAGTTGACACAACGGTCACTTCCAACATCAAGCTGTGGATCGTCAATGGCGGCAGCATCCCTGTGCAAAGCGGCAAAATTCTTACAATCAAGGGTGATCTCGACGCTGGCCAGTATAAGATATTTTCCTGCGCCAGCGGGGACGAGGACTGCGTCTCCTTTAATGGCAGCGACCGTCTCGTTGAAGTGATTCCTCAATGGTGGGGAGCCGTTGGAGATTGGGATGAC
>CAZWHE010000211.1:0-5365 GCA_964633825.1 uncultured Phycisphaerales bacterium | reverse complement strand
GAGGACAAAGATGAAGATCTCTCGTGTCGGGAATTCAATCGTTCTCATCGGGCTTGCCGCGTTCATCACGTTTTTTGTTGCATCCTTTTTGATCGTAGAGCCATCCATGGCCCACGGCGGTTATGTCCCTCCCAAATATCCTCCCAAAACAAATGACGGTCCCCCTATCGACCCCCCGGACCCCCCCGGTAGTTCCGGCGGTTCCACTCCTGGGAACCCAAATCCCCCGGGCGTCAAACCACCCGCTAAACCCGGTGGTTCCAGTACGGGAGGCCCTACCCCGTCCGCTCCTCCGAGAAAAGCAGGCCCGCGTATTCGGGGCGGCGCAACAGCAAGCCCCGGCCCGAGACTTCCAGGCGGAGGAGGCTCTTTCACAAAGCGGAACCGGGCCGCAACACAGACCAGCTCCTGGGAGTTTTGGTGGGCGCGCAATCGATACCGGTTTTTCAAGTATCCCGATGCGCCCTACCGCAACCCCATAACACCCTCCCTTGATCCGGAACAATCGATCCAGGCAGCCGCTTTCAAGCTCAGAGACCGCGGCATCGAGACTTTGCGGCTCTTTCTGAACTACAGATCGGCCGTCGTGAGAAGGGCTGCTTTGATCGGCCTGGGAAGGCTCAACGACGAGGTCTCTTTTCCAAAGATCGTCGGCATGCTCAAGGATGCCGACATGAACGTGCGCTGTGCGGCCGTTCTGGCACTGGGCCTCCTGAAATCCCGGGAGGCGCAGTTCACGCTCCTTCAAATCGCCGGCAACACGGATCATGCGAAGAAGCTCGTGGGCAAATCATCCGTACCGTCATACATACAGGGCTTTGCCGTCATGTCGCTGGCGCTGAGGGATTCCAACGGCGCCAACACAGTCGAATCCCTTCTCAAGGACATCGCCCAGGACTCTTCGTTCCGCGAAGAGGTCAGGGCCATGGCGATCGGAGGGCTGGGGCTCATCGGAAGCGATGAAGCCGTCCGGTTCCTGGTGAGCTTCGGCCGGAAGAAAAAGGTCGATTACAGGCTCCTCAGCACAACGGAGACCGCCCTGGGCGTGACGAACAACCCCATCGCCCTGCACCACATTATGAAATGCCTCTCTTCGAAGTACGCCGCCGTCCGCCAGTCGGCCGCCCTCGGTTCGGGACATCTCGCAGCGAGCGGCGATGATGCAGTCGTCAACCTGATCTTTGACAGTTTCAGCCAGGCGGCCGATCCGACGATGAAGGGCTTTGCTCTCGTCTCCATCGGTCAGATCGGCGGAGCGGAGGCGATCAAGAAGCTCAAGATGGTTCTGAAAAGAGGAGTCACTTCGGACCAGCCCTGGGCCGCCCTGGGACTCGGAATCGCGCTCTCGAAGAAGCGAATAAAAGAGATTCCCGAAATCCTGGCAACGCGGTTCAGGAAAAGCCGCAACCATTCCATCCGATCCGCCGCCGCCCTCGGGCTGGGACTCGCCGGGGGACGGGAGTTCGTCGAGGAGCTCATCGAGTGCGTGAAAGACGGGGGTAATCCCTATTTCCGCGGTTACTGCGCCATGGCCCTCGGGATGATCGGCGATCAATCGGCGATCCCGCCGCTGCGGGAAGCGCTGCTCGAGGAAAACCTTCCACCTGTTCACGACCAGGCCGCCATGTCCCTCTGCCTCCTGAACGACCGCGCTTCCGTTCCGAAGCTGATCGCCGTCCTGACAAAGTCGAACAACGACGAAGGCTCAAAAGCCATTGCCGCCAGATGCCTCATGCATCTGGGAGACTTGAACACGGCCAGGAAGCTCCTCGATTTCATCAGCACCAAGTCGTCGGACGAATCCACTTACAAGTACTGCATCGACCTGATCTCGAAGATCGTCACGAACCAGAAGGCGCTTCTTCTCGACAGGGTGGCCGTCTGCTCGAACTACAATTGCGAGTTTCCCATCATGTCCTATCTTCTGGGTTTTGGGATCTAGCCCGGTTACAGCCCGCGCTCAAAAGGCGTGTTCTTTACGCTTGTCCGCATCGTTCCGGAGAGTTATCATCCGGGCACGGTGAAGAAACCCCTGACCATCCTCTGTCTTTTGGGCTTTCTGTGCATTGTGCAGGATCATGCCGCAGCCCAGTCCGATCCCAGGCGCTACCTCGAGCACTCTTACATGGAAAAGAGCCAAAAGCTCGACAGCACCGACACGGCCGCCCGCCTCGAGCTGGCCCGGTGGTGCCGGCAAAAGGGTTTCATCAGGGAGATGCTCCGCGAGGTCAATCTCGTTCTCAATTATGAGCCGGCCAGCGCCGAAGCCCGCGCCCTCGTCATGCAGAAAGCCGAGGGAGACGGGTGGGTCTACGCCCTTCCCCCATCCCTGGCGGCCGCGCTTCCCCTGCCCGACTCGACTCAGACAGCGGGAAGCAGGCGCAGGCTCCTGAAGGAGAGGCGGAGCGCCGACTTCAAGATGGCGAAGAAAGCGTTCCGCTTTCAATACTGGACCGACGTGGGCAGGGACCGGTGCAGCTTCTTCTCTCAAGCCATGAACAGGTATTACGACCGGCTCAAAGGCTTTTTTTCGATCACCAAAACCGAGATCGGCATCGATGTGGTGATCTTTTCCAAGCGGAGCGACTATCTCGGCTTCTACAACCGCTGCACGGGAGCGAGCGGCGAGCATTCGAACGGATTCTTCAGCTACGGCAATTCCCTCCTCTGCTTCCACGATGAGCCCTATGACACGGAAAATGTTCTGAACACGGCCAAACACGAGTGCACCCACCTCCTGGTCAAGCACTGTCTCAAAGGATCCGCACCGGCCCTTTGGCTGAACGAAGGCCTGGCCTGCTACTTCGCGGCGGACGGACCGGAGCGCTCGGGCCCTTACGCCGCCCGCTGTCTTTTCACCGTTCGGAACGACATCAGGAACAAGAAAGCGATCCCGCTCGACGAGCTGATGCGCATACCCCAGGACAGTTTCCGCTTCCGCGAATACGCCACCGCCTGGTCGTGGATCCACTACCTTCACAACAACCCCGACATGAAAGGCAAGCTGGGCCGATTCATTCGCAAGCTCAGACAGAGCGCTTCTCAAATCGATGAGGAAGAGAACGAGGGGGAGTTGGAAAGAGTGACGAACTCACTCTTCCGGGAGACCTTCGGCCCGGCACACAAGCTGCAGCCTTTGTGGACCGATTACGTGATGAAGGAGCTTGTGCCTCCTGAAGGTCGGGACCGGGCCGAGTATATCCAAAAATGCCTCGATCACGCTGTGAGCCGATCCAAAGAAATCCGGTTCGCCGAAAAGATCGAAGCGCTCAAGGAAGGCGAGGAGCTGGCCCGCCGCGACGGGGAAGACGGAGGAGAGACCGGCGGATCCCGCCGCCTTCTCGACCAGGCCTGGTGCATCCTGTCCAGGGCGAGGTGCATGAAGTACGACCAGCGCGAGACCGCTTTCGCCGTGACCGAGGTCTACCGCATCCTGGAAGAATTCTTGAAAGAGACGCACGACAAGGTCTCCTCTTATGATGCGGGACTCGCGGCGTACAACGCCCTTGTGGCTATCTGGAAGTCGGGAGATTTCGAGGAAAAGGAGGACGAGGTCGCCTGTGATTTCGCTTCAATGCTCGATGAGAAGGAAGAGAGCCGGATGGCCACGTCCGCGGAGAAAGCCCTGGCCAGGCTGCAGAAGAGCCTTGTCGAAAACCTGTCGGCCCTGGCGCGTTACAGTTACGCCACAACGCTCTCTCTCGATCCGGCGCACCAGCCCGCCGCAACGAACTGGCTTTATCTCGCCCTCGGTTTTTCGCCCAAGGAAATGGAAGCCGCTTTCCCCCATGTCCTCTTCATGACCGAGCTCGACCCGAACGACTATACACTGACCGCTCTGGCCGCCGCCTACGCCGGGTTGGGAAAACAGCGCCACGCCAAATCACTCCTTGACAAGGCTTATTCCATGGCCGCGGACAGGAACGATCTCTACCAATTCGGCAATTACGTCAACAAAGGCGAGAATTAGAGGAGGCGGGATCAAAAAAGCCGCGCGTCATTTTCCCTGTTCGGCAATGTCGCAGAAAGTACAGGGGACGCGCCCGTAGACATTGCGGCAGTCGGCGCAGGGCTCGACGCCCTTGTAGGCCGGGCACGGGACCTTGCCCTTTCCCTTGCAGTCATCGCATTTGGACCAGCCCTTTCCCCTGCAGTCATCGCACTTCTGCGTCCCGGCCTTGGTTCCCGAACCGCGCATGACATACCTGATCCGGCCCATTCCGCTGCATTTATCACAAGCCAGACGGCCCCCATGGCAGAGGTTGATGGGGCAAGGGAGGGCGCTGTAGCCGATGCATTTCTCGCATCTTTTAGGGAATCCCTCTTCGCCGAAACAAAAGAAGCACGGCATGTGGCCCGTTTTCCGGCAGACGGGACAGGGCGAGGGAGGGTCGCACCGTGGGCAGGGAAATCCACCTGCACCGAGACAGGCGCCGCAAACGCATTCCACGCGGCCGGCCTTTTTGCACTCCGGGCAGGGGACTTTTTTCGACCGGCTGCAATAGTAGCACGAGATCTTTCCCTTCGAGCAGATCTTGCAGGGGGCCGACCCCCCGCTGTTCCAGTGCATCTTGCCCCCGCCCCCGCAATTCCGGCAGGTCAGTTGGCCCTTGCTGCGACAGATCGGACAGGGCATGGTCTTCTTGCCGTTGCATCGCGAGCAGACCTTCCTGAACTTGCCCTTTTTTTCGCATCGCTCGCAGTCGATCCAGCTGTCGCCCCCGCACAGGGTGCACGGCGCTTCTCCCGAACGGTCTTTGCCGGACAGAGCGAAAATCCCCTCTTCCAACCCGGAAGGCACGGTCTCCTTCACGGCCTTTGTCCCCAAAGGGAGAAGAACGAGCCCGGCAGCCAACAACAGGACAATCCGCATCTGTGTCATCCCTGTAATCACTTTCCTGTGAAACGATTATATGTCGTGAGAAGCACGTATTCAACTGCTGTCTTTTTAATGGTGAAATCCACGTTACCTTTTGCTGCAGCGGCAGGTATAGAAATCGGCACAGGAAATGTGTCTCGGGTGCTCACTTCTCGAATTTATCCAACGGACAGCGGTCCGTTGTTATCAGGTTTCAGAGACCGGCCAGAGGGATTGCCGGATTATCAAACTGGATTCGAGAGAGGAGGATCTTTCATGTTCAGGGAAATCAATCGCTGCATCATCTGTCTGCTCGTGCTCGCCGGGCTTTCCCACGCCGCCACGATCTACGTCCCCGACCATTACCCGACGATCCAGGACGCCATCAACGCATCAGTAAACGGAGACACGATCATCGTCCGGCCGGGGATCTACATGGAGAACATCGACTTCAACGGGAAGGCCATCACCGTGAAGAGCGAGCTGGGGCCTGACTATACCACCATC